>JAFECH010000393.1 GCA_018242255.1 Pseudomonadota bacterium | reverse complement strand
GCGGCCCGGGGTTTTAACGACCGTTCGTTTCTTATAAACCGTTCTGATGTAGTCAGAGCGAAAGCAAACTCTCACATTCACACGGACCTCTCGTGGACCTGCCAAGTCTTGCCCGCGACCTCGATAAGCTGACTACGGCCGACGCCGTCGTTGCCGACAGCTACGTCCGATATGCTTTGCGCAAGGGCACCCTGTACGGACTCGCCGGCATTCTTGCTGTCCTCGGACTAGCGATCATAGGCTTGGCGCTGTACTGGCTGTTGGAGGAGAGCCTCGGCCGAATCGGTGCCGCTGCTTTGGTCGGCGTCCTCGGCTGCCTTCTGGCAAGCCTCGTAGCGGTCATCGCGATGCTTCAACGCCCTGGACGCGAATATGCAGTCGCCCAGGAAATGCGAAGATCAGCGGTCTCGGCCCTTGAGCAGAATGTCGGAAGCCCGGCCATGGGGCCGAGCGCCTATATCTATCCTGCCAGCGAGGTATTGATCAGCTCGGTCTTGCTCCCGCTGATGGGATCCCTCATTCGCAACCTCAAATCGCCCCATGCCAAGACTGCAGAAACAGCGGTCAAACTGAACGACTCCGCCGCCTCGAACGCGTCGCAGACGGAGCCTCGGGGACCCTGAGGTTTTTACTGACCGGCGAGCTCCGCCAAGCGATCGCTATCCAGGATGTGAACTTCCGTGCCGCGGACGACATCAATGACATGCATCGTCCGCAGCTTCGTGATCGTCCGGCTGACCGTCTCGATCGTGAGACCCAAGAGATCTGCAATATCCGACCGGCGCATCGGCAGCTTGACGACGTTCTCTTCGGCATCGGACGCCCGTGCGGACAGGCTGAGGAGGAAACCCGCCAACCGCTCCATCGCGCTCTGCTGACCGACCGACACAAGCAGGCTGCGTGCGGCCGCAAGCTCGGCAGAGACAGCCTTATAGAGCCTCAGAGCCAACCCGGCGTCGCGAGACGCTTCCTGCTCCAGAGCCGCTGCCGACAGGCACCGCACTTTCGCCGGGCACGTCGCCTGGGCATCAAAAATGTGCTCCCGCAGCGTTCCCAGACCGATGTAGTCGCCGGGATAAGCGAACTCGATGATCTGCCGCCGGCCATCGCCAAGCAGCTTCGAAAGGGCAATCACGCCTTCTTCGATGCGGAAAACATGGGTCCGCGGATCGCCGTCGCAGAAGACATGTTCTTTAGCCTCGATACGGCGAATCGTCCCGCGTTCGAAGCGGTCGGCGGTGTCGGCTGAGGAACTGGCAGCTGAGGCCGCAATATGTGCCCCGTGGGAATTAGCTCCGATGACCTGAGAAGCGCCCAGCATGTCCAACCTCCTGCAATGCCGACTGTCTGCGGTACGTCAGGAGTTCTAGCGACCGTTCGTTCGCCACATATGCGATCAGCGTAACGGTTTGTAATTGTTTGTAACAGCAGTAAAAATATGAAATATCAATGCTTTAAGTCTACTCTCCGGCGTCGGCGCCAGCCTGCGGGCTACTGATTGCACTCGCTCCAAGACGCTTCAGTCCTTCAGCCGCTGCATAAAGCGTCGGCTCCAGAGCCAGGCAAGACCGAAAGTCGGAAATGCTGGCCGTCCGGTCACCGATCATTTCATTGGCAAGGCCCCGATTGAGGAATGCAGGAGACATGTCCGGCGCCAACTCGATGGCGCGTGAATAATCGGAAATCGCCTTATCGGGCTTACCCAAATCGAGGTAGACATTTCCGCGATTGTAATACGCGAAATTGTTGTCCCCGTTGGCGTCGATCGACGATGTGAAGTCCGCAATGGCCTTCTTCAGCTGATGCTGCTGGGCGTAAGCAATGCCGCGGTTCATATAAGCTGTCGACAGCGGATCGCCGAGCATCGTGCGCCCGATCACCTTCGTGCAGCCGCGAATTTGCCGGGTCAGATTGGCGCCGTCATTGCAGTCCGCGATGGCATCGGCTCGCCCGGCTGCCGGAATGACTGCTACGATTGCCAGTATTGGATAGACGACACGTCTCACGGGTACACGGCCTTGCTACTCACTGGACCGACTGCTCCTTGTTGGAACAGGACCGAAACATTCGGCACTTCACTATGTGGCCTTTCGAAATATGACGCACGCCAGCATAGTCTCAAGGCCCAGCATCACGCGGCGCGAATAAAAATTCTATAACAGAACAAATTTATGCACGTTTGATTTGCGTCACGCCAACGACATGGGCCTTTGGCCGCCGCCGATCATAAGCCCTCGCGATGCCCGACGGTGCTGCAAAAACGCCCATAGAGCAACGAGAGAGCAACAAAACAGACGGTATATGCGGCTGGGGCCGGACGCCGGGCGTTAACCCGGCACCTTGCCCGGTAAAATCCCCGGCGCATCGCTTGGAAATTTCGCAATGTCGGCGACGTCGATGTTGAGATGCTGCGCCACAAGCGCCGGCGGCGTATGGGTCAGCCAGTCAGACAGGCTGATCTCCTGATAATCAGGAACTTTGAAGACCGCAACGAACTTGAGGTCCGTTTTGCCGACGTTCTGAATGACATGACCTTGGCTTTTCTTGACGTACCCGACATCGCCAGGCCGGAAGTCCGCCGTGACGGCATGCGGTCCCGCATCGAACACCGTCATGCGGCCCTCGCCTTCCATCCAGTACTGCCATTCGTCCGCGTTGGGATGCCAATGCATTTCACGCACAGCACCCGGCTTTAGGACCTCCATCGCAGCTGCAATAGTCTTCGACGCTTTGAAGATCGAGCTGTCAGCCATGCGCAGCTCCCCCGAAGGGTTGGCCTTAACCGGCTTTGATGATCCAAGCTTGAAGGTAAAAGGATTGGGAGGCGTCCCACCCGACGCGACAGCCGCCTGATCGACAGCAAGCGGCCCCGGCTCCTTGCCCTGGAAGATCCAGAGATCGTGCAGCGGGATGTTCTTGAAGACATCTTTGGGCACGCCGAAGTTCGCGGCCAGAACGTCGGGCGGCGTATGCGCGAGCCAATCGGTCACGAGCAGCGTGCTGTATTCCGATTGCTTACCTTCGTCGAAGACCAGAACGAACTCTGCCCCATCCGGTCCCAAGCCTTGCAGCGAGTGCGGAAAGCCAGCCGGGAAATACCAGAGATCACCAGGGCCGACGTCATCGACATAGGCATGACCGTCCGGGTCCAGAACGGTCACGCGGCAGCGGCCATTCGTCATGATCGCCCACTCGGCGGCCAAGTGCCAGTGCATCTCGCGAACGCCGCCCGGTCCAAGCCGCATATTCACGCCAGACACCGCCTCGGAAATGGCGAAGTCAGCCTGCGTCAACTGTCGAGCCCATCCTCCATTCTGGATGCGCTTCTGTGCATTGTTGAACGATCCCCAGAAGAGCGGCATGCCGCCGACATCCGTTGGCGGCGGACTTTCGAAAGACGGAAACTGACTATTGATAATCGGGTTCTTGGGTCCCGGATCCGACAACCCACCTGGATTGGCGTTGATTGCACCTTCCGCCGGCTCGTCGGGATTTCCAAACGTTGCGGCACGTGCCGAGACAGAAGACGCCAACGTGCCGGTCGCAGCTGCGATCGCGAGAACATTTCTGCGCGAGAGTTCATTCATGAAACTACACTCCAATCGAGATGCAGGGCAAATCAGCGGACATCATCGAACATGCCGCCGATCCGAAGTGCGACGAACCTAGTAGGGCAAAAAGCAACGTTCTTTCATATTCGCCGAGGCCATTGCGAATTAGCACGAACGACGATGAGACCGAGAAACAGGATTGATCAGCAGCAGCCGCTAAATTCAAAAATCGACATCTCTAATTGAAGACATCCCGCGCCATTACTGGGCACCTGAAAGGATAATCAGCACGCGTGCAGTTGATGCAATATACCCAGGTATAACATTCAGAAACGATAGTCTCCTGTGCTCATCCCAACGTCGCCATTTTGCGAACCTTTGTGCGATAGCGAAGGAAACGTGAGCGGACCAAATTGTCTGACAGCTGCTCACGAGCCAACAAGACCCGAAAGCAGCGGAAAATAAATCAAGCTCTTTGGGAGTAATGGCTATGTCAATGCACAAGATCTTTTCGCTCGCAGTCGTCGCCGGCGCATTCGCTCTATACGGCGTCCCCGCAAACGCTGAATCGCTTCCCGATGTCGTGAACCAGCAGATCAGCGACCGCGCTGTCCCGAGCTACTCGGGTGCAGAAAACGGTTCTGATGCTTCGATCATCCAGCAGGAACTGCAGCAGTACGGTAACTCGGCTCAGCCGGATGTTGATGCCTCGGCCTCTCGCGGGCATGACGACTCGCTCGTTCACCTCGAATACGAGCAGATCCCTCACTAACCACGGCCGATAACCGATCCTCGCTTGCCTTAAAAAAACCCGCCGCTCCTCCCGGCGGGTTTTTCTTCGCCTGCCCGGCGATAACCGCCCGCAGCAAATCATCTCGCGTGTCGGCTGCCCCAAGAATTCGGCAACGGTCGAGCTGACGCGCATTGAGCAGCCGCTGCCGCATTAGGATGCAAAAAATGGCTGGCCAAGGTTTCAAAGCGCAGTCACGCTCGCAACCGACGAATTTATTGAGAAAGTTCAGCTGGGATGATGGGCAATGGTGCCCAGGGGCAGAATTGAACTGCCGACACTGCGATTTTCAGTCGCATGCTCTACCAACTGAGCTACCTGGGCCTGCCTCCGCGGCGCAGAGCCCCGAACGAAGTAGGCGGTTCTTATAGGGGGGCGATTAGCGGTATGCAAGCGCCTCTCGTACGGCTTTTTCACCCGCCGTCGTCTTCGTCCCCGGAACGCTTGTCATTCTCGGACGGCGTCGCGTTGTCGCCATCGTCGTCGTCACGTCCGGCGATGGCGTAGCTGCCCGTAAACCAGCGCGCGAGGTCAATATCTGCGCAGCGCTTGGAGCAGAACGGGCGATAGGCCTCCGCAGCCTCCTTGCCGCAAATCGGGCACCTGAGCGGCTTCGCACCGGACGGGGTAGCAGACATAACGAAACTCAATCGCGGTCGACTTCGGCGTATTTCAGCCAGTTGTACTGGATCGGGAACTTCTCGGAGTTGAGAAGCCCCACGACTTCCGTCAAGGGCAGGCCGACCACGTTCGTATATGAGCCGATCAACCGCTGCACAAAGCACCCGGCCAAACCCTGGATCGCGTATCCGCCGGCCTTCCCGCGCCATTCGCGCGACGCGATGTAGGATTCCAATTCGGCCTTGGCGATGTAGCGGAAGCGCACCCGTGTATCGACGATCTTCGTCCGCACACGATCATCCGGCGTAATCAGGCAAATGCAGGTCTGAACCTTATGCGTGCGGCCGGAAAGAAGTTGTAGCGACGCCATCGCCTCTTCGATGTGCGTCGGCTTCATCAGGATCTTGCGGCCCATCGCAACGACCGTATCGGCGGCCAGGATGTAGGCACCAGCAAGCTCTGGATCATTGGCAATTTGCGTTCGCGCCACTTCCGCCTTGGCGCGGGCCAGCCGCGAGACCAATGCGCGTGGCATTTCCCCACGCTTCGGGGTTTCGTCGATGGAGGCGGGGCGAAGCGCGTCCGGCGTCACCCCGACTTGCGACAGGAGTGTCACCCTGCGTGGACTGGCGCTGGCCAGCACAAGCTGCGGCCGCACGATCCCGGCGTTCGTTTCCGATCGCTCGCGCGAAAGTGTGCGCCGCAGCGTTTCTCGTCCGGGCGCGCCGGACCGGGCAAAGACGGGCAATAAACTGCTCATGAGCGTGGTTATCATAACGGTGACCACAGGCGATAGAATAAAGGCGACACACAGACGATGAACAATGAGGCTGCCCGCACAGCCTTTGCAAGCCCCGGCACGCGTTGCAGGCGGCAACAAAACAGGGCATGAATAGCCTGATCCTTCCCAGATTTGATGGCCTCAATGGCTCTAAAACCAGAACCCGCCGACGTACTTGCAAAGACGCCGCTTTTCGGCACGCTCGACGAGCCGAGCCGAAAGGCTGTCGCGGCAGAGCTTCGCGATTCTGCCTATGAGCCTGGCCAGATCATCTTTTCGCGCGGCCAGGCAGGTTCCGAGCTTCATATCGTCACCAAGGGCCGCGTCCGGCTGTCGGTCCTGACCTCCGATGGCCGCGAACTGTCGTTCGCGCATGTCGAGGCGCCCTCGATCTTCGGCGAGCTGGCGGTCTTCGACGGCCTCCCCCGTTCCGCCGACGCCACGGCCGTCAACAAGGTCGAGACATTGATTCTGTCGAAAGCCGCGTTCGTCCGCTTGCTCGGAACGCAGCCCTCGGTCGGCGAGGCCGCTGTCCGCTTCCTTGCAGGCCGCTTGCGCGATGCCGACGAACAATTGGAAGCAATCGCTCTGCATCCGATCGAAGCTCGCCTTGCGCGATTTTTCCTAGCTTCCATCCGCCAGAAGGACCCAAGCGGGAAAGCCGAAAAGCTTTCGCTCGCCCTCCCTATCTCTCAAAGCGAACTCGCTCTGCTCGTCGGCGCCAGCCGTCCGAAGGTCAACGCCGCGTTGGGTATGCTCGAACAGGAAGGCGCCATCGAGCGTCGAGGCCAACAGGTCATTTGCAACATCGCGGCATTGAGCGGCATCGGCCGCCTCGACGACAGAGACTGATCGTCTTGCCGCAATCGCCGGACCAAGCACATGACGATCATTGATCGGCCAAAGCGGCGTGTCCTGCCTACGCTGGCAGTTGGGTGGGTAAAAACCGTCTTCGATGGTATCCGCGGTTTTATTCGCCGGATTTCCAATTTCGGCATCAAAGGCTATCCGCCGGACATCCAGCGCCGGCTGAAGATCGTCAACGTCTTTTCCGCGCTCGTTGTCGTCACGACGTGCATCTATGCGGTCCAGCTGTGGGCCTCCGGCGTGAAAGAGATGCAACCCGCCGTCTACATCAACTTGGGCGTCGCGCTGATCGTCGCCCTCGTGCCGTTCATGCACCGCTACAATGAGATCGCGGGCGGACTTCTGTTGGTCGTCGCTGAATTTTCCGCCCTCGTCGGCTTCACGGCTTTTTTCGGCCGAATGGGCGGAGCACCGCTGCAATACGTTATCGCTGCCGCCGCGCCGTTTGTGATTTTTGAAGCACGGCGCTTCTTCATCATCATAGGCATCGTCTGGCTGGCGCTGATCCTGCACCTGTTCGTTTGGTTTTCGTTTCCGATGGAAGCGGCCCAGTTTCACGCCGACGATAAAACGATCAATTCGCTCTACGTCCAGGCCGCCGTGACGACGTTCGGATTGATCGCCGCCTGCGTCTATTATGCATTCAGTCTGTTCGAACGTGCCAAGGCAGAAACCGAGACGGTGCTGCGAAATGTGCTGCCGGATAGTGTGGTCGAGCGCCTCAAGGAAGCGCCGGGAGAAACGATCGCCGACGGTTTTTCCGAAGCGTCGGTGCTGTTTGCCGACATCACCGGATTCGTTGGTATGGCGCGCGGACTTGGCCCCGAAAAGACAGTCGCGCTTCTTAACCGCCTGGTCAGCGCTTTCGACGAAATCTCGGACCATCACGGTGTCGAAAAAATCAAAACCATCGGCGATGCTTACATGGTCGCCTCGGGCGTCCCCGTTCCCCGCAAAGATCATCTCGAAGCGCTTGCTGCAACAGCGCTTGACGTCGTCGCGGCCGTCAAACGCATCAGCAGCGAAGAAAATATTCCGATCAGCGTTCGCGTCGGCATGGCATCAGGCCCGATGATGGCAGGCATCATCGGCAAGAATAAATTCAGCTATGATGTCTGGGGTGATCCGGTCAATCTTGCGAGCCGTCTCGAACAATCGAGTACGCCGGGCTTCATCGCCATCTGTCCGACGTGTGCGGATGCGCTGCAGAGCACATTCGTTTTGGAGCCCCGCGGCAATATCGAGATCAAAGGTGTCGGCCAGCAGCCCTCTTGGTATCTGCTCGCTCACAAATGAGCGTTCAGCTCATCCCTTCCAGTGCAGGGAACAGACGAGCGTGAAGAGCCGCCGCGCTGTATCTTCATCGACAACGATGCGCGGTAACAGCTTTTCTTTGAGCAGCACGCTGCCTTCGTCGTGCAGAGCCCGGCGGCTGACGTCGATGGCCTGAATGCGCGCAGGCGGAGCCGTTCGCACCGCTTC
>JAFECH010000392.1 GCA_018242255.1 Pseudomonadota bacterium | reverse complement strand
GTGCCGGTCGTACCATCGACGAAGGAAACGGTTTCGCCATCCACGTGGTCGATGGCCGGTCGCGGCTTCACGCGGCCCAAACGAATGGCATTCAAGAGATCCGTTCCGAATGCGGGATGGCGCTCGAAGATCTTGTGTTTGGGACGTTGCAAACCGTAGCGGCGATAATCGCCGATGCTGAAGGCGATGATCGATTTCAATATCGCGCGCTGAACGAAGATCGGCAGGCCCCAGATCGGAAGGTCGGTCAGCGGACGGCCGAGAAACGTTTTCGGCAAATACCAATAACCCGACTGAAGACTGATATCGCACGACTTGCCGAAGCGTCCGGCATCGACAGCCATATCTACGCCGGAGTTGCCGCCGCCGATAACGAGCACGCGCTTGTCATCGAACTGGTGCGGCGCGACGTAATCCTTCGAGTGCAGCAACTCTCCCGTGAAGGTGCCGCGGAATGTGGGATAGCGCTTATCCCAATGATGACCGTTGCAGACGACGACGCCTTTGTATGTGCGCTCCTCGCCGTCGGCGAACTTCACGGTCCAATGACCGGCGCCATCGGGTTCAGCGCGAACGACCTTCTTGTTGAATTCGGCATTCGCAAGCAGACCGCGATCCTTCGCGAACGCCGTCAGATAGGAGAGCATCTGATCGGCCGACGGAAAATCGGGGAAGTCATCGGGCATCGGGTAGTCGGTGTATTCCGTCGCCTTCTTGGACGAAACGATGTGGGCGTTGCGATAGACGCCGTGCAGCCAGTTGCCGCCGACACCCGACTCCGCGTCGACCAGATCGAAAGGAATGCCGCGGTGCTTCAAGGCCGCAGCCATCGCTAAACCTACGGGGCCTGCGCCAATCACGATGTGGCGCTCGAGCGTGCTTATTCCTTCGCTCATTCTCTGCAATATCCTTGATGGCGGATGCGCATGCATCCATCAGCAACGCCTCCACAAGGCGGAGGGTCCCTGGGCGGCGGTGGTAATCATCCGCTTCGATACATCATTGACCGACCGCAATGCGAGCGCAGCAACGTCGCAAACGCCGCATCTGGACGGCGTTTTTCCAAGAATTACTTAAGAAATAGTCCCTTCTTGCTTAATCGGAAGGGCAGCTATTCGGCGGCCTCGCCACCGGCAATGGCGCTCGCGCCGAAACGGCGGGAGATATAGTCCTCGACGATGGCCTTGAAGTCACCGGCGATGTTCGGGCCGCGGAGCGTCATGGCCTTTTTGCCGTCGATGAAGACGGGGGCGGCAGGGCTTTCTCCCGTGCCCGGCAGTGAGATGCCGACGTCGGCGTGTTTGCTCTCGCCAGGGCCGTTCACGATGCAGCCCATCACAGCGAAGTTCAGCGTTTCGACGCCGGGGTACTGCGTCTTCCAGTCCGGCATGCGATCGCGGATCATATCCTGGATGTCGCGCGCGAGTTCCTGGAAGACGGTCGACGTGGTGCGGCCGCAGCCGGGGCACGCTGCCACGACCGGCACGAACGAGCGCAAGCCCATCGTTTGCAGCAGTTCCTGAGCGGCGCGGACTTCCTGCGTGCGATCACCGCCGGGCTCCGGCGTTAGCGAAAAGCGGATGGTATCGCCGATGCCTTGCTGCAAAAGAATGCCGAGGGCTGCGGACGAAGCGACGATGCCCTTCGAGCCCATTCCTGCTTCGGTCAGACCGAGGTGCAGCGCGTAGTGGCTGCGGTCGGCGAGCATGGCGTAGACCGCCAAGAGATCCTGGATCGACGAGACCTTGCCTGAGACGATGATCTTGTTGGCGTTAAGGCCCATCTCCTCGGCGCGCTGCGCAGACATCAGCGCCGACTGCACCATCGCTTCATGCATGACGCTGCGCGCCGGCATCGGGTCGGCGGACTTCGCGTTCTCGTCCATCAAATGCGTCAACAGCTCAGCGTCGAGCGAGCCCCAGTTGACGCCGATGCGGACCGGCTTGTTGTGTTTCATCGCCATATCGATGATGGCGCCGAACTGCTTGTCTTTCTTGTCCTTGAAACCGACGTTGCCGGGATTGATGCGATACTTGTCAAGCGCCTCGGCGCAATCGGGGTTTTCGCCCAAAAGCTTGTGGCCGATGTAATGGAAGTCACCGACGAGCGGAACGGTGACGCCGCGCTTGCGCAGCTGATCGCGAATGTGCGGGACGGCCTTTGCAGCTTCGTCGCGATCGACTGTGATACGGACGAGTTCCGAGCCGGCGCGCGCCAGGTCTGCGACCTGCTTCACAGTTGAGGCGACGTCGGCCGTGTCGGTATTGGTCATCGATTGCACGACAACCGGCGCGCCGCCGCCGACCTGCACGCCGCCAACCGCCACCGCCGTGGTCTTGTGGCGCGGTTTCATCGTGATGCTGTCGCGATGCAACATCGAACTGCCTTTCCCATCCCTGGTCCCGCTCCTGGGGTCCCGAGTTCTAGCGCCCTCTCGCGCTTCCCGCCAGAAGCGATATGGCCGCGATTGTGCACAGCGCTATGACGATTGAAGGGCCGCCGGGAACGTCACTCGATAATGACAGCCAAAGGCCCAGGATTACGCCCAAAATAGCTATCGCGCCGGCCACGAAGGCCATCCGCTCAGGGGTTGTGGATAGTGGCCGGGCGGCAACGGCGGGAACGACAAGAAACGCCATGACGAGCAGAACGCCAACGATTTTCATGGCGACCGCGATGAGGACGGCCAGCAAAAGGTCGAAAGCTGCGCGGGACACGCGCGGGTTGATGCCCTCTGCAGTGGCGAGGTCTTCGTGCAGGGACAGACGAACGAGCGGCTTCCAGAGATAGAGCGTTACGGCCATGACGGCAGCGCCGCCGACGTAAATCCAGACGAGGTCGCTCGATGTCACAGCGAAAACATCGCCGAAAAGGTAACTCATCAGGTCGATGCCAGGGCCTTTGACGAGCGAAATCGCTGCGATGCCGAGCGCGAGCGTTGCGTGGTGGGTGAGCCCGAGCGCTGAATCGAGCGGCACCGTTTTCTGCCGTCCGAGCAACGTCAGCACACCGGCAGCGGCAATGGCCGCCATTATGACGGCGAGCGTCAGGTTGATATCGGCAACAACCCCCAGCGCGACACCGAGCAGGCTCGCCTGCGATAGCGTTTCGCCGACGTACGACATGCGCCGCCAGACGATGATGCAGCCAAGCGGCGCGGCGATGATTGCCAATCCGACCGCCGCGAAGAAGGCGCGCCAAATGAATGGATCAAGTCCGGCGATCACTCAGATGCCTCGCCCCGGCGTTGGCGTTGACGTCGCCGGTTCGACGAGCGGCTTAGGTTCGCCGGTCAAGCCATGCTGATGATCGTGGTGATGGCGGTAGACGCCAAGCGCCGTTGCAGCCTGCGGTCCGAAGATGCGCACATAAGAGGCGTGTTGAGACACATCCTCAGGCTTGCCGGAACAGCAGACATGGCCGTTGAGGCAAATGACGCGATCACTCTTGGCCATGACGACATGAAGATCGTGCGAGACGAGCAGAACGCCGAGATTGTGGCGATCGCGCAGGCGGCCGATCATGTCGTAAAGATCGGCTTCGCCAGTGAAATCGACGCCGCTTGCCGGCTCGTCGAGGATGAGGAGATCGGGTCGGCGCAGCAGCGCGCGGGCGATCAACACGCGTTGGGTTTCGCCGCCGGACAGCTTCGAAAGCTGCTGATCGAGCGTGCGGGCGGCACCGGTTTCTTCCAAGGCGCGCTTGATCTCGTCCTTAGTGACGTTGGCGCCGAGCGCCAGAAACGAGGCAACCGTCATAGGGATGGTCGCGTCGACGTCGAAGCGTTGCGGGACGTAGCCGATGCGGGTCGACGCCGATTTCTCGATGCGTCCTCGGGTCGGCCGTTCGATACCAAGCAGCAGCCGGACGAGCGTCGTCTTGCCTGCTCCGTTCGGGCCGATCAGCGTAACGATCTCGCCGCGATGAACATCAAGGTCGATATTCCAGAGCGCCTCGCGGCTACCGCGCTTCATCGCCAGTCCGCGCGCCGAGATCAGAGCCGCCGCGTCGATGGGCTGAGCGTTCTCTTGCAAAGGCGGATGCTTATGGTGATGGCCGCAGCTGCACGCTGCGGCATCCTCTGGAAGGGCCTTCCCTCGCGCGTCGTCCAAAGCTGACAAAACGGCAGTCTCCGTGTCAGGCCGTGCGGCGGGCGGCGGCGCATTCGCGACACGTGCCCGAGACTTCGACGAAGCGAACGCGGGTCTCGAATTCGGTGTTCGCCGCCGCGGTATCGATGGCGCGGAAGATCTCGTCGCCGTCGACCTCTTGGACCGCGCCGCACTTTTCGCAACTCAGGAATATCGGCGGGCGGCCGGTACGCGGCTTATCCATGCGCCGACAGGCGAAATAAGCGTTCTTGCTTTCGAGGCGATGCACGACGCCGGCTTCGAGCAGGGCATCGAGGGCTCGGTACACCGAGATCGGGGCGAGGCGCGTGCCTTTCTTGGCCAGTCGGTCCAGGACCTCGTAGGCGCCGACGCTGGCCTGGGTCGAGGCGATCTCCTCGAAGACCTTGCGGCGAAGGTCGGTGAACCGGATGTTCTTTTCTGCGAAAATCGCGGTCGCCTGCTCAAGAGATGTCTTCAAGCGGTCCCTTGCCCTCTGCTCGTCGGCTGCGTTCGCTATCATGGTCATCCTCTCAAGCCAGACCGAAGGCCAAGCCGTGGAACCCGATGCCTCGCCGGACGATATAACATGTCGTGATGGCGGGCCATCCGGTTCAAGGGCTGCATGCCTTATTTTATCCCCGCGCGGCGCAACCAAGGTAGAATGCGTTATTCGGTGGCGGAATGGGTGAGATTCTCAAAAGAAGTTCATCCGATGAGCACATTTCGACGTAATTTCGCCCGCAATCGGCCGCGTCGGGCGCGCAATTATTAACCAACGCGACCCGGGATTCGACGGGCGCACTGGCTGGGAACGATTTCGGGATGGACGTCAAGTTTCTGATCGACAGGCTGGCGGAAAATGCCCGGCCGATCGGTATTGCCGTTTTCATTATGTGCACCCTCACTCTGCTGCTGCGGACGCGGATCGCGCGACGCCTCAGGACGGCCATTGAAGAAACGATTTTTTCCAATTGGCGCTTGGCCTTGCTGGGCACGACCGGCATCGTGCTTTCGGCTGCGGCGGGCTGGCGGACTTGGGAAGGCATGTACAATTTCACCGGTGAGCCCCTGCTCTCCGGGATGGTGACGTTCGGCATCCAGGGCATCATGCTGATCGTCGCCTGGCTGATCGGCGAAAGCTTCGCCACCGGGATGAACCGGCAGTCGCGGCCGGGACAGTCGGCACTGGCGAGTTCCGGCGCGCAGCCGTGGATCGGCACCGTCATAGGGCTTTTGCTGTTCCTCACCGGCTTCGTGTTGTTTCTGCAGTGGTCGGGGAACGGCGATGGCAAGCAGGCGGCAGGCCTGTCCGATATCGACTGGTCGGCTGCGGGCAACAAATTTCTCATGTTCGGCGCCGGGCTTCTGCTCGTGGCGCTGTTCGCGCTCTACGCCGCCAGCGACATCGTCCGGCCGTACATCCAGGTCGTGCGCATCATCCTGCGCAATTCGATGCTGTGGCTGATGTTTCTCGCCTGCATGGCGACGAGCGTGTTCTTTTCGTTCGACAGCTTCTTCACCTCGATATTCCCGCAGTCGGAGCGCGTGCGCGCGGCCGAGCTGAGGGCGCAGAACCAGGTCTCGGGCATCATCACCGATATCGAGCAGGCGATTGCGGCCCGGCATGCGGCGCTCGCCGAGGAACTATTCAAGACGCAAGCCTGGAAAGATTACGACGCGCAGCTTGAGAAAATCGCGCAAGCCGCGACGCAATCGCAGGCCGTGATCGAAAAGTACGTCAACGATCAGATCGAAGAGCGCCGCCAGGCCGTGCAAGAGCAGCAGGAGCGGATGGCGTCGGCGCAGGCGGGGCAAGCGGGCCTCGCCAATCGCAAGGTTTCGCTGACGGATGAAAAAGCCAGCCTCGCGGCGCAGCGTCCAGAGCTGGCCGCCGATTATCAGACCAAGAAAGCCGACTACGACCAGAAGCTGAAAGACGTCGACGCCAAGCGTGTCGAGGCGCTGGCCGAAGACAAGGGCGTCGAAGGCAGCGGCAAAGCCGGGCGCGGGCCGCTTTATCGCCAGCGCATGGGCGAGCTTGCGACGCTGCAAGGTGCTGCGCAAATCGCGCAAGAGCGCATGACGAACGCCCAGAAACGCCTCAGCGCGGTCGAGACCCGGCTTGCGGCTATCGATACAGAACTTGCGACGCTCGACGGCGATCTCGCGAAGTACAAAGGCGAAGCCCAGACCGCGGAGCAGCGGATCAAGCTCGCCCAGGACAGCGTGCAAACGGATGCCGGGCCGAAGATCGACCCGTCGCGTATTCTGCCTCTGTTCGAGCGCATTCGGTCGGAGTTCCGCGCCGATCCGACAGTCGCCCACCTCAACAGCGTGCAGCAGATGTGCGGTGACATCTACACGGCCATGCAGGCAACGCCGGAAACGAAGTCGCTCGTCTCGGGCATCGACTGCGATCCGAAGACGACGGCCGATGCTGCAGGAACGCTGTTTGCGCTCCAGGGCGGCACGAAGGTTTTCGAGAATACCTGTGCGGGCGGCGACAAGCTCAATGCCAACAATTCGACCGACGCGCTCTTTGCGTTCGCGCGGCGCTGCTTGTCCGACAGCGCGCTGCCGAGCCACGATACGGACGCGCTGCGGACCGAGATCAACCGCATCGAGCTTTCGCGCGATGACAAGGCTCACCGCTTCGTCGTGACGCTCAATGCGTTCCAGGACGGCAACCACCTCGCCTATCTGGCGCTGGCGATTGCGATCGGCCTCGACGGCTTGATTTTCATGTCGGGCCTGTTCGGTGCAAATGCCGTGCGCTCCCCGCTGTCGGATATTCCGAGCTATCGGTCGCGCTCCGGTGCCCAGCTCGAAGCGACCATCAACGCTGCGCTTGGCGCACATCCTCATGAGACGGCATGGCTGACGTTGACGTCGCTGCGACCGATCACCAATCAGGACGGGTTTTCGGCGCTCGCAGATCTGAGCGCGATGGAGCGCTCGCAGGCGGACCGCGTGCGCATGGTGCTGACCGCTGGTGCCGATATCGGCGCAGTCGAGACGATCAGCCATAATCCCGAACGCTACCGGGTTCGCAGCGAACTGCGTGAATATCTCTCGTCGATCTGCGACAAGCAGTTCAAGACCGATGCCTCGGCGAAAGACAAGGCGCGGCTCGAACAGCTTGTATCGGCTGCACTTGCGCCGCATCCGCGCGAGCATTCCGAAATCGTACTGAACACACTGGAGCCGATCCGTGAAACGGAAGGCTTCACGTCGATGGTGACGTTGTCGGAGATTACGAACGATTATGATTCCCGCGTCGTCCGTCGCGTGATGAATGCGGGGTCGGCGGTGAAGGCCGTTGCGCCCGACGTTAAGATCGACGACCGCTATTACATCCGGCCGGCGCTTTACGAGACGCTGCTGACGATCCGCGCGACGGCGCCGGAAAGCGCTGTGTACGGACGCGATCGGGCGCGGTTTGAGGGCGTGCAGGAACGCCCGGCAATCGACGCTGGTGTGTTGCGCGAAACAAAACCGGAATTGCCGCCGCAGACCAAAGGCAGCGTCCCCGAAATCGAGCGACGCCGCGAACCTCCCGCGCTCCCCGGCTTACAGCCGCTGTCGCTTGAGGAGCGGCTGAGCCTTGCGGCGCACTATCGCGAGGCGTTGCTGGATGCCGTGCATCTCACGCCCGATATCGTCGACAACCGTCTGGGTCAGCCACAATCGCGCGAGGCTGTGCTCGAAGCCTGGAAAGCGCTCAACGATCACAAGAAGAAGAACGAAAACCTCGGCGCCCTTCTCCGCGATTTCCAAAATGAGCAGGATCGCATTTTGAGCGAAGTCTATTCCCGGCTGCGGAGCGAAGGTGACGGCGATGAACGCAAGCTGGCTGTGCTCGACGGTGTCGACGGGCGCTTGCGCAATGACCTGCCGCTCTACATGCTTTTTCCGGAGATGGGTCTCGTTACCTATCTGATCGATGAACTTGAAGCTGCGGCGCAGCCGGACGATGGCTTGGCGCACGGAGAACAGGATCTCAAGGATCAGCTGAAGTTCGTCCGCGAGGCGTTCGGCCGGCTCGACCTCGCCAATCCGAGGTCGTGGGACGAAATCCGCCAGCGGCTAGCAATGCGAACGGGCTCAGACTTCCGAAACCTTTACCGGCCATCCGATCGCGACAGCGACTCCGGCGACGACGTGTGAGCATCTGCGCGGGAACTCGTTACGGGTCCCGCGCCGACGCTTAACGGGATCCCGGCCTTCGCCGGGATGACGTTTGAGGGGCGTTTCGTGTTGCCTAAACATTGTCATCCTCTGGCTCGTCCCGAGGATCCATTGGACAACGAGTATGTTGAGAAATGGATGCTCGGCCTAAAGCCGAGGATGACATCTCTCTTTGGTGTCAGAGCTTGAAGTCGACGACTTTCTGGCGCTGCGTGCCGAGGCCGTCGATCTTCAGTTCCATGACGTCGCCGGCTTTCAGAAATTCCTTCGGATTGCGAGCCGTACCGACGCCAGGCGGCGTGCCGGTCGTGACGATGTCGCCGGGCTCAAGCACCATGAACTCGGTGATGTAAGCGAGCAGCGCCGGGATGCGGAAGATCATCGTCGAGGTCGAGCCGGTCTGCTTGCGCACGCCGTTGACGTCGAGCGTCATCGTCAGGTTGTCGAGATCGGCGATTTCATCGGGCGTCACGAGCCAAGGTCCGACGGGGCCGAATGTCTCGGCCGATTTTCCCTTCACCCACTGGCCGCCTCGCTTCGACTGGAAGCGGCGCTCCGACACGTCGTTACAGATGCAGTAGCCCGCGATGTATTTCGCCCAATCCTGTTCATCGACGTAGCGGGCGCGCGTGCCGATGACGAACGCGATCTCGACTTCCCAATCGAGATGTCGCGAATTGCGCGGGATCATCACATCATCGTCCGGTCCGCAGATGGACGTCGTCGCCTTGTTGAAGAGGATCGGTTCGGCCGGGATCTCCTGTCCCGTCTCCTTGGCGTGATCGGCGAAGTTGAGGCCGATGGCAATGAAATTGTGCGTGTCGGCGACCGGCGGACCAAGTCGCGCATCTTTGGGTGCGAGCGGGAGGGACCCGAGATCAAGCTTGCGAATTTTATCGAGCGATGCGGGGGAGAGATACTCGCCCGAAAAATCCGGGATGACTTCTGAGAGATTGCGAATTTCGCCGTCGCTGTCGAGGATGCCGGGTCTTTCGGCACCTGGGGCGCCAAAACGAACGAGTTTCATTTGCAAATATCTCCAGAAAGCATCGCCTTACGGCGCCGGGGCAGCTTCTAAGCAGAAAAAGTCCGGCCTGCCAATCGCGACGGGTTCGGCCGACGCGGACAAGAAAGCTCGCAAGCGGCCAACCGGCGACATCCCCGACGCGCGTGCACTTGGGTACAATGCAGCCTGGCGCCCGGCTTTTCAGACATTGCGATGGGCGTCGGCGGCTCGATCAGCGCGACGCAGGCTGGCGTCATCACCTAGGACATCGACGCGTCGCAGCGTTTCCTGACGCCGGCGTACACGGGGCTCATGGCATTCCCGGCGGTTGTCATTTTGCGATCCGAAACGGGGCAGCGGAAAATTCGGAACACAAACGCAAGATTGTGCGTTGAGCCGCCACCA
This sequence comes from Pseudomonadota bacterium, assembly GCA_018242255.1. Lineage (GTDB taxonomy): Bacteria > Pseudomonadota > Alphaproteobacteria > Rhizobiales > Hyphomicrobiaceae > Hyphomicrobium_B. The sequence continues at coordinate 2,455 of JAFECH010000392.1, read as the reverse complement.
GGGGATTTCAACGTCTTTAAGCAGTCGGAAATACGCGATGGCTCAGGTCGTTAGCCAGCACGGCCCATATCTTGATCTGTATCATCGCGGTTATCTCGGAGCCGTCAGAACATCTTTTTTACGATTTTTTGTTTCTTTGATTTCCGAGTTACGGCGCGTACACCATATCCCGATGGGCGTTGTTGGAGTGATTTATGGCCCATGATCGGGGCAAGTCCGTTGCGGTTTATGGTGTCGGAGCGCCACGCGTTCGGCATCTGGCATGTGTTGCCTGCAGCGGTCTTTTATCGGCGTTGAGCGCCTGCATTGCTCCACAGATGGCATTTGCCGACGGCCCGTTCGACAACTCCATCGCCAATCCCACCATCGCCGCGGCCTCGTCTGACTGGGTGGTGACGCTCGGCGCCTGGGGCAACGTCTCGCCGGAGTTTTCCGGTTCGAGCAAATACGATCTCGGTGGGGCGCCGATCATCGATTTTCATCGGGTCGGCGATAAGGAATGGCTCAGCCTGCCGAACGACGGCATCGATTATGAACTGTTCTCGACTAACAACTTTCGTGCCGGTCCCGTCGGGCAGATCCGCTGGGATTTCGGCAACACGCGCGATCGCGGGTTGAAAGAGATCAGCAACACCGGCGTCGACCTTTCCCTCGAGATCGGCGCATTCGTCGAATACTGGCCCGCAGAGTGGTTGCGCACGCGCCTTGAAGCGCGCAACGCGGTCTACGGCGCCGAAGGGTGGGTCTTCGACTTGAGTTCCGACGTCGTCTGGCATCCGACGACACAATGGACGGTCGCTGCCGGCCCGCGCCTATCGATCGCCGACAGCGACTACATGAACGCGTACTACGGTTTGAACGCCGCACAGGCGGCAAGCGCCCACCTCACGAAATATGACGCGTCCGCAGGCGTGCGCTCGGCGGGCGTCGGAGTTTATGGCGAGTACAAGTGGAACGAGCATCTCTCAACGATGGCTTCGTTCGAATATGAGCGGCTGGTCGGCAGCGCGGGCGACTCGCCTTTGGTCAGCGAAGACGGATCGCCCGATCAGTTCACGGTTTCTTTCGGCGCCAAATATAGGTTCGTCTGGAACCGCTAGCGGCTGCGGCGCGGCGGGCCCGTTCGCAACCTCTTTCTCAACGATTTCCGGATTCGATGGCTCGACGCATGACGTCCCAAACGCGCGGATCGGTCGATTGTGCGACGTTGACGCGCAAAAACTGCGAAGCCGTTTCCGAAATGCTGAAGACATTTCCTGGAGCGAGCACTACGCCGTCCTTCAGCGCCGCGCGCGCGACGTCCGCTGAATCGTGACCTTCTGGAAGACGACTCCAGAGGTGAAAGCCGCCACGCGGTGTTACCCATGGCTCCATTCCCAGATCTCGCAATTTGTCGGTCGCCCGACGGCGCAGCTTCGTCAGCTTCGATCGCAGTTCTTCAGTGTGCTTGCGATAGCCACCGCTCGTGAGCACATCGGTCAGCACTTCGGTCGCGACAGGGCTTGGACCACCGAAATTCGTTGCGACCTGCAGATCAATCAAATCTTCGATCCAGTCCGGGCGCGTGGCGATGTATCCGCAGCGCACGGACGCCGACAGCGTTTTCGAGAAGCTGCCGATGCGAATGACGCGTCGCAAACCATCCAACGCGGCTAGCCGTGGAGAGGGGTCAGGTTCGAGATCGGCAAAAATGTCGTCCTCGACAATCGTCAGATCGTGAGCTTCCGCCGCACTCAACAGGCGATGGGCGGTTTGCAACGACATCGTCGCGCCGGTCGGGTTATGCAGCGCGGAGTTGGTGATGTAGAGACGCGGCCGTTCGGAAGCGAGGATCGTTTCGAAGCGGGCAACGTCCGGACCCGACGGCGTATAGGGCACGCCGACGATCTTCACCTGATGAACACGCAGAAGGGCGCGAAAATTGAAATAGCAGGGATCATCGATCACGACCGTGTCGCCCGGACGTAGAAGGAAGCGGCAGATCAGGTCGATCGCCTGGGTGCCTGACGCGGTCAGCAAAAGCTGATCCGGCGTCACGTCGATCTCGTCGTCAGCGAAGCGCTTCAAAAGGTGCCGGCGCAGGTTTATCGCTCCGCGTGTGCTCCCGTATTCGGTCAGTAGATGATCGTCAGCACGCGCGACCTTGCGAAAGGCGCGACGCAATGCTTCGCCCGGCATCCAGTCGGCCGGCAGCCAACCACAGCCTGGCTTCAGGACGCGCGCATCCGCTTCAAGAGATTGACGCGAGACCCAAAAGGGATCGACGGCGCGATCGAGCTTCGGGCCGCTCTCCTTGAAGGTGAGCGGCGGCAACCCCGATCCCGAGACGTAGAAACCCGAACCGCGCCGCGCGCGAATAAGGCCCTCCGCCGCCAACCGATCGTAGGCTTCGACGACCGTAGACGGTGACACCCCCATCGTCGCCGCGAACCGCCGCACGGACGGCAAACGGTCT
>JAFECH010000391.1 GCA_018242255.1 Pseudomonadota bacterium | reverse complement strand
GAACGTCAGCCTTCACCCAGCCGCGCCCTTCCAGGGCTGCCAACGCATCAAGGGTGCTGCTGACGCGCAAGTCCGGTTGACGACCGCCTGCAATCAACTGCTGCGTTTGGGCGAAAAATTCGATTTCGCGAATACCGCCTCGCCCGAGCTTCAAATTCTGCCCGGCCACCGAAATCGGTCCGATCGCCTTGTGTGCGTGGATCTGGCGCTTCATAGCGTGAATATCGGCGATGGCCGCGAAATCGAGATACTTGCGCCAGATGAAAGGAGCCAGCTCAGAGAGGAATTCCGCGCCGGCTTCGAGGTCTCCGGCGATGGGCCGCGCCTTAATCATCGCGGCGCGTTCCCAATTCTGGCCGACGGTTTCGTAATAGCCATGAGCCGCAACAGTCGAGAGTGCGATTTGCGTCGCACCGGCGTCCGGCCGCAGGCGCAGGTCCGTCCGGAAGACATAGCCATCGGGCGTGCGCTCATCGAGCAGCAGGACAAGATCGCGCGTCAGCCGGACAAAGAACGATTGCACGTCGCCGTCTCCGACGATCCGCGCCTTGTCGCGATCGAAAAAAACCGTCAGATCGACGTCGCTCGAGTAGTTGAGTTCGAAAGCGCCGAGCTTGCCCATCGCCAGTACGAAGTAACCCGACTCGCGTTCGGGGCTTTCCGCCTCAACCGGCTGCCACTGTCCACGCGATGAAGCCAAGCGAAACAGAAAGCGGACCGCCGTGCCGACGGCGGTGTCGGCGCAATCCGACAAGGTGCGCGTGACCGTCATCACCGGCCAGACGCCCGCGAGGTCGGCCAGCGCGGTCAGCAGTGCGACCTCAGACTTGTAGATGCGCAGTGCGCGCTTGGCTGCCCCCAAGTCCACCGCTGCCTGCATGGCGACAACGAGTTCGTCCGTGAGGCTCTGAAAGCGCGCTGCTGGCGGGTCGGCCAAAATACGCGCGAGGCGGGCAAGATCGCGGTTGGCGAGCGTCGTGAGATAGGGGGAGCCTTCAAAGACGCCCGTCAGCAGATTTTCAAGATCGGGTTTTCGCAACAGCTCGGCGAGCTGAGGACACGAAGCCTCGGCTTCCGCCTTCAGGGATTGAAAGCGTTCCGCCCCGCGGCCGCCGGCGGTGCTCTTCGGCCATTCGGAAATACGTTCGGCAAAGCTTGGAGAAAGATGCTGGTTCCATCCCCTCATTGTGCCGCAAGGCCCGGTGCCGCGTCACCCTCTTGATCGGGCACCGCAACGAGGCATTTGTGGGACAGGAGCAGCACGACCTTCAGCCCCGGCTGGTTATCCTCAATCCGGATTTCACCGTGATGGAGGCGGGCGACGGCGGCAACAAGGCTCAGCCCCAGGCCGGTGCCCGGTTTGGTGCGGCTTGCCTCGAGGCGCACGAAGCGTTTCAGCACGCGCTCGCGGTCGCTTTCGTCGATTCCAGGTCCGTGATCGCCGACCGAGATCACAGGGCGGCCGCCCAGGCGATAGGCGCGCACGGTAATGGCGCTTCCCGGCTCGCCGCCGCGCGAGTACTTGATGGCGTTGTCGATCAGATTGGCGATGGCCTGACCGATCAGCTGCCGGTTGCCGCGAACGAACACATCCTGCTCGACGTCGATCGTCAGGTTGAAGCCCGACTCTTCGGCGGCGGGCGCGTAGAGTTCGCTGACGTCGGCAACGAAGCGTCCGAGATCGAACGTCTCTGTGCTGTCTTCCAGCGGTCCGGCTTCCAAACGCGCGATCAGCAACAGCGCGTTGAACGTCTTGATCAGATCGTCGGCTTTTTCGATCGTGCGTTCGAGGCCCTCGCGGTAGGCCTCTTCGCCGCGCGGATCGCGAAGGGCGGCTTCGGCCGCGTTGCGCATGCGATTGAGCGGCGTCTTGAGATCGTGCGCGATATTATCCGAGACTTCGCGCAGGCCGTTCATCAAGCCTTCGATGCGTTCCAACATCTCGTTGAGATTATTTGCCAGGGCGTCCAGTTCGCCGCCCCTGCCCGTCGTCGGGATGCGCCGCGAAAGATCGCCCTCCATAATCTGGCGGCTCGCGGCCGTGATCTGGTCCATGCGGTTGACGATGAGACGGCTGACCGTCAGTCCGCCGAGCAGCCCGATGATTGAAAGCGCGCCGAAGCCGAGCAGAAAGACGAAGCGGATCGAATTCGCGAAGGCGCGCTGATCTTCGACGTCGCGGCCGATGATAAGGTGGAGATCGGGCCCGAGATCGACGGGAATGGCGACGGCGAGATGCGACGGCCCCTCATCGTCCGTCGGCTGGTAGTTGAACACGCCACCTGGGCTGTCGGTGGACAGCTCGGGGGGAATGCGATTGAGATTGCCTGCAATCTTCGCCCCGGTGCCGTCGGCGAGGTAATAGAGCCCCGTTCCTTGCGGCCGCGATAACGCCGTGACGGTCTCGACCAATTTCGTCTGGCCGCCGACCTTCAACTCGGAAGACAGAATGCGGGATTCGGCCGACAGGGTTGCCAGGACTTGATCGGTAAAGAGCTTGTTCGTCTGCCAGAACAGGAAGCCTACAACGACTGCCGCGGCGAACAAAAAGAACGCCACGGCCAATGCACTCAATCCGAAGGTTGTCGTCGATGCCGCTTTTGCGACGCGATCAAGCCGGACCGTCACGAATAGTGTATCCTGCGCCCCTTACGGTATGAAGCAGCGGCTTGTCGAAGTTCTTGTCGATCTTCGCTCGAAGCCGAGAGACATGGACATCGATCACATTGGTTTGTGGATCGAAGTGATAGTCCCAGACGTGCTCCAGGAGCATAGTGCGGGTCACGACCTGTCCGGCGTGCTGCATCAGATATTCGAGCAGGCGGTATTCGCGCGGTTGCAGCAGAATGTGCTCGCCGCTGCGCGTCACGCGATGGGAAAGCCGATCAAGTACGAGATCGCCGACGGAATAGCGCGTTTGCTGTTCTTCCGGCGCGGTTCGCCGTCCCAGAACTTCGACGCGGGCCAATAGCTCGGAATAGGCATAGGGCTTCGTCAGGTAGTCGTCGCCGCCGGCACGCAAGCCCTTGACCCGGTCATCGACCTCGCCAAGCGCCGACAGGATTAGCACCGGTGTTCTATTACCCTCCGTGCGAAGGGACTTGATCAGCGACAGGCCGTCCAGAAGCGGCAGCATCCGGTCGACGATCAGCACGTCGTAAGAGCCGTCGGTCGCCATCGACAGGCCCGCTTCGCCATCATGAGCCAGATCGGCCGTATGACCGTTCTCTTTCAGGGATTTTTGCAGGAAAAGCGCGGTTTCTTTATCGTCTTCTATTACCAGAACGCGCATGGTTTGTGTCCGACCTTCGTCCTCTCTCCGCTCACTGTTTAACCGGATGTCTGCCAAACGTCGAGGCAACCCCGCCGTTTGGTTGACGGAGCTGCTCGAGTTCGTCATGGCGCGCTACCTCAACCTTTTTTGGTCAACTGTACAGCGACAAAGCGCTTTTGGTCGGCCGACTTGATGTGCAGGAGAACCGCGGTGCGTTTCAGGTCCTGAGCCTTCTTGATGCCGCTGATGACATCGTCGGGAGACGACACGGTCTGACCCGAGACCTCAAGAATGACATCGCCCGGCTTCAGGCCCTTCTCCGCCGCATCCGACGTCGGATCAACTTCGGCGATGGCAACGCCCTGCGTATCCTTGCCCTGGGCGTCCTTGCCTGCGCGTGCGGGCATCAGTGTGATACCGAGCTGGCTCAGATCGACGGACTTGCTTTCGTCGGTGTTGCTATTGCTGTTGTTGTCATTGTTGTCGCCGCTCATCGCAGCTTCGGCGTTCTTCGGGAACAGGCCGAGCTTCACCTTGATCGTCTGCTCGGCGTTGTTGCGCCACACCTTGACGTCAACGTTTGAATTCGGCGCCAACTCGGCGATCTTGCGAGCAAGGTCGCGGCTGTCGGCGATCTTTTCGCCGTTGACCTGGACGATCGCATCCTGGGTCTTGATGCCCGACTTCGAAGCCGGACCGTTCGGCGTCACTTCGCTGACGAACGCGCCGTGCGCCTCGGCAAGACCGATGCTGGCGGCGGTATCTTCATCGACGTTTTGGATCTTGACGCCGAGCCAGCCTCGGCTGACCGAGCCGTCAGCCTTCAGCTGCTTGACGACTTCGCCGACGGTGTTTGCGGGAACAGCAAAGGCAATGCCGACGTTGCCGCCCGACGGAGAGAAGATCGCCGTGTTGACGCCGATCACATCGCCATCGAGATTGACGGTCGGACCGCCCGAGTTACCCCGGTTCACAGCGGCGTCGATCTGCAGGTAATCGTAGGGGCCGGAGCCGATATCACGCGCAAGCGCCGATACGATGCCTGCGGTGACCGTACCGCCAAGACCGAAAGGATTGCCTACGGCCAGCGCCCAATCGCCGACGCGCGGCGCTTTGCTCGCCAGCTTGATCGTCGGGAAGGTCTTGTTGCTTTCGATTTTGATGAGCGCGATGTCGGTGCGCGGATCGGTGCCGACCAGCTTCGCATCGTACTTCGTCTCGTCGTTGTCGAAGCTCACCTGGATCTTGGTGGCGCCGTCGATGACGTGGTTGTTCGTCACGACGTAACCATCCGGCGAGATGACGAAGCCGGAGCCCTGACCCTGAACGATCTTCGGACGAGCTTCCTGGCCGAACTCTTTCGGCAGGTTCTTGAAGAAGTCATGAAGCGGATGATCGGGTGGCAGATCGGGAAGCGAGAAGTTCTTCTTGTCCTTATCGCCCTTCTCATTCGAGGCGAGCTTCGACGCGCCGCCATCATTGATAACCGAAACGGATACGACTGCCGGCTTCACTTTGTCGACGATGTCGGCGAAGGAGAGCGGCGCACGGCCGAATGGCGTCTGAATCGTCTGAGCGCCAGACTCGGCGCGCACAGGGTGAGACGGCACCGCCAGCCCAAATCCCACAGCTGTAACAGTCAGCATCGCAACCGATGCAGAGGTGAATCTAGAATTCAATTTTGAAGAAAACGTCGTCGACAAGCGGTGCGGAAATCGCATCCCAGGGTCTCCAGCTGAAAGGCAGGCTTCGCGAGCCTTACTATGACGCCTAGCGGAACCGGGGTTACGGCAGCATGTCAGGGACGTTAACTGTTGGTAATCTAGCGCCTCGCTTCAGAAGCAAAGCGGATTACTGATCCTTAGCCGCAAGGATCTCGTTAAGCTTAGCTTTTTCCTGTTCAGTTAACGGCGCGGCGGTGGTTGAAGCGGTCGGCCGGGTTGCGCGGATCATCAACGCGATGCCGGCAAGAAGGACCAGGAGCGGCGTCAGCCACAGCAGCAAGGTCGACAGCTCGAAACGGGGTTTCAGCAGGACGAATTCGCCGTAGCGGGCAACAATATAGTCGAGGACCTGCTGATTGCTGTCATGCGCCATGATCCGCTCGCGCACGAGGCGGCGGAGGTCGCCCGCCAGCGGCGCATCGCTATCGTCGATCGATTGGTTCTGGCAGACGAGGCAGCGCAGTTCGGCCGAGATAGTGCGCGCACGTTTTTCCAATGCCGGGTCGGATAGCATTTCACCAGGCTGGACAGCGAACGCCGCTGGGGCCGCAGCCAGCGACGCCCAAATTGCCAGCGCCAGTATTGCCAATAGACGCCGCACGGTGATCACTCCGCTGGAACCGCAACGATGTGGCGCGGACGCGACGGAGCGCCGACACGCAGTCGCCGGTCGGACAGAGATATGCCGCCGCCCATAAACATGAACAGTGCGCCGAGCCAGATGAACCGGACGAGCGGATTGAAGTAGGCACGCACGGCGTAGCCGCCGCCCGGCTGGCCGTCGCCGATGACGACGTAAAGGTCACCGCGCCAAGCCGCGTGGATGCCAGCTTCCGTCGTCGGCTGCGGCGGCGCATCGTAGAGGCGCTTCGCAGGCTGGAGCGTCGTGATGGTCTCGCCATTACGCGTCACATTAAAGTCGGCGATGTCCTCAGTGTAGTTCGGTCCGCGGCCGCGTTCGACCTTGGCGAATGTCACCTCATAGCCGTCGACCATGACCTTGTCGCCCGGCTTCATCGCCAGGATGTGCTCTTCGCGGTAGGCGCTCGTCGCGACGATGCCTACCATCAGCATGCCGACGCCGAAGTGCGCGAACAACGTGCCGTAAGCCGAGCGCGGCAGGTTCGACGCGCGGCGCATGACTTCCTCGCGCCGAGCCGAACCGAGCTTCACGCGGTTTGCCCATTCGATGATGGCGCCGGCCATGACGTAAACACCCAGCGCGATGCCGAACGGTGCCAGCCACGGTCCGCGGTGCTCGACAGCGAACACGGCAACGATTGCGATTAGCGCTGCAAGGAAGGCAAACGCCAGCCTCTGCATCGCGCCCAGCAGATCTCCACGCTTCCATGCGAGCATCGGCCCGACGGGCAGTGCCATCAGCAGCGGGATCATCAACGGACCGAAAGTCATGTTGAAGAATGGCGGGCCGACAGAAATCTTATCGCCGGTCAGGCCCTCAAGCGCCATTGGATACAAGGTGCCGACAAGCACCGTTGCCGTTGCCGTGACCAGCAGCAGGTTGTTCAGAACGAGCGAGCCTTCGCGACTGATCGGCTGGAAAAGGCCGCCCGCCTGGATGTCTTTGGCGCGCAATGCAAACAGCGCCAGGCCGCCGCCGGTAAAGAACACGAGAATGGCGAGAATGAAAACGCCACGCGCCGGATCTACAGCGAACGAATGCACCGACGTCAGCACGCCGGAGCGCACGATGAAGGTGCCCATCAGCGACAGCGAGAACGTCAGGATCGCGAGCAGCACCGTCCAGATCTTGAGCGCTTCGCGCTTTTCCATCACGAGTGCCGAATGGAGCAGCGCCGTGCCGGCGAGCCACGGCATGAAGGATGCGTTTTCGACCGGGTCCCAGAACCACCAGCCGCCCCAGCCGAGCTCATAATAGGCCCACCAGGACCCCATCGAGATGCCGATCGTCAGGAACATCCAGGCGGCGAGCGTCCACGGACGGACCCAGCGCGCCCAGGCGGCATCGATGCGGCCTTCAATCAGCGCGGCGATTGCAAACGAAAACGCGATCGAGAAGCCGACGTAGCCGGTGTAGAGGAACGGCGGGTGGAACGCTAGCGCCGGGTCCTGCAGGATCGGGTTCAGGCCGTTGCCGTCCGACGGCGCCGGATCGAGACGAATGAAGGGGTTCGACGTCAGCAGCGAGAACAGCAGGAACGCGACGGCAATCGACGCCTGCACGGAAAGAACACGGGCTTTCAACGTCGGCGGCAGATTGTTGCCGAACAGCGCGACGGCGGCACCGAACAGCGCCAGGATCAAAACCCACAGAAGCATCGAGCCTTCGTGGTTGCCCCAGACGCCGGCCATTTTGTAAAGCAGCGGCTTCGTCGAATGCGAATTCTCGGCGACGTTCAGCACGGAAAAGTCGGACGTCACGTAAGCGTGCATCAGCGCGAAGAATGCGACCGCGATCAGCAACAGCTGCGATATGGCAGCGGGTTCCGCAACGCGCATCATGCGCTCGTCTTTGACGGCCGCACCGAAGGCGGGAATCACGACCTGCACGGCGGCAACCAGCAGCGCGAGAATGAGAGCGAAATGTCCGAGTTCGACGATCACGGCATTATCCTTCTAAGGCATCTCTGCCTTCATCTGATCGGGGTGGGCGCTGGCGCCGAGCTTCACGCCTTTTGCTTCTAGCGCCTTCGCGACGTCACGGGGCATGTAATTTTCATCATGCTTTGCCAGTACTGTGTCGGCCTTGAAGCCGCCGTGGCCGTCGAGAACGCCTTCGGTGACGACGCCCTGACCTTCGCGGAACAGATCCGGCAGGACGCCGGTAAAGGTGACGGGAATATCCTTCAGCGTATCGGTGACTTTAAACCTGATCGTCGTGCCCTGGCCGCGAACGACCGAGCCCTTCTCGACGAGGCCGCCAAGGCGAATGCGCTGTCCAGGCTGGACGTGCTCGTCGACGATGTCACTTGGCGTATGAAAAAAGACGATGCTGTCTTTCAGCGCGAAGAGCACGAGGATCAGTGCGATCGCGAGTGTCGCGACGCCGCCTCCAATCAATACCCCGCGCTTTTGCTTGCGTGTCATGAGGACCCTGAGCAGAACTTATGTTGCATCAACTTCCAAGGCCTAGCTGACGGGCCAGATCTTCGACCTGGGCCAGCCCTCCCTGATTGCCCTTAAGAGAAGCGCGGGCATCGTTTAGCGCTTTCACGGCGTCGTCATGGCGGCCGAGAACCTGATACGCGCGGATAAGCTTCACCCATCCGTTGGCGTCGCTGCCATCCGTCTTAAGTCGAGCCGCGAGATTATCGACCATTTGCGTGATGAACGCCTGGCGATCCTCGGGCTTCATGTTCATGACGGCGCCGGCTTCGGGACCGGACGGCACGCCGGACGCTGAGGCTGGCGCATTCGCAGCGCTTTTGTCGTTGGCGAAAGCAGCGGCACTTTGCGGGTCGAGTTTCGCAAGCCGCTCCACCAGAACCGGACGCCACGGCGCGTCTGCGGGCGCCTTCGTGATCAGTTCTTTGTAGTCGGCCGCAGCCTCGCTCAAATGCCCGTCCTGCTCCTTCGCAAGCGCCAGCCAGATCTTCGGTTCGATGGCGTTGGGATTGAGAACGATAATGCGCTGCAGCGCCTTGCGCGCATCGTCAGTCACGATGCCGTTTTCCATTCGGATGCGAGCGTTTGCGAAGCCCTGAAGGCGCTTTGGATCTTCGCCGACCAATTGGATGGCCTTCTGATACGCATCGGCGGCATCGGGATAACGACCCATCGCGTAATAGACGGGCGCAATGACATCCCAGCCCTTGCCGTCTTCGGGATGCTCACGAAGACGCTGCTCGACCTTGGCGATCAGATCGTTAGGCGTACTCGTCGCGTTGGCCTCGGCCAAACGCTCGTTGAGGGGCTGCGCCGGCATGCCTGGTCGGCCGTAGTCGAGATAAAGCATCAGGCTTACGACCGGCAGAGCAACGGACGTTAAAATCGAGACGGGAACGATAAACC
>JAFECH010000390.1 GCA_018242255.1 Pseudomonadota bacterium | reverse complement strand
CGATGTCGCGAACGGCGATCATTTGGAGCGGTTTGGCTTTTGGCACGTAGCTGCGCATCAGCGCCAATAGCACTGTCCGCATCGATGGCTTGAGAAAGTTGTCCATAAAGAAGGTCGGCCTGACTACGGTCGCTTGCAGGCCAATCTGGCGGATGTGTTCTTCGATCCGCCACTTGCTTTCGAAATGCGGGACACCCGATCCGCGGTCCGCGCCCCCCACGGACGCATAGATGAAGTGCGCAATCCCGGCGGCCAGCGCCGCATCCGCAACCGCAATCCCACGCTTCGTCTCGACGTCGCCGCCACCATCGCTGCCCTGGACAGAGAAAACGCCGTGCGCGCCCTTGAAGGCGGCGTGCAGTGACTTCGGATCATCCATGTTGGCCGCCACCACTTCGATATTGTGGCCAGCGATGCTTCGAGCCGCTTCGGAGCCTGGGTTTCTGGAAAGAGTGCGGATTCGCCAGCCGCCATCGGCGGCGAGCGCGCGGGTCACTGCTCCACCTTGTTGTCCGGTCGCGCCAAGGACGACGATTGTCTTTGCAGGGTCGTTATCGCGTGTGTTCATGTTGGTAAGTCAGCCTTGAGCGTTAGATTTTCTCATGCCTAGCGGAGGACCGGGATCGTCCCGGATGACGTGCGCCGATCTCCGGCTTGTGCGAGCTTGTGGCCAAGCTCGGCGATACGGCGTTCACCGGCCGCAAGTGCCTCTGCCGAGGTGTGCACCGAATAGGAGCCGAGATGCAGAGGGTGGGGGTGCGGCACGGCCGAGCCCAGAACGAAGACGGCGTGTTGACCGCCTGTCGCGCGCAATGAAATCGGCGCCTCAGCCGGCTCGAAAATGACCAGTTCACCCGCTGTGATAGCAGCGTCGGTTTCCAGCGCGCCCCTGGCAACGGCCAGCCAGCCCACCGAGTGGCCGGCCGGGGGCGCGTAGGTCCAGCGCTCGCCGGGTTTGAGAGTGACGAGCAGGTAGTTGATACCATTGGGGGCAGGTATCGGACTTTGAACACCCTCGTGGCTACCGACGATGACATACGCAGGCCCGACACTCGGCATGTCGTGGGCTTCGACATAGCGACTTTCCGGCTCCGCGTTTTCGAGTTCGCGTGGCAACGCAAGCCAGAGCTGAAAGCCCTGGATCTGCGGCACGTCCCCGGGGGACATTTCTTTGCCGTGCCAGACGCCGCCACCTGCGCGCATCCATTCGGCTCCGCCATAGGCGATCGAGCCCGAGCCGATGGTTGGATCGTCATAGCGCATTTGGCCTTCGGTGAAGACAGTCACGGTGGCGACGCCGGAGTGAGGATGGATCGGCATTCCTCCTCCCGCTGCCATCGCACGGATGGTCGGGCGATCCGCCTCGAAGAGATCGAGGAACACGAAAGGCTTCAGAACCTCACCCAAATCGGATGGGCTCATGAGCCGCGTGATGAAGCCTTGGCCATGGCCGCGCGTGCGTCGCACGATGCGCCGCGTGGAGGTATCCCCCGCCTTGTTTTCAGTGCGTATCATCGCTTGCTTCCTTCCGAAGTATGGCTTCATCCACGCGCCAGGCCCAAGTGGGCGTCTATGCTGTTACGATTGTCGAAGCTAAATGCACCCGCCCCGAAGGCAACGATCTGAAGAAGACCACCGGTAATGGCGACGTTCTTCATGAAATGGATGGTCTGATTGACGTCGGCGAAATTGGAGTGAAAGAAAACGGCGGCGACGATGCTGAAGGCTGCCAGTGCAGCCGCCGCGATCCTCGCCTGAAAGCCAACGAGAAGCAGGAGACCGCCCAGCACTTCAACGAGGGCTGATCCCGCATAGGCAAAAGATGGCCAAGGCAGACCTGCTTGCGCGATGTAGGCCACCGTGGCGGTTGGGTCGTGCAGCTTGTTGGCGCCTGAAGCCAGAAACAGCACGGCGAGGAACAGGCGCCCCAATGCGGGGGCAAGGCGCGTAACAAATTCCATGATCTTCTCCAAAATGTTGATCGACACCGCTGCAATTGTTCAGGCGGCGAGCTTTTCGACCTCGGCCACGGCGGCTGCGACGGCAATCTTTTGGCTCTCGGGACTGACGGCCAATCCCTCCGCGCGGATGAATGTGATGTCGGTGATACCGAGGAAGCCGAAGAAGCCCTTGAGGTATGTCTCTTGATGATCGAGGACGGCTGCGGGCTGGCCAACGCCATAGAAGCCGCCGCGCGATGATGCGACGATTACCCGCTTACCCTTCGTCAGTCCTTCCACGCCAGCAGACGTATAGCGGAAGGTCTTGCCGGCAACTGCAAGCCGGTCGAGCCACGCCTTAAGCTGGGAGGGAAGCGAGAAATTGTACATGGGTGCGCCGATAACGATGACATTGGCGGCGAAGAAGTCGTCGAGGGCCATGGCGTTGCGCGTGGCGTTTTCTTTGGCGGCCTGATCCTGAGGCTCCATGCCGCGAAAGGCGTGAAACTCCGCACCCGTCAGGTGGCCGATGGGCTCGGCCGCAAGGTCGTAACGGATCACTTCAGCGGCGGGGTTGACAGTCGTAAGTCGCTTAATAATCGCCGCTGAGAGCTGGCGACTAGTCGAGTGATCGCCGAGGATGCTGGCGTCGACATGCAAGAGTTTCATAGTTTGTGGCCTGTGGTATAAATTAGTAACGCACACTAACTATGTAACCAAGCAGACTCGCACAAGAAGGCACATTCATGTCTGACAGTATAAGCGATGTAACCATCGCCAAGCACGACGTGCAAAGCGCCGATTGTCGGAAAATAAGCCAGGTACTCGCAAGAATTGGAGAGAAATGGAGCGTACTGATTATCATGATGCTTTCCGGCGGAACGCGCCGTTTCTCCGATTTGAGAAGGGACGTCGACGGGATTTCGCAGAGGATGCTTACGCTCTGCCTGCGCGGACTCGAGCGGGACGGGTTGGTGAAACGCACCGTTTTTCCGGTTGTCCCGCCGCGAGTCGATTATGAGCTGACAGCACTGGGTCGTTCGCTGTGTGAACCGGTCGTCGCGCTCGGCACCTGGGCCCGAGATCATACAGCCGAGATTGACGCCGCACGCGCCGCCTTCGATCAGCGTGCGAATCTCGACGGCCGTAGACCCGACGATGACTGATCAATAGGCGTCGCTGCGGACGGCTGGCATTCGGCGCACGGACTCACGCGGCAGAAGGCTTCGCCTTTCGCAGCGCTCACTTTAAGGACGCCCAGTCTGACGAAACGGGCGGTGCATCGTGGGCCGGTACAGGCGCAATCGCTGTTCGTGCGGGAACATCGCTGGATGGTCTCACTCTCAGCGATTTGTTGAAGCCGGTTGAGCGAATAGGAGAAGCCCCCTGCCTCATTGCCAAAAGACTGCCTGAGATCAGATTGGCTCTTCAGCATCCCTGTCTCCCTCCAGCCTGGCACGAACTGCCGACATAACGCTGCGCGTCGTTTCTATGTCCTCGACCCGAAGCCCGTCCGCGAGTTTGTTGATCCAGGGCGCCTGCAGGCGCATGGCAGCATCGAACGTATGCCTTCCCTTGTTTGTCAGAACGATGAGTTGTGCCCGCCGGTGGTGCGGGTTGGGCTCGAAGTCGACGAGCCCTTCCATCGCCAGATCGTTGACAATGCGCTGGACATTCTGGCGGTTGGCGCCCATGTCGCGCGCCAGCCACGCGACTGGCTGAGGCCGATCCGCCGCGACGATGGTGCCGAGCACCTGCCAGCGGGCGCTCGTTAGACCAAGGTCGGCGATGAGCCTGTCCCCCGAGGCGAGCACGCGGTTGTTGAGCCTGAACAGGTCGAGGATGAGATTGGACAAGGCGGCTCCAGCTCGTGTTCGCTTGGTCTTGCTCATTTGTCACCATATAATTATGTTGACATCATAATGTCAAATTGATACGTGAAGCATCATACCGAATTGACATCATATAACCAAATCGGATGGAGCCCAACATGTCTCATATGCGCCCACTGGACCCTGATTTCCCAATCGATCGCCAGATCGCAATCGAAGCCGCCCCGGTCGTGCTCGTGAATGTCTTCACGCTTGACAAGGCGGACGAGCGAACCTTCCTCCAGGTCTGGCAAAACGATGCGGACTTCATGAAACGGCAGCCTGGTTTCATTTCGACACAGCTTCACCGTGCAATCGGCGAGAGCCCGACTTACCTCAACTATGCAGTTTGGGAATCGAACACTGACTTCCGGGCTGCATTCTCGCATCCGGAATTTAGGGCGAAACTCTCGGCCTATCCGTCCTCAGCCGTCGCTTCTCCGCACCTGTTTCAGAAGGTGGCGGTAACCGGCATCTGCGTCGCGTAACGCGCTGCGCGAATATTAGGAGGAAGGAATCGGGCATGGCACTGAAGAGCACCCAATATCGCTACGGGAGATGCTGATCTTGGCGAGTTTTCTCGGGTTCTGGGCGGTGGCTGCGAGGCGAACTCGTCGCGGGCGTAGTTACAGGCCACCAACGCCTTTCACCCGATCGCAATGGCATGCGCGGCTTCTTGGATAGACGAAGCTATCGCGTCTTCGCTGCAGCCGCCGTTAATCGCGACCCGTCCCTCGAAGACGAAGTGGGGAACCGAGCGGACGCCAGCCGCGGCAGACCGCATCGCCTCCTGTTCCACGCGCTTACGCTGAACAGGATCAAGGGCGATGGCGCGGGCCTCCGCGCGGTCGAAACCATAGTTCGCAGTAATATCGGCGAGCACGTCAGCGTCACCGATGTTCTTCGCACCAAGGAAATAGGCTTCGATGATCGCCCCCGCGAGCCGATGCTGTGTGCCACGTTCGCGAGCGGCACGGATAAGCGCGTGGGCAGACTGTGTCGGATAGGTCCAAAGCTGGCGGCTGAGGTCGACGTCCAGCCCCGAGGCACGGGCCTCACCTTCGGGCCGGGCAAACGCCGCCTTCGGATCGGTCACGCCATAGCGCGTGCGAAGCAAGTCGGGAATGTAAAGCCCCATCGCAGGCGCATCGGGTAGCAGAAGCACCGGATAGTGGTGGATGTCCACGGCAAGATTGGGGAAGCGCTCCGCCAATACTTTATCAAGTCGGTGTTGACCGACCAGACACCATGGACACGTGATTTCCGTATAAAGGTCGATTTGCAACACGATACCCTCTCCATCAGGCCGGAGGCGGCGGCGGAAGCATCGCCTCAATACATTTACCGGTTAGGCCGACATAAACCCGATTACCCACGCGGTTCGATCGGCGCCTTGCGCACGCGCCCACAGATGACAAAAAGAGAGAGCGCCAACAGCACGAGGTTGAGCGGCAAGGTTGCGCCCGTTTCGCCGCGGGTTGCGTGATAGCCGATCGCAGGCACTTGAATGGTCGCAAACCCCGCAGCAGCAAGGTGCAAGCCGCCCATCAATTCAACATATTCCTCAACGGACGCCACACGAAGCTGCGGATTGAAGGCTTTTTCCTCGCCGATCGTGCTGACCGTGTCGCCTTTATAATCGTGCGCAGGAAATACGAGAGTCGAATCTGGCAACCTGAGCAGCCGATTGAAAATCGACTCGTATTGGGCGCGCGCATCGCCGTTTTGAATATCTGTCCTGCCTGTCCTCCGAATGAGTAATGTGTCGCCAGTGAAAACCCGATCCGCCGAGCCGCATGGACACGATGTCCGCTTTGCTTTGCTCGCCCATGACGGTGATGCAATGCGTGCGATCGCGGAGCGCCCCTAGACCGGTAATATGGTCTGCGTGAAGATGAGTATCTACTGCCTTTACAAGACGCAGATCGAGCTCAGCTAACAGCTGAATATAGCGATCCACTTTTTCAAGAACGGTGTCGATGAGAAGTGCTTCCCCCCCGGTCGGCGTGCCAGCAGATAACTGTAAGTACTGGAGACGCTATCAAACAGTTGACGGAAAATCATAGCCACGGCCTCCGCATTGGCTTCAGCGCTCCAACTTTGACAGATTTCTTCCCGTGCAGATAGCCGATGCGTCGTGCCGGAAAATGCAGATTCGTTAGTTCCATCAGTCTGAAGGCCGTGTTGCCTTGCGGAGATACGGCAGGATCGTCTCAAAAAGGCCAAAGCGCTTGAGCGCATCCTCGTCCGAGACCGAAAGAAGATTTCCCCCGCGATGTCCTGAATATCGGGGATCGAAGAGTGGACGTCCTTGCCCTGCACGCTTTCGGGATTTTTCGTTACGAGCGCATCGTGCGTATACCCGCTATGGCCGTCTGCCAGCCAGCCCATTTGTGAGCGCGCGTCGCTTGATCCATCACGGGCTTAAAGCGGTGCCCTAGTCGCCATGTTGCCGAAAACCTTTCAGGCTCTGGGCATACGCCTGCGCGGTAGCCGGCAAGATAGGCCGCGCCGAGGGCCGTGGTTTCCATCACCTTCGGTCGATCCACAGGTGACCCTAGGATGTCGGCCAAAAATTGCATGGTGACGTCACTCACACTCATGCCGCCGTCCACACGAAGGACGGTGTCGGCCGCCGCGGGGCAATCGGCACGCATGGCCTCCAGCAAGTCCCGGGTTTGATAGCCGACCGCCTCCAGTGCTGCCCGGGCGATCTCGGCCGGACCAGAACTTCGTGTGAGGCCGAATAGGGCGCCTCGCGCCTCAGCGTCCCAGTACGGCGCTCCGAGTCCAACAAACGCTGGGATCAAATAAACTTGCTGGTTAGGATCGGCTTCTTTTGCGAGAAGATCGACCTCGGACGCCTTCGCGACCAAGTGCAGACCATCACGCAGCCATTGTACCGCCGCTCCAGCGACGAAGATGGACCCTTCGAGCGCATAAGCGCGCTTGCCATTGAGCTGATAGGCGATCGTTGATAGCAGGCGATGGCGCGAGCACACCAATTCGGTGCCGGTGTTGAGCAGCGCAAAGCAACCTGTTCCATAGGTCGCTTTCATCATACCAGGAACAAAGCAGCCTTGGCCGATTGCTGCAGCTTGCTGGTCACCGGCAATTCCACAAATTCGGATCGCACCTCCGAATAGATCTGGTAGCGTCTCGCCAAAATCAGCATTGCAGTCGCGCACGATGGGCAATAGACCCGCCGGGATCGAGAACAAGCCGGTCAGCTCTTCGTCCCAGTCGCCGCGAGCAATATCAAAGAGCAGCGTGCGCGAAGCATTGGTCGCGTCCGTCGCGTGGATCTTCCCGCCGGTTAGGCGCCAGAGAAGGAAGGAATCCACCGTCCCAAACGCGAGGCGCCCCTGCTCGGCCGCTAAGCGCGCACCGCAAACGTTGTCGAGCAGCCAACCAATCTTGGTCGCCGAGAAATAGGGATCGAACAAGAGGCCGGTCTTTTCTGTTACTGCTGGCTCACTGCCGCCACTGCGCAACGCAGCACATACTTCCGCAGTCCGCCGATCCTGCCAAACAACTGCATTGTAGATTGGCTTACCGGTGGCCATTTCCCAGATTATGGATGTTTCGCGTTGGTTCGCGATGCCGATGCCTGCAATATCTCTCGCGCTTACGCCGGCCTTAGCCATCGCCTCGCGCACGGTTGTGACCACAGCCGACCAGATCTCTTCCGGATCGTGCTCGACCCATGCTGGCGCTGGATAAATCTGCCGCACCTCCCGCTGCGCGGCGGCGACACGGTCGAGCTCCGCGTCGAACACGAACGCACGTGTCGAAGTGGTGCCCTGATCGATCGCGATAAGATGGCTCATGCGGAACTCAAAACTCTAGTGTAAAGCGCCTTCGCTACCTTGTACCGCGCCGAAACCGGGCAAGAGCTGCATCGACAGTAGGATGGATGTTACCAATTACCGACGCCGTGAGAACGTTTTTCTGAAAATGCGAAGGGCCAATCGTGGTGCTCCCCTCTAGGCGGAGCGCGTAGCGTCTCTCAGCCGTCGGCGCCCGGTTTTTGGGCCAATAAGACAATTCGGCGTCTAGCTGCGCCAACGATAACGCAAACCTTGCTCACTTGAATCCTGCCTGTCATAACTCATCCGTCGAAAGAATGCAGGTCGGTTGGTAGCCCGGCCGTCGTCTCATATCAGGCGGCAATTTCTCACCGCGACACCGCAGTCGGCTTTGCTGGCTGTACAGGTGTGTCCGGCGGGAACCCGTTTCCTTCGTCGGCGCACCTTCTTGTCAATCTAGAGAAGGACGACCGGCCATGAATCTCTCCAACAACACCATTCTCATCTCCGGCGGCGCAACCGGCATCGGTTTCGCGCTCGCTCATCAGCTCGCCAACCGCGAAAACCGTGTCATCATTTGCGGCCGTAGCGAGAGCAACCTAGCAAAGGCGCGTGCGGCCGTGCCTGCGCTGGCCACGAGGATTTGCGACGTTGCAGATGCCGATAGCAGGCGGGACTTGGTGCAGTGGCTGAATACCAACTATCCCGACCTCAATATTGTGATCAACAATGCGGGGGTTCAGCATCGCCGGCTCTTAGAAGATGGTGCGTTGGACAATGTCGATCAGGAGGTTGCCATTAATTTCACGGCACCAATTCACCTGATCGGCAACTTGCTGCCCTTGTTACGTCGGCAGCCAAAGGCTGTGATCGTCAACGTCACCTCAGCACTGGCATTCGCGCCGCTTGCTGGCTTACCCGTATATTGCGCCACAAAGGCCGCCCTTCACTCGTTCACCATGAGTTTGCGCCAACAGTTGAAAACGACGGGTGTCAGGGTGGTCGAGATGATCCCTCCGCTGGTGGACACAAATCTTGGGACCCGAGACGCCGCATTCAAAGGGGGGCTGTCTGCTGAGGACTATGCGACGGAAGCTCTCCTACAGTTGGAGAACGACAAGGACGAGGTCTTGGTTGGCACGTCCGCAAATACGCGCAAACTTGGCGAGGCCTTGTTCGAGCGAATGAACGGATACTGAAGAATCGTCCGAGACGTGGCGTCAATTCTTTAGCTGGCTTCGTCGTTGACGCGACTTAAAGGCGATCACAAACCGTACCAGCCTACGATCCCATGGCCGCGAATGAACCCAACCTCTGAGCGATCCATGGGGTCACCCTCTCCCCCCTGAGGCGTCGTCAGCATTCCGCTCGGTCTCGATAAGCAGACTTTTCTGGAAGGGCGACTGTTAGCGCGGCGTTCGCGATGGCGCATTGTCCGCTAGTGGCCCATCGCGTCATTTGACAATCGTCTGCTCGGGAAGGCATTGCGGGCGTCGCGCTGACATACCAGGACGCATTACACGTTCGATGGTGGGATGTCCGCTTTCTCGGCATTGCGACATAGCTGCAAGATCCCAAAAGCCGACATGCGGCGGAACGCGAGCGTTCACACCCGTCACTGCAGCGATGATGTCCGCATATTGCAGTCTTCTATGGACCACCCAAGCTCTGGCGAATTTGCGCCATGACCTGGTCGCGAATGTTGTCGAACGACTTGCTGTCACCGGCCATGCAAGTATCGTAGCCCGAGACCGCCATACGCATCATGGCAGCGCGATGGCCCGCGGTCATCGTTACTGGTCCACTGATTGCCTTTGAAAGCGCATCGAACTCCTCCTCGCAACTAGCGAAGGCCGGGGCGGCGGACATCAAGATGAAAGCGATGCCCGCGACGAACGGTTTGCTGATCATGAAATACCTCCTGGAAACCTTGTTAGTTTTGCCGGCTGCAACGCACGGCGACGCTTGTGGTGCTCAGGGGCTCTCGATGTAATAGTCAAAAGGTATCGTGCAGCGCTTGCCACAGAGCTAAACCGTCTGGCACTTAACTCCGCCGTAAACGATGCGATTGCAGGGCAGCGTAGGCTGATGGAGATGCACCAAGTCCAATATTTCTTGGCATCCGCAAAACACCTGAACTTCACGCGGGCCGCCCGCGAATGCGGGGTGAGCTCTCCCTCGTTGCTTAGGGCAATCAAGCTTCTGGAATTTGAATTTGGAGGCCCGCTATTTAATCGAAAGCGCCGCAGCACACATCTCTCGAAACTCGGCCGTATTGCGCTCCCTGATCTCGAACAGCTCATCAGGGAGTTGGGGATCAGGTTTCCGCGTCAGCGCTCGCACCCTTCATGCTGCCGATTTTGTTGCTTCGCACACAAACGATAAAGTGGGGTACGCGGCGTGCGTGAGGCCGACTCAAAACAACTTTCATTCGCTCATATTCCAGCATGGAGCTTGTGCAGGCTGATTGTCCGATTAGATTGATTTGAGAACTGGTGAGCTTTGGGGATCGGTTATGTCGCGCAGCGTAAAATCGAGATTGAGTTGGAAAAGCCTTCCGGTCCTTCTGCCCTTCATCGTTATATTGGGTTTGGGTCCGATTGCACTTGCCAAGCTCAACAAGGATACCGTGGCAGTTCCCGGCGGATTGGCCTTCTCGGAATTCAAGGGCTACGAGCAGTGGGAATTCATCTCGCTAAGCCATGGTGAAAAAGTGCTGGCGGCGATCGCGGGCAATCCGGCGATGATCGAAGCTTTCAAGTCGGGTATACCGGGCAACGGCAAACCGTTCCCGGACGGCGCTAAGATGGCAAAGATTCATTGGTTGCCGACCAAAATGGAAGACGCCCCCGGGCAGCCGACAGTTCCAGGCACGCTTCACGACGTGGACTTCATGGTGAAGGACAGCAAGCGTTTTGCCGACAGCGGCGGTTGGGGGTATGCGCAGTTCGAATATGACCCGACAAAAGACGAATTCAGGCCCGGCACCGTCAATGATACCCCGCCGCAAGAGAATGATGCCAAATGCGGGTTCGCGTGCCACACGCTCGTAGAGTCGAAAGATTACGTGTTTACGTCGTATCAGAAACGATAACTGCGATTCTCACGGAACGCTCTCCCGATATCAACAAAACTTTGAAAGTGGCGTTGGCCGTCTACGTCTCGAT
>JAFECH010000038.1 GCA_018242255.1 Pseudomonadota bacterium | reverse complement strand
GATCTGGTCGCCTTGCCACGCCAGCGTTTCGACGCCGCGGATCGCCGTTTGTCCCGTGCGCTGTTGGCCAACACCCGAGCTCATGCAACTAGGCTCGCCCGTGTCAGCGGCCGACTGTCACTAGGCCCGATAGTTCAGAAACATTCCAGATGTGCTGAACGGCTCGATGGTCTGGAGCGCCGCGCCGGGCGAGCGTTGCTCAATCGCGTCGCCGTCAGCCGCCGCGTTCTCGAAGGCCGAGCGGCTTTGCTCAAGTCCTTGGGCTATCAGAGCGTTCTCTCCCGCGGCTTCGCCCTTGTGCGCAACGAAGCAGGCCATATGGTGCGTCAAGCCGCCTCTCTGGGTGCTGGCGATGTATTGAATATTGAGTTTTCCGATGGCCGGGTGGGAGCGACAGTAAACGGCTCAGACACGCCGGGAGCAACGACCGAAGTTTCAAATCCGGCGCCGGGTAAAGTTAAAACCCCACGCCAAAAGTCGGGTGGGCGAGGCGGACAAGGCTCACTATTTTAAAAGGCTTGAGATAGATTATAAGTTCGCGGCCGCTCGGATTATCTGATTGCAGATGATATCGCCGGCAGAACGGGACCACGGCACGGATACGAATGAACCGCATCGAGAAATTTTTCGGCCTGCGCAACGAAGCCAAAATTCGCTACCTGGATGGCGAATTCGAAGTCCTGTCGCCCGGCGACTTCGTGCGGTGCGCCGTCACGGGCCAGCCGATCACACTGCCGGATCTGCGCTATTGGAGCGTCGACGCCCAGGAAGCCTACGCCTCGGCGGAAATTTCGGTGCAGCGCTACCTGGAACTGAAAGCCAACGAAAACAACGACGCCCAGAGCGGCTGACAGTGTCGTCTCTCGGCATAAAGCTGAGTAGCACGGCATCTGGACTGCCGTCGTTACCGCCCGAGCGCGCCGCGTAGGGCCCGCTGCAAGACTTCAAGACCATCGCCGTCGATCACCGTCGCAATCGCCAGTGTTTCCGAACCCTTTTCGAGGTCGGCGCAAAACCCTGAGCGACCACCAAGCCGGGCATGATCCTTCTCCGTCGTCACGAGTATCGCGCCGAGACGCTCGGCATCATCGAGAAGACTGCGCGCTTCCACTTCGCTGAACGGGTGATGGTCAGCAAAAGCCCGCTTCGCAACAACGTTCGCACCCGTCTGTTCCAGCGTAGAAAAAAACCGATCCGGATTGGCGATGCCCGCGAACGCAACGACCTTTCGGCCGCGAAAACGCGCGGCGCTTTCGTCAGCTTGCGTTCGCGCGGCGATGACCGGCGCATCCGTCAGCTTGCGGAGCGTTTGCGTGACGGAATTGTCCGTCGCTCTGCCGCCCATCAGCACAACCAACTGCACCAGCGGCGCTTGCACTGTCAGCGGCGCGCGCAACGGCCCAGCCGGAATGACGCGGCCGTTCCCGAAACCCCGTTTGGCATCGACAACAGCTATCGAAAGATCCTTCGCCAGCGCCGGGTTCTGCAGGCCGTCATCCATAATGATCACGGCATTGGCGGATGCCAGTTTCTCGATCGTCTGCGCGCCCTGGCGGCGGTCGCGGGCGATAACAGTAGGAAATGCGCGCGCGAGTAGCAACGGCTCATCGCCGACCTCGTCCGCGCGATGATGCTCGGGATCGACGCGCACGGGACCTTCGAGCTTGCCGCCGTAGCCGCGCGATAGAAACCATGGCTCGCGCCCTTCGGCAGAGAGAGTTTTTGCCAGCAGCAACGATAGCGGCGTCTTCCCCGAGCCACCTGCCGTGAAGTTGCCGACGCAGACGACGGGCAGGTGTGAGCGATAAGGTTTCGCGTTCAAAATGCGCCGCGTTGCGATGGCGCCGACGGCGGCGGCAATGGGCGAAAGCAGTAATGCCTTCCAAGTCCCGCCCCGCCCGTACCACCAATTTGGCTCCGAGACGGGCACGGCTCAAGCCTGCTTCTTTTCGAGCAGGGGCTGAATGGCGCCGAGCGTTTTCGCAAGCGCCCCGCCTAGCGATTGCAGCGCGATGTCGGCCCCGACGCGCATGCGTTCTGCCGCCGACTGATCTTCGAGCAGCATTTTCACCTGTTTTGCAATGTCGTCCGACGAACGGACCTCGATCGCGCCGCCGTCGCGGAATAGGGCAGCATAAGCATCCCGGAAATTATGCACGAACGGCCCGGTCAGAACGCACGAACCAAGCCGCACCGCTTCGATCGGATTTTGTCCGCCATGTTCCACCAGCGACCCGCCGACGAGCGCGACCGGTGCGATCGAATAAAAGGCGCCGAGTTCACCAATCGTGTCGGCAATGTAGATCTCGGTATCGCTTTCAGGCGCCGCCGAGCGCGTACGAAGTTGTGTCTTGAGGCCAAGCCCGCCGAGCGTGGCGGCGAGCCCGCTGCCGCGTTCGGGATGGCGCGGCACGATGATCGTCAGCAGGCCGTCGACCTCGCGCCGGATCAGAGAATGCGCCGCCGCGATCATCGCATCTTCACCCGGATGGGTACTCGCCGCGAGAAACAGCGGCCGTTGGCCGACGGCATTTCGCAGGGACGCCAATGTGGCGGCGTCGACCGGCGGCGCAGGCGAGTCGATCTTCAGATTGCCGGCTGTGATCACGTTTGGCGCGCCGAGCCATGTCATGGCGCGTGCGACCTGGCTGTTCTGCGCCAGAACGGCCGCGAAGCGCGAGAATAGCGGCCGCCCAAACGCTGCGTATTTCCGCCAACGCCGGATGCTGCGCGGCGACATGCGCGCGTTCACCAGCACCAGCGGGATTTGGCGCTCTGCCGTGCCCAGAACGAGGTTTGGCCAGATATCGGACTCGGTGAAGATCGCCAGCGACGGCTTCCAGTGATCGAGAAAACGCTTCACGTACTGGGGCACGTCGAGCGGCACGTATTGGTGCATGGCGCGCGGTGGCAGCCGATTGGCGGCTATTTCGGCCGACGTCCTGGTGCCCGTCGTTAGTAGGACGTGAACGTGCGGATTTGTTCCCAGAATGCTGTCGATTAACGGCAGGATGGCGTTCGTCTCGCCGACGCTTGCCGCATGAATCCACACAACCTGACCCTCGGGACGTGGCCTGCCCGCGAAGCCGAGCCGCTCGCCGCGCCGAAGCAGATCTTCCTTGCCGCGTTTACCGCGCATGTTCAGCAACAACGGCACGGCCGGCCGCAACACGGCCGTTCCAACGCGATAGGTCCTAAGAGCCAGTCCCGGCGCCGGAGGTGTTTCCGCAGCGAGGACATCGAGTGGCGTTGCCCGTGTGATATCGGCCCCCGCGAGTTCGTAAGCCCTCAGTGTAGCGGCATTGAGCGCAGTCTCAAGCTCAAGACGTTTGGCTTCCACGTCCTCGGCCGTCGCTGTGCTTGAAACAACGATGGGATCGCCAGCGACCGCCGCCAACCGAGAGAATGGCAAGTTGATCGTCAGTCTGCTCCATGTATCGAAGGATGCGAACCGATTCGTCGCCACTGCGACAGGAACGATCGGCCGCCCGGACATCTTCGCAATTGCGATGATGCCGGCTCCCGCTTTTCGTGCGGGGCCTGGTGGGACGTCCGCGGTCATAACGACCGAAGAGCCCTCTAAAAGAGCTTGCAGCGAGGATCTGAGTGCAGACGCGCCGCCCCTATCCTTTTTGCGCCAGCCGGCGCCCGCGCCGCGGATCAACTGAACGTCGATAGCCCGAAGCGTTTCGCTAATGATTTCCGCGTCGCCGTGGCGCGCAACCATTGCGGCAATTTTTACATTCTCCGGCCGCAAGGTCGCGACCATCATGAACTGACCGTGCCAACACGCCGCAATGCAGGGATGGACCTCCCCGAGACGCTTCATCAAATCCGGCGGCTCGTGGATAACGGTCGATGATTGCGCGACAAGTCGAATGATTCGAGCAGCGGTTTGTCCGCCTAGCCGCATAAGCTGCTTATTGAATTTGGCCATGCGAACAGGGGCTGCCTTAATTGTGAGGTAAGCGGAAGGTTGTGCGCGATGTAGGACGTGGTTCTTCAAGCCCCTTGCAGCACGTTGCTATAGCGAATAACTAGCAAGTTCAATTGCGAACGCGCGTGGCTTTTTATGGCGTTTTGTAAACGAACATGAATGTTCGAGCCGTTGGCGAAATCGTAGCAGAGGGGCTGCCCGCTATTCGGGAGCATCGAGACAACTCCTGATGGCAAGCCTACTTAAGCAGGCAAAGCGCTCATTGCGAAAAAGGAGCGGTGCGCTGTTGCATAATGCAGTGCACGCCTCTCCACCTTGGATGCGATCTAGATTTGCGCCGGCGCTTTGTTACGCCGAGATGCTGTTCATCGATTATGGCATCGTTCGTCTCCTATATAACAATCGCCATCACATCTCCAAAGACGTCTGGCGTTCGGCGCAGCCTGCTCCACATCATATTGCCTGGGCGGCCCGGCGGGGAATCCGAACGGTCGTCAATCTACGCGGGCCTGAACAGTCGTTCGGGACGCGCTGGCTGGAGCAGCAGGCGTGCACGCGCCACGGCATCGCCCTTGTAGACCTGCGGTTGCGCTCACGTGCTGCCCCAACCCGCGCCGAGTTCCAGTCGGTCAGGGATCTGCTGGAAAAGATCGAATTTCCAATTCTCGTGCATTGCAAATCGGGCGCCGACCGCGCCGGGCTGATGAGCGTGATGGTGCGTCATATCCACGATGGCGTCCCGATTCGCGAAGCCGTCGACCAGCTTTCGCTTCGCTACGGCCACGTCCGCAGCGCCGATACCGGCGTGATCGACGCCGTCTTCGATCGTTATCTCGAAGCTGAAGCGCAGACGGGCATCGGCTTCTGGGACTGGGTGAATACGGTTTATGACGCTCGCGAAGTGGCCACGACGTTCGAGGCGCGGGGCTGGGCGAACCGCCTCGTCAACGGTATCCTTCGCCGCGAGTAGCTCGCTTCGAGCGGCACCTAGCGCTATCAGTTGGCGATCATCGCTTGTGGACCGCCCGCCGAGCGGTTGAGCCGCGCATAAGAGCCGTTTCGCGTAATTAGGTCCGAATGTCTGCCGCGCTCGACGATGCGGCCGCCATCCATCACGCAGATGACATCGGCGTTTTGCACCGTCGAAAGCCGATGCGCGATGACGAGCGTCGTTCGCGAGCGGGTGAATTTCGCCAGAGCCTCTTGCACGAGTTGTTCGCTCTCGTTGTCCAGCGCGCTCGTCGCTTCGTCGAGCAGCAGGATCGGCGCATTCTTCAGGATCGCGCGCGCCAGTGCCAGACGCTGGCGCTGCCCGCCTGAAAGCCGGCTGCCGCGATCGCCGATGATCGTCTTGTAGCCGTTGGGAAGTGTGATGATGAAATCGTGCGCCGCCGCTGCCTTCGCGGCTTCGATAATATCGGTCTCGTTCGCGTCGAGCCGACCGAGCCGGATGTTGGCTTCGATGGTATCGTCGAACAGCGTAATATCCTGACTGACGATCGCAATCTGATCGCGTAGCGATTTCAACGTGACGTCCCTGACGTCCTGGCCGTCGATCAGGATCTGCCCTTCCGTAGCGTCAAAGAGCCGGGGCACGAGGTTGATGATCGTAGATTTACCCGCACCCGAACGCCCCACGAGCGCGATCGTCGATCCACCCGGCACATCGAGCGTAAACCCATGCACGGCGCGCTCTTCGGACGTCTTGTCGTAGGAGAACGAGACATCGCGGAACGCAATCTCGCCTTTCGAAATCGCAAGCGTCTTGGCACCGGGCTTGTCCGTGATCGACGGCAGTTCGTCGATCAGCCCATAAAAGCTTTCCGCGGCCGCAAGACCCTCTTGCAGCCGGCCCGTCAGATTGCCGAGTGATTTGATCGGCTGAGCAGCCATCATCAGCGCCGTCACGAAACCCATGAAATCGCCGACCGATGAGATGCCCTGCGAAATGCGCAAATATGCGAATCCGACGACGCCCGCGATCGCGACACCGCCCAGCACTTCAAGGATCGGATCCATCCGTGCCCGCGTGCTGACGGACTTCATGCGCAACGAATAGATCTGCTCGAACATCGCATCGAGCCGGTCGGCGGCGTAGTTTTCGAGCTGGAACGATTTGATCAGCCGGGCGCCGGAAAGCTTCTCAGTCAACAGCGATGTCATGTCGCCGAGACCGCGTTGCGTCTGCTTGGCGACGCGGCGCAGGCGCTGACTGATTGAGGCCACCGGAATGGCGGCGAGCGGATAGACGCCCAGCACGATGAGCGTCATCGCCCAGTCGAGATAGAGCATCGCGATGACGAGAGCGATGACCGAAAAGGTATCTCGGAAGATCGAGTTCAGCGTCGCCGTCAAAGCGCTCTGAATGAAACCGATATCGTTCGTCAGCCGTGACATCAATCGTCCCGGCGTCTCGCGTGAGAGGCGAGCGAAATCAGCGCTGATGAGATGCCGGAATGCCAGCTTCTGCATGTCTGAGGTCATGCGCAGCACGAACCGGCTCGTGGCGACCGCCTGCAGGAACAGCAGCGTCGCACGCGCCAGCGTAATCCCGACGATGGCGACCAGCACGTAGGGCAGGGCGCCGGGCTTGCCGCCCATCAGCAGATCGAACGATTTCTTGATGACGCCCGGATAGCCCCCGGTGACGGCGGCGAGGCAGGTCGTGAGGAAAAGCGTCCACGCGAGCTGGAAGCGGCGCGGCCATACCCAGTCGCGCACGAACCGCGCAAGCAGCGCGCGCGAAGCGGCGTCGAGCCGGAGCTTCGGCCGCGGTTTCTTCTCGGCTTTCTTGAGAAGATCCGTCACGTCGCGGCAGTGGGCTGCGTCATGTCGAGCATCCGATGCAGCGGAACGACGAAATAGCGCATCATGGCGTTGTCGACGGAGCGCTGGGCGGCGCTTTTCCAGGCTGCGTACGCCGACGGATAGTCGGGAAAGATGCCGACGACATCCAGACTATCGGGCTCGCGAAATTCGTTGCCGTTGAGGGTTTTCAGTTCACCGCCGAACACGAGGTGCAGATGCTGGGGCGCAGACTCGGGCAAAGATGTGGACTTTGACATGGACGGCTGTCGTCTCCTGAAGGTTGGCTCCCACGAGATTTTCTAGAAATCGCGTCGTTCAGGTACCGTCAACGGCGCAAACCGTCCGCCATTGCCCGGCAAAGCCGCGGATCCAGAATAAGTATTTGTTTACGCTATTTATTAAGCCGATCGGAAGAAAATTCTGCCACGATGACAATCAATGCCCGCTTAAGCGGCTCGAAAGTCAACAGTGAGACCGAATAGCGCGGCGTGAGGTGTCCCTTCTCACGCCGCGTTATTTTTTGGCTTTCAGCTAAGGCCCGCGAACCACGACAGGGCCATATCCGCGACCAGACCTGCGAGCAGCGCCAACCCGACGTCGCGATTGGATTTGAAGCGACGCAGGCAATTGGCCGGATCGTCGATATCGAGCGTCGAGACCTGCCACGACATCTGTAGGAAAACCAAAACCACGGCGAGGAAGTAGACGAGATGGGCGCCAGCTAGTGCGCCCGCTACGAGCCACATCATGCCCGCCAGCGCATACATGCCGCCGACAAAGGAAACGGTGTCATCGCCGAACTTCAAAGCCGTTGAGCCCAGGCCCAGCAGGGCGTCGTCTTCCTTGTCCTGATGTGCATAGATCGTGTCGTAACCGACCGTCCAGAACACGCAGCCCGCATAGAGCGCCAACGCCGCCAGCCCGATCGAACCTTTGATCGCCGCCCAGCCGACAAGTGCCCCCCAGTTGAACGCCAGCCCGAGAACGATCTGTGGATAGGACGTCACCCGCTTCGCGAACGGATAAACGGCGACGATCAGCAGCGACGCGATCGCCAGCCAGATCGTGAAGCTGTTGAACTGCACGAGCACGGCGAGGCCGACGAGCGCCGAGATGATGATGAAGGCGAGCGCCGCCCCGGGAGAGATCTGGCCCGAAGCGAGCGGCCGGCTGGCCGTTCTTTGCACGCGGGCGTCGATGTCGCGGTCGACGTAATCGTTATAGGCGCAGCCCGAGGCCCGCATCGCCATCGCGCCGATAGCGAACAGCAGGACATAGGTCAGATCGGGATAGTGGTCGCCGGAGTTCACTTGCGCCAGCGCTTGCGACCAAAGACACGGGAAAAGCAGCAGCCACGTGCCGATTGGGCGATCGAATCGCCCAAGCCGAAGGAACGGCCGCCAGGACGCTGGAGCCCAGCGATCGACCCAATTCTTCGGTGATGCATCGGCAACACTTGCTGGCGGCTCGGGCGAAATCGCGGCACCCATCGTCAACTTCAGTTTCTCCTCGGCGTATTCCGCAAGACCTATCCGGCCTCCGTCATCGAAGCAACACGACCATCCTGTTGCGATGAATTTGACTGCACGCACGGCTTCGATAAGACCGCAGCATGGCCATTAGAGACTTGACCTCAGAACGACTGTTTGTTGACGCCGACCTTGCCGCAGGCAATCGCGTCGAGCTGGAGCCCGCACAGGCCCATTACCTGACGGCGGTTTTGCGGCTGAAGCTCGGTGCCCGGCTGCTCGTCTTTAACGGCCGCAATGGCGAATGGGTTGCCACGCTCAGTGAAACCCACAAGCGGGGCGGCGCGCTCACGATCGAGAGTGAGGTGCGGCCGCAGGAAAGCGGTCCCGACGTCGATTATCTTTTCGCCCCGCTGAAGCGCTCCCGGCTCGATTACATGGTCCAGAAGGCAACCGAGATGGGCGTCGCCCGTCTGCGGCCGGTGATCACGGAGCGAACCATCGCCGAAAGGGTTAACAGCGAGCGGATGCAGGCTAACGTCATCGAGGCGGCCGAGCAGTGCGGCGTCCTTCGAGTACCCGAAGTTCAGGCGCCGGTCAGGCTCGACGATGTTCTGGATACCTGGGACGCCAGCCGGCACATCTTGTTTTGCGACGAGCATGGGGAAAACGACCCCATCGCCACGCTGCAAAAGCTCGAACCGGGTCCGCTCGCCGTCCTTGTTGGTCCGGAAGGCGGGTTTTCGCCGCGCGAACGCGAACGCCTTATCGGCAAGACGTTTGTGACACCCCTATCGCTCGGTCCGAGAATCATGCGCGCCGATACGGCCGCTGTCGCAGTTCTGGCGCTTGTCAATGCTACGCTTGGGGATTGGCGTCGCGACTAGGGTGACGCAGTCGAACCTATTGCCGTCCCCCTCGCACCTCGCCATAAGGCTCAAGCTGCGGGTCCGCCCGCGTCGGAATAGGAAGCTGGGCCGCTCGGGTATGTCGACACGGGAACAAGGTGCTGCCAGCGCGGCGATCGAGACGCGCGACGATCTCGTGCGCTGGATCGCGGCGGGAGAGAAGCCGAAGGCCGATTGGCGTATCGGCACCGAGCACGAGAAATTCGTCTTCCGGACCGTCTCGTTAAAGCCGGTTCCATATGGCGGTCCGGACGGCATCCGCGCCCTGATGGAACAACTCATCAGCCGCTACGGCTGGGTTGCGATCAAAGAGGGCGATAACGTCATCGCCTTGAAGCGGCCCGAGGGCGAGAAGGGCGGTACCATCAGCTTGGAGCCCGGCGGCCAGTTCGAGCTTTCCGGTCAACCGCTCGAAACGCTGCATCAAACCGCGGCGGAGACGGACGAGCACCTGCGCGAAGTCCTCCGCGTCGGCGAAGATCTCACTATCGGTTTTCTCGGCGTCGGCTTTACGCCGAAGTGGCGTCTCGATGAGATCCCGATGATGCCGAAGAAGCGTTATCAGGTCATGGCGCAGTATATGCCGACCGTTGGCAGCCGCGGTCTCGATATGATGTTCCGGACTGCGACGATCCAGGTAAACCTGGATTTCGCCTCCGAAGCCGACATGGTGAAAAAGCTGCGCGTTTCGCTCGCGCTGCAGCCGATTGCAACGGCTCTCTTTGCATCCTCGCCCTTCACCGAAGGCAAGCCCAACGGTTACCAGTCGATGCGCAGCGCCGTCTGGCTCGACACGGACAAGCGGCGCACGGGCATGCTGCCATTCGCATTCGAAGACGGCATGGGCTACGAGCGCTACGTCGATTATGCCCTCGATGTGCCGATGTATTTCGTCTACCGCGACGGCAATTACATCGACGTTGCGGGCTCTTCGTTCCGCGATTTCATGGCGGGCCGCCTGAAGGGCTTCGAAGGCGAGCTTCCCACCATCGACGACTGGGCGGACCATCTCACCACGCTTTTTCCGGAAGTTCGCCTCAAACGTTTTCTAGAAATGCGCGGCGCCGATGGCGGACGCTGGGGCACGATCACCGCGCTCCCCGCGTTCTGGGCCGGCATCCTTTATGATGAAGACGCGCTTGAACAAGCCTGGCAGTTGGTCCGCGATTGGACCGAGGAAGAACGCGAAGCCTTGCGTGTCGGCGTCCCGAAAACTGCGCTCGCGACGCCGTTCCGTACCGAGACGGTAAGGACGTTGGCGCGCCGGGTATTGCGCATTTCGCGTGCCGGTCTCAAAAATCGGCGGCGCATCAACGAAATGAATCAGGACGAAACGATCTATCTGGCGCCGCTTGAGAAAATTGCCGGTAACGGCCAGACCGTTTCCGACGAGCTGCTGCGGCGCTATTCGGGGGAATGGCAGAACAATATTGATCATATTTTCGAAGAGCTTGCGTTCTGACATCGCGCTTCGTCGACGTACGGTTCAGCGCTTGTTCATGGTCGGCGCATTAGTCTCCTCGGTTTGCTTAGGACCAGCCGCCCAGCACCTAGGCCAGGTTTGAGGAGGCGGTACGTGTCGCGGTCGCGGAGGGAATCGATGAGGATGCGGGGGATGGCCGTTCTGGCTGTCCTTATCTTCTTCGCCTGTGCTGGGGACGCAGCGAAGGCTGATCCTTGTGCCGTCGCGTGCCGCTCGCAACACAACGCCTGCCGTATGGCCACCAAGCTTCTGTACACCCCGCGTTGCGACGCACAACTGCAAGCCTGCATCAGCCAGTGTTTCGCCGCAGGACGTTTCAATCGCGGCGTTCGCGAAGGCCGCGGACCTGACGATTTCCGTGATCGTCGTGGGCCTCCTCCGGAAGTCCGTGGGCCGCCGCCGGAGCGGCGCGGACCGCCGCGCGAGTTCAACGACCCGAGAGGTCCGCGCTGGCTTGGCGGCGCAGGTCGCTGGGGCAACTTTCGCTGATCCTGTTGGAACTGTGATCGCCGGCGTTCGGCCATTGCCGGTCGCGAACACACGTGCGAGGATGATTAACGCTGTTGATCGGTGCCGAAAGGCGCCAGTCCGCGAACTCGAAACAGCAACCAGAACGATCAACGTGGAGACGAACGACGATGCCGCATATCGAGCTGCCTGAGCCCGATGCCGGCGTCATCCGCCGCTTGCCGATCCTGATCGAAGGATTGAAAGCGCGCGTCGGCAAAGACCTGCTCATCCTCGACGAGGAAGGTCGCCGCGCCTACGAGACAGACGCCTTCACAGCGTACCGGCGCGTACCGATGCTCGTCGTGCTGCCGCGTACGACCGAGGAAGTCTCGAAGATCCTGAAGTTCTGCCACGAGAACGACGTCAAAGTTATTCCGCGCGGCGCCGGAACATCCCTCTGCGGCGGCTCGCTGCCGACGGAAGATTCCATCGTTCTGTGCATCTCGAAGATGAATCGCGTCATCGAGATTGATGGCACCAACCGCATCGCGCGCGTCGAAGCGGGCATCACCAATCTGCAGATAACGGCGCAGGTTTCCAAGCAAGGGTTCTTTTACGCGCCGGATCCGTCGTCGCAGCTAGCCTGCTCGCTTGCGGGCAACATCGCGATGAACTCCGGCGGCGCGCACTGTCTGAAGTACGGCGTCACGACGCACAACATCCTGGGCGTCAAGATGGTGCTGATCGACGGCACCATCGTCGAGATCGGCGGTACGACGCTCGAACGCAACGGCTATGACCTGTTGAGCTACGTCATCGGTTCAGAGGGCCAGCTCGGCGTCATCACCGAAGCAACGGTGAAGCTCGTGCCGTCGCCCGAAGGCGCCCGCCCGATGATGATCGGTTTCCGCTCGCCGGAGGCTGCCGGAAGCTGTGTCTCGGCCATCATCGCCGCCGGCATCATTCCGGTCGCCATCGAATACATGGACCGCGCCGCCATCGAAGTTTGCGAAGCCTTCGCCGGCGCCGGTTATCCGCTCGATGTCGAAGCCCTTCTCATCGTCGAGGTGGAAGGCTCAGAAAGCGAAATCGGCATTCTCTTGGGCCGCGTCGCCGAAATCGCCGCGCGTTTCGATCCCAAGACCGTACAGATCAGCGCCGATCCTGAGCAAAGCGCGCGCATCTGGGCGGGGCGCAAGGCCGCGTTCGGCGCCATCGGCCGCGTCTCGGATTATCTTTGTATGGACGGCACCATTCCGCTGGGGCAGCTGCCGCATTGCCTGACGCGCATCAGCCAGATCTGCGCCGAATACGGCTTGAAGGTCGCCAACATCTTTCATGCCGGTGACGGCAATCTGCATCCGCTCGTTCTCTACGACGCTAACGATCCCGTGCAGGCCGATAACGCCGAGCTGGCGGGCGAAGCGATTCTGAAACTCTGCGTCGAGCTTGGCGGTTGCCTCACGGGCGAGCATGGCGTCGGCATCGAGAAGCGCGAGCTGATGGCCACACAATTTTCGCAGACGGATCTGTTGGTCCAGATGCGCGTCAAGACCGTCTTCGACCCGACTTGGCGCCTCAACCAGGCGAAGGTCTTCCCGCTCGCCTACACCGACGCGATGCGCGCCGGAAATGCCGCGAGCACGCCCGAGGCCGCCTAGGAGATCATTGGCTGTGACCGAACTTTGGCGTCCCGCCGCCGAGTGGGAATTGCAAACTATGATCGCCAGGCTCGTTCGCGAGCAGCGTGGCATCGAAGTCGTCGGCCACGGTGCCCTTCGCAATACCGGGCGCGTGGCGAAATCCGATGTTGTGTTGACGACGTCCGGTCTGAAAGGCATCACGCTCTACGAGCCGACCGAACTCGTCATGTCAGCACGCTCGGGTACGCCCCTTTACGAGATCGAAGCCGTGCTCGCGGCACGCGGCCAGATGCTGGCGTTCGAGCCGATCGATCTTGGCCCGGCCACGGGTGCGCCCGGCGG
The DNA here is from genome assembly GCA_018242255.1 of Pseudomonadota bacterium. Taxonomy (GTDB): domain Bacteria; phylum Pseudomonadota; class Alphaproteobacteria; order Rhizobiales; family Hyphomicrobiaceae; genus Hyphomicrobium_B. Next base: position 1,281 of record JAFECH010000038.1, on the reverse strand, counting down.
CGCTTTGTCGATCGGCGGTGTCTTCGCCACGAACTTCTCGGGCTCCCGCCGAATTTCGGCTGGTAGCGCACGCGATAACCTTTTGGGTGTACGCGCCGTCAACGGTCGCGGCGAGCTGTTCAAGTCCGGCGGTCGCGTGATGAAGAACGTCACGGGATTGGACGTGGCGCGCGGCCTGACGGGAAGCTGGGGCACGCTCGCCGTCATGACGGAACTGACGTTCAAGGTCGCCCCAATACCGCAAACCATGCAAACCTTGGCTTTTGTCGGTCTGCCGGACGATCTCGCCATCGAAGCGTTGAACGTCGCGATGAACACGCCGCTGGAAGTCTCTGGCGCTGTCCATCTGCCGAAGAACTGCGCCGCGCGGCTGCGAACGCCGAAGCTGAGAGGCTTGGATCAGTCGTTGACGCTGCTGCGGCTTGAAACGTTTGCGGCGACCATCGACGAGCGCAAGGAAAAGCTGAAAGCCGCGCTGAAGGTCTATGGCGCGCCGGTCGAACTCGATTCCGAAGATTCGTTCGGACTCTGGAGTGAATTCCGCTCATTGTCGGTTATGCCGTTCTCGACTGAGACGGCGCTGTGGCGCATCTCGGCACTGCCGACGAAAGCCGCCGAGATCGTTTTCGCTATCCAGAAATTTATGCCCGCCGTCGCCTTTTACGATTGGTCGGGAGGTATGATCTGGCTTGAAGTACCGGCCGCGGCCGATGCAGGCGCTGCTGATGTGCGCCGCGCCGTTGCTGTTCGCGACGGCCATGCAACCTTGATCCGCGCCGAACCCGAGGTTCGCAGCAGCGTCGAGGTGTTCGAACCGCTGAAGCCCGAGATCGAGCGATTGACACGTGGTATCAAGTCGGCGTTCGATCCCGCAGGCCTTCTCAATCGCGGCCGCATGTACGCCAATTTCTAGAAGAAGCGAGCCCCGTAGTCAGGCGCCATGCAAACGAATTTCAAGCCAGAGCAACTCAACGATCCGGACGTGAAGGAAGCCGAGCGCATCCTGCGCCGCTGCGTGCATTGTGGTTTCTGCACGGCGACCTGTCCGACCTACGTCGTGCTGGGCGATGAGCGCGACAGCCCGCGCGGCCGGATCTACGCCATCAAGGATATGCTTGAGAAAGGCCTCGATGCGAAGCCGGAAATCTCGACGCATATCGACCGCTGTCTTTCCTGCTTTTCCTGCATGACGACCTGCCCGTCGGGCGTCGATTACATGCATCTGGTCGAAGTGGCGCGAAAGCATATCGAGAAGACCGGGCATCGCAGCCTGAAGGATCG
>JAFECH010000389.1 GCA_018242255.1 Pseudomonadota bacterium | reverse complement strand
AGCGGCGCGGCATCGAATAGCGCAAATGGGGCAAGAGAGGGGGCCGCCAGGAAATTGTCCCCCCACCAAAACGATGGCAGCGCCTGAGCGGCCCGGGTCGGCGGCTTCCTGGCCGGCACAAGCCGTGCCGCAATGGCTGCATAGCCCTTTTCCCCCAGAGGCTTAACCGTGACGACATCGGCCGAATGGGCTTGGGCCGGGGAAAACCGAACCACGAAGCGTTGATCCCAGACAGTCGCCTCGCCGGGAGAGAGGCTGATCTCTGACTGTCCTAGTCTCCCGACCTCGCGCCAGACGCGCACGAAGCGGGCGCCGCTCGAAACCATTGCGCCGCCGAGTGTTGCTGCTGAGGCAGTGTCGCGTTGCATACGCGCCACCATATCCTCGACCTCAAAAAGTTGCGGGGACGGGCTCGCACCACCGTATCGCGCAATAAGCTTCGCAAGAACTTTCTGCCGCAGGAATGCCGGACCGGCCTCGAACGCGCGGCGATCGAATTTCGCGAAAACGTCGTTGCCGTACGACAGATCGAGCGCCGCCACGAATTGCGCTTCGGCATAGGCCAACGCCTCGCGAGCTTCGCCAAGGCGCCGGGCGGACGTCGCGATGGCTTCTGACGACAACCCCGCCTCGTCCATTTGCTCAAGCGCGGAGCGAACGCGCGTCCTCTCATAACGCTGATCGCAGTTCGTCGGATCATCGGCATAGCCGATGCCGCGTTGAGCGAGCGTCGCTAACAGCCGCGCTTTCGGAAAAGCAAGCAGCGGTCGCGTCAGCATGATCGACGCGCCCTCACGCAATGGCCTCTCGCTGCGCATGCTGGCAAGGCCGTCGAGACCCGCTCCACGCGCAAGCCGCATCGCGAACGTCTCCGCTTGATCGTCCCGGTGATGCGCGGTGACGATCGCGACGTTGCCCGTAAAAACGGTCTTTGCATGCGCTTCGAGTAGCCGATAGCGCGCCTCACGTGCGGCCGCCGACAGACCGGAGGAAGGCTTTTCGCCATCCCAACTCAGAATGACGTGCGGCAAGCCGAGCCGTCGCGCTTCGACGCCAACCATCTCTGCTTCGCGGCGCGACTCGGCACGAAGGCCATGATCGACAGTCGCAACTGAGACCTTCGGATTTGGTTCTTCGACACGCATCCGCCATTCGGCGGCGAGCGCCATCAACGCCATGCTGTCCGGACCACCGGACACCGCAAGCACGACATGATCGAAGCGCGCGAGCGCCGCCAACGCGGCATCCGCTTCGGCAATACTGAGTGGCGATTGCAAATCTCTACGCACGGGGCAAACTCTCAGTCGGCCAATCCCCTAAAGGCCGACGAACACAGACTTATTGGCAGCCAATTCTCTGGCGCTCGCTTTGCGCCCGCCCTTTGACGCTCTGGGGGGCCGTCGGAAATTTGGCTGCCAGCTCCGAGAACGACGAGCAGGCTGCCTCTTTCTGACCCAGTCTGTCCAGCGACATTGCGAGCTTCAACAGGCTGTCGGGCGCTTTACCGCTCTGCCCGTACGACTGATAGCCTTTAAGAAACGCCCCCGCCGCCGCCTTGTATTGACCGCGAACGAAGTACGTCTCTCCCAGCCAATATTGGGCGTTCCCCGAGAGCGAGTCGTTGGGATACTTCTTCAGGAAGTCATTAAAGGCCGCTTCCGCCGAGCCGTAGTCGCGCTGCAGCAGATAGCCATAAGCGGCCCTCATAAGCCTGCTTGGGATCACCCGGCGCTTCGCTCGCGGGCGGCAGCGCCGCCGTCGCAACGCCTGCCCCTGGCGGCGCCGACCAACCATTTGCGTGGCCTTGCTGATCCTGTTTGTTGAGCAGACCGCCGATAGCATCATTGCCGTGGTTATTGCCCGGTGAAACGGTAGTCGAACCAAAACCGGGAATTCCTGCCGAATCGGCTTGCGGCGTACCATTCCCGCTACCGAGCGATGCAGTGTCTGGTCCGCCTGGGAGGTCGGTTCGATGTTGCACGCCGCCCTGGGCTTGAATCTGTTCGGTGAGCTGTTGCACCTGCGCGGTCAACGCCCGAACCTGCGTCTCAAGGCTCTCGATCCGCGCCGTATCGGCCCCGCTTCCGGCCGATGGGAATGGTTGTGAGGCAGCCCCGCCGCCACCGTTCTTGGCGAGCGATTCCAAAGTCCCGACAACGACCTGCATATCGACGAGTTGCTCTTCCAGCGCGTCCACGCGCGATTTGAGAGCCGCATCGGGAGACGCATTCGCCGGCGCGCCAGCTTTGGCTCCGCGTGCGTCGTTCGCTTGCGCCAAGGCCGGGCGAGACAAGATTGGTCCGGACGACAGAGCCAGAACCGCAATCAATGCGACGGCCTGAAAAGCCCCCATGCCGGTCCTGTAGACTTGCGCAAGCTTGGCCATGCCCCGCTTTGCCCCTCGGATTCGTTGATGCGACACGTGCCGGAACGGGATTCGCCCGCGAGCCGGCTGCGGGAGCTTACCCCAGGTGTTCCCGCGCCTCCACCTACGCCGGGTCGCAGTCCGCCATCAATCACCTTTCCCAACAACCTATTGAGAAATCTGATCGCCCGAATCGCGCAATTGCCGGCTCGCTGTTCCGGCCGAAGACTTTGTTAATCCGAGCGCACCCGGTCCGGCCTGCCACCCCGAATAGGCGTGCCAGTAGTTAATCAGAACCTCGGCATTGCGGTTTTGCGCCCGGCAAATTGCGCTGTCGCAGATCGCAACCAGGTCCTGATCTCCGGCAGCTTTGATCTCAATTCGTTGCTGCGGCAGTCCAGCCGCGACGAGGCCGTCGCGAACAGCTTGCGCCCGCTGCAGGGACAGGTCGCGAATCGCTTTGCCGTTACCCTCGCCGTCGGCGCGACCGATGACCATGATCGACAGATCCGGCCGTGCAATCAGCCAGCGCGCCTGCTGCGCGAGAATGTTGCGCGCGCGGCCGCCGAGAGCAGCGCTGTTTTCTGCGAAGAACACGCGATCGCCCACGTCGACCAGAAAGGCATGCCGGTATTCCGACGTTCGTTCGGCCTCATCGGCTTTCAGCCGTTCGCGTGATTCAGGATCGAGTTCGCCACGGTCGAGCGCCACAAGCGCCCGCTTGGCACGCGAAGCGGCAGCCGTGCCGGGATATTCGTCGATGACGCGATTGAGCAGACGGCGGCCCGAATCTTCCGCGTGGTCGGATAAGGCATCGAGACCGTCTTCGAGGAGTTCGGCAGCCCGAATGCCGTCAGGATCGCTGTCTTGCGCGCCGACGCGCGATGCCAAGACGCCCATCAGGCCCAGGACGCAACAAATGACGCCAGCCGCAATTATTAAAGTCCGCGAATTCCGCATTGAATTAGGGCGCCGCAACTAAAAATAACATGGCGTCCTTATGCGAGGCCAATTGGGCCAAACTTTGCTGATAGCAGATGACGTTAAAGCTTTATTAACGTGTTGCCGAATTGAGCCACCCGGCAACCGCTATCAGGCGTGAGAGCAGTCGCGCATCGAAGTCGCCGATTCAAACGACAAGCAGCGAACTAAATCGAAGCCCAACCGTTTGCTGGCCTTAGCGCTGGCTGACGACGCCACCGCTGTTGAGGACCGTCTGCGCGCGACGATTCTGCGACCAGCAGGAAATATCGTTGCAAACCGCGACCGGCCGTTCTTTGCCGTACGAAATCGTACGGATGCGGGCGCCGTTGATACCATGCTGCGAAAGGAAGTTGCGCACGGCCGTGGCGCGGCGAGCACCGAGCGCGATGTTGTATTCGCGCGTTCCGCGTTCGTCCGCATGTCCTTCGATGGTGATCGTATACTGCGGATACTGCTGCAGCCATTGCGATTGCTTCGCGAGCGTCTGCTGCGCTTCTGGCGTCAGATCGACCGAGTCGGTCGAGAAGTAGACGATATCGCCGACATTCTGGGTGAAGTCGCGCTGCGAACCAGGCGTCGCGTTGCCATACTTGCTGGCAAGCGAGTCCGGTTGCATGTCTTTGTTGGCACATGCGCCGAGCGTTGCAGCAAGAACCGAAACGGCGGCAAGGCGCAGGCCCAAGCTCCGCGCAAACGTGGCCATCATTCCGCAAATCCCCTTCGTACCGATCTCGTCTCTTGCGCGAGTCGCACCGCGTATCGTCCGCCAAGAGATAGTGTTTGTCCCTTATGCCGATAACGGAGCGTTCAGCCCAAAATATGGCCGATTCCGCAGCAGTAACTCCCCGATCCGTCGCATTTTGTAACTGACGATCCAGGCTTTCCGCAGCAGCCTCTTACCGGAACTATTACCATTCGGGTTAAAGGTGTGTGTGCGACTAATTTGAATTGCGAGCACTTTTCTTCGCGTTTTCCCAGACTTCTTGCGTGAGGAAACCGAAGAACTTGCGGCACACTTGTTCTGAGCTTTTGTCAGCACAGCGAGGATGCCTGAACGACGCCCCCCAAAAAGCTCAAGACCGAGTTGTTGACGGTGATCCGCCCCCAACTCGGTCTTGAAGATCAAGTAATGAAAAACGCAGTACTAAGAAGTCAGGGTGCGCTTAGTGCGCAACCTGCTCCGAAGCGACGGGCCCGCCAAGTTTCAGCGGCGTCGTTTCTGCTTCACGGCGGCAAGCACCGAGAGCAACAGCAACCAAAACTGTAGCGAGAACGATTGCGCTCTTCATTGTAGTCTCCTTAAAGTTCCTGATTACGCGCTAAATTAGCGAGCAACCGAGTCGCTGGCGACCGGGCCGCCAAGCTTCAGAGGAACATGCTCAGCTTCGCGACGGCAAGCGCCGAGAGCGATAGCCGCAACAACTGCTGACAAAAGGATCAGCCCCTTCACACCCTGCATGGTCATATCTCCTGATACGATTCCGGCAAAAGCCGTACTCTGGGGTACCGGGAGGGCGGTCTCCGATCAAGAACCGAGGCGGCAAATCTCAAGTTTTCCAACCCCATAGATGCGAAAATGCAACGGGCCTTAGTGGGCAAAAGTCAACACTTTTTCGAGGCTCGTTAAGATACGCAAAGCATTGGTATCGCGTATCTTTCTTGGTCTTTGAACGGCGCTCGTTAATATGTGAGGCGACAGAATTGTAAACGCGTTCTTAATTCAGCAGCGGCGACCACGCAGGGTCGGATGCAAACGACGGCGTCTTCACTTCGCGCTCGTTGTAGCCGGTGATGTCGACCGAATAGATTCGAGGTCCACCCGACTCGCCGTTGCTGACATCTCGGAAGAACATCAGCACCCGGCCATTGGGAGCCCACGTCGGTCCTTCGTTATGGAAGCCCGACGTCAACTGCCGCTCTCCTGAGCCGTCCGGCTTCATCACGCCGATGATGAATTGGCCTCCCGACTGCTTCGTGAAGGCGATGTAGTCGCCGCGCGGGGACCAGACCGGGGTCGAATAGCTGCCGTCGCCCAGCGAGATCGGATGCTGGTTGGAACCGTCCGAATTCATGACCCAGAGCTGCTGCCGCCCCCCGCGATCGCTTTCGAACACGATCTGACTGCCGTCTGGCGCATAGCTCGGGCTGGTATCGATGCCGTTCGACTGCGTGAGCCGCCGCGGCTGCCGCGACCTCAAATCCATCTCGTAGATATCCGATCCACCGTCAGGCCGGCCGAGACTCATGATCACGCGCTGGCCGTCGGGTGAGAATCGCGGTGCGAACGTCATGTTCGGAAAATCGCCGACCAGCTCCCGCTGCCCCGTCTCAAGGTTCATGATGAAGACCTTGGGCTGGCCATCGGCCATGTACGCCATGTACGTGATTTCCTGGTTCGTCGGCGAGAACCGCGGCGTCAGCACCAATTCGTTGCCTTGCGTCAGCAATCGAACGTTGGCGCCGTCCTGATCCATGATCGCGAGCCGCTTGATGCGGCGCTCCTTCGGTCCCGTCTCGTCGACGAAGACAATTCGCGTATCGAAGTAGCCTTTTTCGCCCGTCAGTCGCTCGTAGATGCTGTCGGCGATCATATGTCCGATGCGGCGCCAGTTGCGCGCCGCCGTCGAGAACCGCTGCCCTGTAAGCTGCTTTCCGCCCACGACGTCCCAGACCCGGAACTCGGCGCCGACACGTCCGTCGCCGCTGTTGACGACCCGGCCGACGACCAGCGCATCGGCCTGGATCGACTTCCAGTCGTTGAACCGCGGCAGCGCGTTGACGTCCCGCACCTGTTCCAGGAACGACGCGTGATCGAGCGGCCGGAACAATCCGGAATTCCCGAGGTCTGCTTCGACCACTCCGGAGATTTGCTGCGCGAGTTGCTGATCGTCGCCGAGAAATGTCGGAATCGCGATCGGGATCGGCGCGATCGTACCTTCCGTCTGCGTACCCTTGAGCTGCGCCAGGGCGGGCGTCGTCGCCAACCCAGGAGCGAGCCCCACGGCGGCAGCGACGAACGTAGCGAAAGAAAACAGCCGTTTCAGGCGGATTTTCAGGATCATTCAGGCTCTCTCATGCGTCACTGCCGGCAAACCGGGAGTTCAAAGATTGTCTCGCTTCGCGGTCGATTGAAGCAACTTTTAGGCGTTTACAACATTTGTCGCGGATCGAAAGTCCAGTCGATGATCTTCCAGCCACCTTCATACTTGTCCGGCGGCAGGTGAAACGGCGAGCACGTCCTGACGGCCCGGAGCGCCGCCTCGGCGTAAACCTGCCCCGCGGTCGTATTCGGCGCTGACGTAACTTGCGGTTCGCCCGCGAGCGTGCCGTCGGGATTGAGTTCCCAGTGCAGCACCACAACGGGCACCTCCTCGCCGCCGCCCGTTCCCGGGGGCCGCCAACAGCCGTTCAGCTGTTGTTTCAGCATACCCTTGAGCAGATCCTGCTCGCGCGCCGAAAGCACCGTATCGGTGCCAGTTGCAGTGCCCGCTTCCTTGCCCGTGTCAAACGCGTCATTCTTCGAGCCCGACGCCTGCTGACCCTTCTTTCGCTTGTCCTTGTCGAGCAAGGCTTTCGGCGGCGCATCGTCCGGCGATTTGTCCAGCAGCGCCGCGATCCGACTCGGATCGAATTGCTTCTTGGCAGCCTCCGCCTTCTTGCGCGCTTCTTCCTGCTTCTTCTTCTTCAGAGCAGCGAGCTTCTTCTTCTTTGCCTCTTCCGCAGCCTTCTTTTTGGCTTCGGCCAGCGCTTTTTTCTTCGCCTCTTCTTCTGCTTTCTTCTTGGCTTCTTCTTCGGCCTTCTTTTTTGCCTCTTCCTCGGCTTTCTTTTTGGCTTCTTCCTCAGCCTTCTTCTTTGCCGCTTCTGCGGCCTGTTTTTCTTCTTCAGCCTTCTTTTCTTCCGGCGTCGGGCCAGGCTCTGGCGGCGGAGGCGGCGCGTTCGCGGCTGGCGGTGGAGGCGTCTCCTGCAGCTTCTTCGCGATCGGATCGGGCTCGGGCTTCGACGCTTCCGGCGGGGGCGGAGGCGGCGGTGGCTCGGCAGCGTCGGGAGGTTCGGGCTCGGGCGGCGGCTCGGTTTTGGCGACCTGCTCCTCAGCCGGTGGCGGCGGAGGCGGAGGCGCATTGGCCGGCTTCTGCGTATCGTTCTTGCTGTCGTCCGGCGTCGGTTTGTCGTTTGCCTTCGTTTCGAGATGCTTGGCGTCTTCGCTGCCCTGCTTCAGGCGGAGGAATTCTGACGGCGTGATGAGTTCCGCCGAAATCGCAGGCGTGTCCGGTGTAAGCGGCGGCGAGGAATGCAAGCCGTAAAGTGCCCACCCGAGAAGGGCGGCATGGAAGAAAAGGGACAGAACAAGTCCGAAGGGCACGGTTTAGCACCCACAATCAACATAAGGCGGCACGTCGGCCCGCCGAGACTGACCAAACTGCGGCGCAAACGGGCCGCAGACCGAAGCCTTCGCGGCCGAAAGGCCTTGCGACGAACCGGTCTTTAGAGGGCGCTGACGCGCATCCATGTTCGTCATACGGATCGTCCTTCAGCGATTTACGGGCGCTAGGTGCCTCCCTTCTCCCCGTTGAGAACGAACGACAGCTTTTTGAAACCGCCCTGATTGATGCGGCTCATGACTTCCATCACCGTACCGTAGTTCACGCCCTTGTCGCCGCGCACGAAGATCGTCTCGTCATAGCCGTTCTCGGCAATCGCCTTGAGCTTCGTTGCCAGATCATCGAGCGGAACTTGCGAGTCGCCGATGTAAACATCGCCGTTGGCCTTCACCGTGACCGCCAGCGGATCTTTCTTCGGCGTCGGAATTTGCTGCCCCTTGGCTTCCGGCAAATTGACGTCGATGCCCGTCTGCAGCAGAGGCGCAGCGACCATGAAAATGATCAGCAGCACGAGCATCACGTCGACCATCGGCGTGACGTTGATCTCGCTCATCGGCATATGTTTGCCGCGGCGCCGACCGCGTCCACCGCCTCCGCCCGCCTTGACGCTCATTCCCATCGGCTAAGCCCTCACGTCGATCTGCCGCGATACGATCGCTGCAAATTCATCGGAAAATGCGTAGAGACGCTGCGATATCGCAGCCGAATCCGCCGAGAACTTATTGTAGAAAATAACGGCAGGAATAGCGGCCATAAGGCCGAGGGCGGTCGCAAACAGCGCTTCTGCAATACCCGGCGCCACGACCGAAAGTGACGTATTTTTCGAAACGGCGATCGACTGGAAGCTTGTCATGATGCCCCAGACCGTGCCGAACAGTCCGACGAACGGCGCCGTCGAGCCGACTGTGGCCAGGAAAAGCAGGCGCCGGTCGAGCCGTTCCATTTCCCGGCTGATGGTGACGTCCATCACCTTTTCGACGCGAAGCTGAATGCCGCCGAGCGCGCGAATGTTACCTTCGACGGAGCGCTTCCACTCCCGCATGGCCGCCACAAACAGCGCCGCCATCGTGATCGTCCGCCCGCGCGACAGATTGGTGTAAAGCTCGTCAAGCGACTGGCCGGACCAGAAAAGCTGCTCGAAACGATCGCTTTCGACGCGGGCTTTGCGGAACGCCAAAAGCTTCTCGAAAATGATGGCCCACGACCAGATCGATGCAAGTCCGAGCCCGGACATGATGATCTGGACCACGATGCTTGCGTGCAGAAAAAGTTCGAGAAAGGAAAAACCACCCGCTGAGACCGGGGCAACGGCGCTTTGGGCGACATCCGCGGGATTCATTTCACCATCCATGTCGTAGAACTGCGATACCCGTGCGAAATCGAACGGGCCTTGGAATTCCGGTAGCACCGGGATGCGCTCAACGCGAACCCACTGATATGAGACGTGCCGAGGCTCGTCCCGTTGAAGAAAGCGTATGACGGCCTAATGACGTCCACCCCGGCAGCAAGCGCCCCCGCCCCATGCGCATTGGTGCGGAGAGCTTTTGCCGCCCAATATGACCAAACGAGGGCTTACTACAGCCCATGACAACGCCGCATCCGCCCGTTTATCCACGAAAATTGCGGCCGTTGGCCTCAGGTCGAGCCAAGATAAGCACATTGCTATGCTCAATCCGCGTCTCGCCGCATTGGGCAGGCATCGGCAAATTCGGCCCCAGACCGTTAGGACGCCGAACTTTTAGCGCTCTCCGCGTAGGCCTCAAAAGCTTCCCGCACGGCTCCGCTGAGACGCAGAGGTTTTCCCGAGATCGCAACGAGCACGACGGTGACGTCAGCTGAAACAAGACGCACGCCGTCGCGGCTCACCGTCTGCTCAAGCCTGACGCTCGCCCCGCCAAGCTCTTTGACGCGCGTCTCGACCTCCAGGAGATCGTCCATCCGGCCTGGCCTGGCGTAATCAAACGTCATCCGCCGGACGACGAACGCCGCTGGCTCGCCGCTGTCGCTACCATCGATCAGGCGGCGCGCATCGGTGCCGAGCAATCGCAAGAAATCCGTGCGGCCGCGTTCCGCATAACGCACGAACGAAGCATGATAGACGACGCCGCCGGCGTCAGTGTCCTCGAAATAGACCCGTACCGGCAAAATGTGCCGCTGGCCGTTCGCATCGCGAACGATGCGGCCCGCGATATCCGGCCATTGCTCGACGCTCAAACTTCGCCTCCGTTTGCTCCGCCGAGATCTGCGACGACGATTTCCGGCGGAGACCCGAACCGGACCGGCACCGAGGAGCATCCGAGCCCGCCAGACACGATGAGATGACGCCCATCCTCGACGATGTGCCCGTAGGCATAGCGCGATCCGTAAATCGACGGAACGACCGGTGCATAGCCAAATATACGCACCTGCCCGCCGTGGGTGTGGCCCGCGAAGGTCAGAGCCACGCGCTCGGAAACATTCGGAAAAACATCGGGTTCATGCACCATCAGAATAACCGGCGCATCGTCCTTGATCGCACGCATGGTCGCCGGCAGATCGTCGACCCCGGAATAGCTCAAGCCGCTATTGCGGCTCGGCACCAACTCGTCGCGTTCAACCTCTATCGGCTTGAAAGCCCATTGATCGCCAAGTCCCGCAATCCAGAACGGATGGCCATTCTTCTCCAGTCGCACAGCAGCGTTTTCGTAAACCGGAATGCCGACGGCCTGCAGCGCCAAGCCTGCCGGCGTCGGACCGGCCCGCCGCTTTTGAACCTCGGCCGACTGCCACCAATCGTGATTGCCCAGAATCGCATGCACGCCGTAAGGCGCTTTCAGCTTTGCCAGCTCCGCAGCCCACGCGTCGTTGCTGACCGTTCCGGAATAGCGACCGAGTTGCAGGCCAACGACGAAGTCGCCGAGCATCAGGATGGCGTCCGGATTGAGCGCATTCGTCTGCGCCACGATGCGTTGGAGCCGCTCGGTCGACATCCACGGATCGCAGACATGCAGATCGGCCAGCACGACTAGACGCAGCGCCAGTCCCGGCGTCCAGTTCGGCGGCATAAACGCGTACGTCGTGACATGCTCGTGGAAAGCTTCGGCGACGGCATAACCGCTAAGCGCCGTCGAGCCCACGCCTGCGATACCCGTCATCTTGAGCAGATCGCGACGGCTGATCACTGCAAATCCCTCTTAAGTATTCAGACTTGAAAGCCCAGCCCCAACATTCGGCAGCAAATGCTGTCCAAACCATGAATTTTTGCAGTTTTGGTTGCTGAGCGGCGTTACGCCTCGCCCTCGCCGTCCTCGAAGATCGGAAGCTCGGGCGATGCCCCTTTTGCCGGGCTGTTAACCCCGAGATGACGGTAACTTTTCAGCGTCAGGACGCGCCCGCGCGGCGTGCGGCCGATGAAGCCCTGCTGCAGGAGATAAGGCTCGACAATCTCTTCGAGCGCGTCGCGAGGTTCTGACAGTGCCGCCGCCAGCGTTTCGATGCCGACCGGGCCGCCTTCGTAATGTTTGAGGATGCAGCCCAGGTAGCGATGATCGAGCGCATCGAGCCCCTCACCATCGACTTCCAGCATCGTCAACGCCCGATCGGCAACCTCGGCATTGATAACGACGGC
>JAFECH010000388.1 GCA_018242255.1 Pseudomonadota bacterium | reverse complement strand
TGATCGCGGCCACCATCGTCATTCTCAACGCCAAGCTGGTTTACGACTTTTTTGTCGGCTAGCGGCTCGCCATTTGCCTTGCGCCGCTGCCGCGCGTAAGAAGGCGCGTCAGGCTGACAATGTGCGGGCGACCCTGCCCACCTCGGCCGACGAACAATCCTCATTCCAACGCCGAAGAAACCGCCGTGCAGACCGTTCGCTCATCCATTGTTCACGTCATTGGCGCCGGTCTTGCCGGGTCGGAAGCCGCCCACCAGATCGCCGCGACGGGCACTCCGGTTGTATTGCATGAGATGCGGCCCGTGCGCTCCACGGAAGCGCATAAGACGGACGGTTTTGCCGAACTCGTCTGCTCAAACTCGTTCCGTTCGGACGACTGGGAAAATAACGCAGTCGGACTTCTGCACGAAGAGCTGCGCCGCGCGGGTTCCCTGATCATGGCGGCGGCAGATACGCATAAGCTGCCGGCCGGTGGCGCGCTGGCCGTCGATCGGGATGCGTTTTCCGCTGAAGTTACGGCGCGGCTTTCAGCCAATCCGCTGGTCACCATCGAGCGCGGCGAGATCGACGGCTTGCCCCCTGAAGACTGGGATAATGTCGTTATTGCCACGGGGCCGTTGACGTCGCCGTCGCTCAGCGCCGCGCTCGGCAAACTGACGGGCGAAGACTCACTTGCATTTTTCGATGCCATCGCACCTGTCATTCATCGCGACTCCATCGACACGTCGATTGCGTGGTTCCAATCTCGCTACGACAAGACGGGACCGGCAGGCACGGGCGCCGACTATCTCAACTGTCCGATGTCGAAGGACGAGTACAACGCTTTCGTCGATGCGCTATTGGCAGGCGACAAGACAACCTTCAAGGAATGGGAAGCGTCGACGCCCTATTTCGACGGCTGCCTGCCGGTCGAAGTGATGGCCGAGCGCGGGCGCGATACTTTACGCTATGGGCCGATGAAGCCCGTCGGGCTCGATGATCCGCGCACGGGGCGTTGGCCCTACGCCGTCGTGCAGCTTCGGCAGGACAATGCGCTCGGCACACTGTGGAATATGGTCGGCTTTCAGACCAAGCTGAAGCACGCCGAACAGGCGCGTATCTTCCGGATGATCCCCGGCTTGGAGAACGCCGAATTCGCGCGCCTCGGCGGCTTGCATCGCAATACCTACCTCAATTCGCCGAAGCTGCTCGATCGGTCGTTGCGTCTCAAGGCGATGCCACGCCTGCGCTTTGCGGGACAGGTGACAGGCGTTGAAGGTTACATTGAAAGCGCCGCCATCGGCTTGCTGGCCGGTCGGTTCGCCGCTGCAGATGCAGCTGGCGTTACGGCCGCTGCGCCACCGCCGACGACCGCTCTCGGGGCGCTCCTCGATCACATCACCGGCGGCCATCTCAGCGTCGACAACAGCGACCGTGGCGCTGCACGATCTTTTCAGCCGATGAACATCAACTACGGTCTGCTGCCGGATCTCGACGCCAATCCGACGCATGATAAAAGCGGGCAAAAGCTCAAAGGTCCCGAGCGCGGCCGCGAGAAGAAGCGGATCATGTCACGCCGGGCGCTGGCCGATCTCGCCGTCTGGCTCGGCGACGACACGGCCGTGAAGAAGTCGGCGTAGCGTCTATCTACTGACCACCCGCGGGTGCGAACGGCTTCGGCGCGAATTCATCATCGGCGGCGGGCGCTGACGGTGCTGGCGGCGCAAGCGGTTTGCTTTCGACACCAGCGGAAGGCGACTGCGGAACAGCAGGCGCCTGGGCTTCAGCAGGCGCAGCTATGGGTGGCAGCGCGCCAGCTGGGGGTGTCGCAGTTGTCGCGACGGGAGCAGCTGCATTTGGCGGCGCAGCCATGGGTGCCGCCGGAGCGGGTATGGCCGAGCGCCTCAATTCGATGGCCTGGCCCGGCACTTCGGCGGGCATCGCGGCGGCCGTGCTCGGAACGGTGACGCTTGGCGTGCCGATGCTTGGCGAGGTCGCAGGCGGCGGCTCGCTGCCCGGCGGCCCGGATGTCACGCCGATCGTTTCCATCGGCTTGGGCGTATCCTCGGGATCGGGGGCGCCGATGTCGTTGTCGTCGAATGGTGCGGGAGCCGTCGCTGCAGACGGGATTGCGCCGGTGGTCGCGCCGCTGTTGCCCGCAGGGCTCTTCGACAGAACCGATTTAACGTCCGGAATTTCGACGTTCGGCTCGGCAACAGGCGGTACAGCAACCACGGGCGCCGGCGCCGTATAGCCGCTCGCGGTCGCGGCGTCCGGGCCATCGCCGTATTTCGCGAGAACGGCCCTCGCCTTGTCCGCCACCGCATCGGCGATAGCAGCCTGTCCTTCCGCGGTCGGATGGAAGGCGCCCGAATAGGTCGATGCCAGGATTGCCTGGAACGGCGCGAACGGTTCGATCTTCAGATAGTTGGTCAGGAAGCCCGCGGCAGCGTGGAAGTTGCCGGTCATGAAAGCATCGTTGGGCGTGCGGAACCAACGCTGGCGGGCGGCATAGGGCCGATAGTCAGCGGGGTTATAAGGCGTCCACATGCCATCGAGTTTACGCGGCAGGCGAAGATCATCGACTTCGCTCACGCCTTCGACGCTGAGGCCCGCGCAAATGCTGCGGCCGATGAATTCGCGTCGATGGGTTTCGACATAGGTCCAGCCGAATTCGTTCGCGCTCTCTCGCATCTGGCGGTTCAGCTTGTCTGCGAACCATGTTCCGAGCTTCAGCCTCGTGCGATCAAGCTGGAAATCGGGCACCACATCCATGCCTGCGTTGCCGCTGGCGCACATCTGGCTACCGTCGCCCTGCAGAGCTAGGCCAGGATAAGCAACGAGCAAAATGCGGTCGCTTTCCTCCCACGGCACATAGAGAAGGGCGTGGATGGCGCGATTGAGGGCCTTATAGCGAGGTCCGAGGTTCTGAAGCGCGGTTGAAATTTCAGTGTCGCTATGGATCTCGCCGAGCCAGCCGCCGAGCTCGCGCAGCAGGGATTCGTTTGAGAGCACGGTGTTCGCGAGAATGCGGGAGAAGCCGATATCGTTACCGCCTATCGAGAGCAACACGAGGTCGATCTTGCGCGCAGCATCCTGCGGACACTGGTGCATGATGAGATCCTGCAGCTCGGGCACCGCGCCATTCTGATCGTAGGCGTCGGTCAGCTTAACCAGCTGGGTCTTGTTTTTTCCGCATTGCGCTTCGGCGACAGCTGAGAGCTGCGAATAGCGCGGCGGATTGGGTACCCATTCGTTGCCCTTGTAGCGCAGGAACAGACCGTCCGTGATCTCTGCACCGGCGCACGCAACACCTACGAAGGTGACAGCGCGATGCGGGTCTTCGATGGCGAGTTGAAGCGATGTGCGAAGCTGTTCGGAATAGAGCGAGCGGTGGCAGGCCTGATCGAGCCAGCGGGCGTTTTCCTTGATGAAGGCGGCGTCGCCCAACTCTTTCCAAGGACCGATACGGGCGGGGTATCCCGTCAAGCTGGCGTACATGCCCAATGTGCTGTAATCGGCCGTGCGCTCGCGCGAGAAGCGCACCGGCATGTCGGGATTGCCCTCGCCAGACGCAAAACTATCGCCCATGCCTGCGATCAGGATGTCGCGCACCTTGATATCAATCTGCGCGATCTGACGGCCGCCGATCTCGACAGAGACCGCTGCCCCACCCGGATACGGCACGACAAAGCGTGCGGGCTCGCTGCAGGGTTGCGTGATGGCATCGCCGCGCGGATTCTTGGTGTCGCCACGCGGTGCCGAAAGCCACGTGCACGACAGCATCGAGGGGCTGTCGATGCCGGTAATTTTTGCGATGACGGCATGATGCGTCGGATTGATGTAGTCGTCGTAGGCCTTGCACTTAAAGCGATTGTTGCTCCAGCAGGTCTTGTCAAACATGGACGCGGCCCAGCCGTCGCGATCGTCGCGCTGCAAGGCGTGCTCTTCGGACAGGATCGGCGTTGCTTTTTCACGCGGGCCTAATGAGCGGTAGGTCTCGCGGTGGGCATTGGTGTCATTTGGATCGATGAAAAAGCGGAACGGGTTTTCGATGCGCCATGTAATCGTGGGTGCGGCTTCGGCACGGTCCGGCGCGGCAAGCCCCACAACGGCGCAAGCCAGCGGAAGGAACAGCCCCGCTGCGATCGCTCGCAGCCCCCGTTTCAACATCGATGCCATCAGCCCTCTTCGTCGGCCGTCAAATGCGACCTGACCAGTGCGCGCGTGCGATACGCCACAATCGAGCCATCGGCGCGACGTCCACGATTTCGCGCGCCGGCTCATGCCGAGGCTTCTGCAAAGCGCGAAAATGGGGCTCGACGAGGGCAAGCGGCAATAGCGCCGTCGTAAACAACCGTGGTTTGCCCGCGAGTTGACGCCGCACGTCGGCGAGGCCACGTTCAGCTTCCGTCGCAAACCAGGCAATTTGCGGCCGCCAGTCGGTCACCTCTTCTTGATCATAAGGGTTTGGCGACCTGGACAGCGGCAGCGGCGCGCGGCCATGCATCAGCGTATAGGGCAGCTCCAGACCGAGGCGGGCAAAGCCCGATGCGCGGGCTGCGGCATCGACCAGCGCATCGTCAAGGTCGATGTCGAGGATCGACCCGGCGAGCGAGAACGGCGTTCCGTCGATCATGCGCAGGCGGGCTATCAGATCTTCCTCCGAAGCCGGTTGTTCCGTATAGAGCGCATTTGCGTGGGCTTCGAGATAGCTCTCGATCCGGCCGAGCGACAGAGAGCGACGGCGGATGACCTCGGCGAAGGCGTCAAGAACCGGGTTTCCCGAACGGCCGCTTTCGCCCCGGCTCAGAAACGCGTCTCGCCACCAGGCGACGCGGATTTCGCCAAGCATCGCTTCGCTCACCTGCCGCGAAATGCGCTCGATCTCACCTGTGAAAGCTGCAAGCGCGATTAGGTCGTGACGTGTGGCGGCGGGGGCAAAGAGCGCCGCATAGAACCGGTCGGGCGCGTGCGTGCGCGCACTCGTTCGGACCATGTCAAAGGCTGCTGTCGTTGCTGCGGCGTCGGTCACGCGGTGGCTTCCGCTCGAAGAGATTTTCGGGAAGTAATACCATCCTGTCTGGATCCTGGCCTGCGCCGGGATGTCAGATGATGATCAAGAAACGGCAATCAGGGCTGCCGCGATCGGGCGTTTTTCGGCAATAAGAATGTTGTAGGTGCGAGCCGCCGCTCCTGTCGACATCGGTTCGAGTCCAACGCCGGCTTTGGCGAATGCTTCGTAGATTTCGGGCTTGGGCCAGAGTTGCTTCTCGCCTGTTCCGAACAGCACGGTGATCGGCGGCTCGACGAGGGTCAGCAGCAATTCGATATCGCTGACTGTGAGCGTGTCGACGCTCGTTGCGGGCCATGCCCATACGCCTGACGGCAGGCACAAAACGGAGCCGCGATGGCTCATTTCGGCAAACCGAAAGCCGCCGTTTCCGTAGGCCGTTATCGGCGTCTCGTAGGGATAGCGGGCGACGTCGCGGGTCATGACGGCGCCGCCCTGCTTGAACTTAAGCCTTCGCCTTCGATTTCGTCGTCGCCATCGCTTTAGCGGCGGCGTCGCTCCAATCGCGCTTGACGCCCAGGTAGCCAAGCAGCGGCGCTGCGATGAAGATCGACGAATAAGTGCCGATCACGACACCCAACAGCATCGCAAGGTTGAAGCTGCGGATTACCTCGCCCCCAAAGATATAGAGGGAAAGCAACACGGCGACCGCAGTGGCGCCGGTCAGTATCGTGCGCGACAGCGTCTCGTTGATTGAGAGATTCAGAAGCTCGTTGAGCTCCATCTTCTTATACTTGCGCAGGTTTTCGCGGATACGGTCGGAGACGACCACGGTGTCGTTAACGGAATAGCCAAGAATGGTCAGAAGTGCGGCCACCGTCGACAGATCGAATTCAAACCGGAATAGCGAGAAAATGCCCGCCGTGACGAGCACGTCGTGTGTCAGCGCGACGACCGCACCCAACGCAAACTGCCATTCGAACCGGAACCAAACGTAGGCAACGATCGCGAGAATACCCGCCGCGACGGCGATGAAACCGGTCATGCGGAGTTCGCTCGATACAGCGGGGCCGACGACTTCGACGCGTCGTTGGACATAGTCGGCATCCGTTGCCGCAGTCACCTTTTTCAGGGCTTCCTGCTGTGCGGCTTCGCCGCCGGGCTGCTCTTCGAGACGTACAAGAACGTCGTCAGGTGTACCGAATTCCTGAATCTGCACGTTGCCGAGGCCGAGGCCATTAAGCTTTTCGCGCAGTGCGCTGATATCGGCTTTTCCGGATTTCGTCTTGAGCTCGACAAGAGAGCCGCCCTTGAAGTCCACGCCGTAATTGAGGCCGAGCGTCATGCAGAGCGTCAAGGAGATCAACATTGCGATGATCGATGCAGCAAGAGCCGGCCCCTTGAACTTCATGAAGGGCAAGCGAAGGTCGTGCGGAAAGAAGTCGACGCCCTTGAAGACAGGAATGAGTTTCATCAACACGGAAGGCGTCTCCTAGACCGGAACGGTCTGAATGCGGCCCTTGGGCTGGGCCCTGAGCCAGAACCAGATGAGCATTCGCACGACCGTCACTGAAGCGAAGATCGAGGTCAGAATGCCGATTGTGAGCGTGACGGCGAAGCCGCGGATAGGGCCCGAGCCCAGCCAGAACATGATGATCGCGCAAGCCAGCGTCGTCAGCTGGCTGTCGGCGATCGTCACGAAGGCACGCTGGAAGCCAGCGTCGATGCCTGCGACCGGCGTTTTGCCGGTGCGCAACTCTTCGCGGATGCGCTCGTAAATCAGAACGTTGGCGTCAACGGCCATCGCGACGCCGAGAACAAGACCCGCGATGCCGGGCAGTGTCAGCGTTGAGCCGATAAGCGTCATCAACGCGACGGTCATGATCAAATGCACAAGGAGACCGACGCACGCGAAAATGCCGAACGTACCGTACGCAAGAATGGTCAAAATCACGACGGCGATGCCGCCGATCGTACCGGCGAGCTTGCCGTCAGCAATGGAGTCGGCGCCGAGCGACGGGCCGACCGTGCGCTCCTCAACGATGGTCAACTTCGTCGGCAGCGAACCCGAGCGCAGCTGAACGGCGAGACGGTTCGAGCTTTCGACGCTGAAGTTGCCTGAAATTTGGCCGGAACCGCCGAGGATCGGCTCGCGGATGACAGGCGCGGAGAGCACCTTGTCGTCGAGCACGATAGCAAACGGACGGCCGACGTTGTCTTTCGTGAAGTTCGCAAACTTACGCGCGCCGACCTGGTTGAACCGGAAGTTGATGACGGGTTCGCCAGTGCGGCTGTCGAAGCCTGGCTGCGCGTCGGCGAGATCTTCGCCCTGCACGACCGGTGTTTCGCGCAGCAAATAGGCGCGCGGTCCGCCGTCATCCTTGTCGGCGGGATAGATTTTGTAGCCCGCCGGAATGCTGGTCTGCTGGGCTTCCTCAGCCGTCATAGACGGGTTGACTTCGTGGAAGGTCAGCTTTGCGGTTTCGCCGATGAGCGCTTTCAGCTCTTTGGTGTCTTTCAGACCTGGGAACTGGATCAGAATACGGTCGGTGCCCTGACGGACGATCGTCGATTCCGAGGTGCCGAGGTTGTTGACGCGACGGTTGATCGTTTCGATCGATGCCGCGGCGGCATTCGAAAGTCGGGCGCGCATACCGGCTTCGGTCGGCTTGATGATGATCGTGCCGGGATCGCTGCCTTCGCTTACGTCGACGTCGTAACCGCCGGTTCCAAGCACGGCACTGCCGATGGTCTGGCGGACCTTGTAGAGTTCCTTGATGGCCTTATCGCGCTCATCGGGTTTTGCGAGCTTCACAACGAGCTGCGAACCTTGAGCGCCGATGCCGGTGAAACCGATCCGCGCGTCGCGGAGCACCTTGCGCGATTCATCCCGGAGATTGTTCAGCCAATCTTTCTTGATTTCGTTCTGATCCATCTCGAGCAGCAAGTGTGCGCCGCCTTGGAGGTCAAGGCCGAGAGGCATCTGCTTGTGCGGCAGATACCAGGGCCACGACGCCACCGTCTCTTTCGAGAAGAGGTTCGGCATCGCGACCAAGATCCCGACGAGACAGGTCAGCAGGATGAGAAATACTTTGGTGCGGGTAAACTGCAGCATCGGAAAAGGATCTCGTGCATTAGGCGATGTGCGGATCACTGTCCGCACATCGGGCGCATCCTACTTTTCGCACACGGATCAATGGCGATCACGTTGCGACTTTGACAGATTTAGCCTTCTTTGACCGGTTCGCCCTTCGAGCGCACTTCCATCAAGGTGCTCTTCACGATGCGGACTTTCAGGTTGTCCGCGAGTTCGACTTCGATCTCGTCGCTCGTGTCGGAAACCTTGATCACTTTGCCGACCATACCCCCGGACGTAACCACCGTATCGCCGCGGCGAACCGCGTTGAGACGTTCGCGGAGTTGCTTGGCGCGCTGCGACTGAGGGCGGATCAACAGAAAGTAGAAGATCGCCAGCATCAGGAGCATGGGGATCAGAAGTCCGCCAAGCGGATCCATGGCGCTGGAAGCGCCTGCGGCTTGAGCGAACGCGGGAGTGGTAAACATTGCGAAGGAACGTCCTCTGGATGCGATTGAAATAAGCACTAGCGCCCCGAAACCCAATGGGCCGGGGGAAAGAGCCCCTCAAATTCGGGCGGACTATAGTGGTCCGAGGCCCATTTGCAACCACACAAAGCCCGGCAAAATCGCGTTGGCACGGCTCTGCATAGTGATTAAACACGGTTTTTCCGGCCGATAGCAGGCCGGGCTTTTGCCTTTCCGGAAGTCCCAATGAACGACGCAGACACCTATCTCCCGCTTTTAGAGCGGATTGCAGATGCCCTCGAACGCTTGAGCCCGCCGCCGCTTCGCGCCGCGAGCTTCGATGCCGCGGACGCCTTCATCTGGCAGGCGGAGAGCAATAGTTTCGAGGCCGTACCAGAGGTTAGCGGCGTGCCGCTTAAGCTGTTGAAAGGCATCGACCGGACGGCCGGCATCCTTATCGACAATACCCGGCTGTTCGCGGCCGGGCTTCCAGCCAATAACGCCCTGTTGTGGGGTTCGCGGGGGATGGGCAAATCCAGCCTCGTCAAGGCCGCGCATGCGGACGCCCGCGCGGTCAGCGGCGGTTTAAAGCTCATTGAAATTCATCGCGAAGATATTGCGTCGCTGCCGAGGTGCCTGTCCCTGCTCAAGGCGGCAGCCCCTCTCCGTTTCATCGTGTTCTGCGATGACCTGTCGTTCGATCATGACGACACGAGCTACAAGTCGCTCAAGGCCGTGCTCGACGGCGGCATCGAGGGTCGCCCGAAGAACGTCCTGTTCTATGCGACGTCGAACCGGCGGCACCTGATGCCGCGCGATATGATCGATAACGAGCGGGCGACAGCAATCAATCCGGGCGAAGCAACGGAAGAAAAAGTTTCGCTATCGGATCGCTTCGGCCTTTGGCTCGGATTCCACAACGCGAGCCAGGACGATTATCTCGCGATGGTGCGCGCCTACGTCGAGTATTTCGGAATTGCCGTCGAAGACAAGGAACTCGAGCGCGATGCGCTCGAATGGGCGACGACGCGTGGCGCGCGTTCGGGCCGCGTCGCTTGGCAATACGTTCAAGATTTAGCGGGACGCACTAAGACGTCGATTTAATTGGCACTCGTTAGTTGGCGCTCGGCGACGCGCGTTCCGCGCGCCGGCCGCCGAGTGCGGACTATGCAGCAGCGAGCGTCGCTTGCGGCCGGCTCCGCGCAGCGGAGTCGCAAGCGCCAATCATAAAGAGAGCCGGGTCTTTCGACCCGGCCCCCATGCTTCCCTCTGTGCCAGCGCGTTGCCCCCGCGCTAGATCGTGGCGTCAAAGCTTTTCGAGATAAGGAATAGGATCAACCGGTCTCGAACCTTGACGCAATTCGAAATGCAGCTGCGGCCGATCGACAGAGCCAGTCTTGCCGGCTTTCGCGATCACCTGTCCGCGCCTGACCTTGTCGCCGCGCTTCACGAGCAACTCGTCATTGTGGGCGTAAGCTGTAACCCAGCCGTTATCGTGCCGTAGCAGAACGAGATTGCCATAGCCTTTGAGTTCGCTGCCGGCGTAGGCGACGACACCGGACTCGGCGGCATGGACGTCGGTTCCGAGCGGCACCTGAAGATTGATGCCATCGTTGTGCGTGCCATCGGGGCGACTACCGAAACCGGCGATGATCTTGCCGCTCGCGGGCCACCGCAGTTTGACGCTGTCGACGGTCGCTGGGCCGGAAGACGGCGGCGGAGCGGCGATGGCAACCTTCTGCTCCGGCGCAGAGGGCTGCGCGGCCGCTTGCGGGCGGTGCTCAGGCGGCGACGGCTGCAGGGGCGGCACGACGGGCGATGCATCGTTGGTCTGGTTCGACAACGACGCGACGCGCTTCTCGCCGTTAATAATCGTCGGCTGCGTCGTGGTCGCTTCGCCATAACGCTGCGGCTGACTGTCGGTGACAGGCGGCTGAGCCTCGGCCACGGGAGCCTGCGTAATGGGCGCCTCTGGTTGACGCCGCGTTGCAGGCGGCAGAGGGGGCGCAGGCGGCGTGTTCGCCGCTACGCGAGCGGGCGCTTCGCTGCCACCGGGAATGCGCAAGACCGTGCCAGGCTTCACGCGACGCGGATCGGTGATGCCGTTGACCTGCTGCAGCTCGGAGAATTTCACGCCGTGTGAACGGGAGATCCCATAGAGAGAATCGCCGGGCTGCACCGTGTAGCTTGCATTGTAGCGGGCGGCGACGTCGGGCGTTGCCTGGGCAAGCGGAACCGGAGCCGGACGCGCTGCTTCAACCGCCGCACTGGCGGCAGCGGCGCTCGAAGGGGCCGTGTAACCGCCGCCGTCGGCAGCCGGAAGATAAAGCTTCTGGCCCGGATGAATGTTCGGATTGCTCAGGTTGTTGAGTGTGGTCAACTCAGCCAGCGAAACGCGATGGCGACGCGACAGGCCGTAAAGCGTGTCGCCCGGCTGCACCTCAATGGCTTCGCCCCTGGCAATCGGCGCGCCGTGCGCCGGCACACTGGCGCCACGCGTCTGGTTGAATGGTTTCGCGTTGTACGTTGGCTGGCGATAGGCAGGCTGCTGATACGCGGACTGCTGATATGCCGGCTGGCGATAGGCAGGCGGTGGCGCGTACGAGCGATCGTTGTTTGTATCTGGAAGAGCGGCAACCTGCACGGATGAAGCGCCCGCACCGTAGGGTCCGCGCGGCGTCGTACCCTCGACGGGTTGGTTATCGCTCAGTGAATTGCTGTATACGGATTCTCGCGGCGCCGGATTGCTGCCGGTCTCCGGAGGATCGTTAAGCGCAAATGAAGTACTGTCGAAGCGCGTGACATCCGCGCTGCAACCAGCCAGAGAAATGGTTGCTAATATTAGAGAAATGGCACTCGCGGACTTGAGGCACAAGCGACCGCACTGGCCAACGCCAAAACAACTCATCATGGTACGCACCTCTACTCGCACCATCTATTAACCTTTAACAGGTTAACAGGCGGTAAATACCGCCGCGCGATTTTAATTCGATGCCCCGAGTTGTCGTGTCGTGTTGAGAGCCACCCGCCCCTGCCCCACAGAGTGAACGGCCCATTTTGGAAAGTCGAAAAACGCCGGAACCGATGCGTTGCACACCGCCTCCGAGTTTTCTCTCATTAGATGACAATTGCGCTCACTTCGCGGAGGGATTTCGTCAAACCCGGGGCTTTTGCGCTTGAAGTTGTATGACCGTGCCGGCGGAGCGCCTCTTAGGTCAGCTTGCCCTTCAGCGCGTCGAGCGCGCGATAGTCGGTGAGATCGACACTCAGAGGCGTGACGGAAATTTTGCCTTCGGCAATCGCCGCGATGTCTGTGCCGGGAACGAGCGTCGACATGCGGCGCTCAAAGCCGAACCAGAAATAGGGTGTCCCCCACGGATCCGTCCGGCTGTCGATATCGAGCATCGCCTGATCGCGCACGCCTTGCGACGTGACGGCCACGCCTTTGATTTCCTCAGGAGCGGCATCCGGGAAATTTATGTTAATGAGCGTCTTGGAATCCCACTTCTGATCGAGCAGCTTCCGGATCAGCGACGGGGCGTGAGCAAGCGGCGTATCCCACAGCGCGCGCCGAGCGCCTTCTTCGAAGCCCATCATCAGCGACAGCGCGATCGAGGGAATGCCAAGTATGGCGCCCTCCATCGCGGCAGCGACTGTGCCCGAATAGGTCACATCCTCGGCGAGGTTCGAGCCGTGATTGACGCCGGACAGAATGAGATCCGGCGGTTGATCGATCAGGATATGACGGACGGCCATTATCACGCAGTCAGTCGGCGTGCCGGTAATCGCGTGCGTGCGCTCATCGAGTTTGCGCAGACGCAGCGGCGTATGCAGCGTCATCGAGTGCGCGGTGCCGGATTGGTTCGTCTCGGGCGCTACCGTCCAGACATCGGGCGAAATTCCAAGTGCGATCGCCTTCAGTATTTCAAGTCCTTGAGCGTTGATGCCGTCGTCGTTGGTGATGAGGATACGCATTGTTCAACCGATGATCTCGCCTTTTGAATTCACGCGAAGCGGAGCTCCACGTTCGCGCCGTGCACCTTCGTCGCTTGCCCCTGTCGCGCGGACGCGAGAGGGATGGAGGCACCACACCCGCTCTTGTTTGTAGACGAAGACGCCGATCTGCTCAGCCGAAACTTCGCCGATGACATACCCCTCCAGGCCGCGAATGTCTTCGTCGTCGACGTCTTGATTGACGACGACGATATCGTAGGGGCGAAGCATTCGTCGATCCCCACTACGCCTTCTGGATCTGCGCCAATCCGCCCATATAGGGGCGAAGTGCATCGGGGATGACGACGGTGCCGTCAGCGTGCTGATAGTTTTCGAGTACTGCGATCAGCGTGCGGCCGACTGCGAGGCCAGAACCATTCAGCGTGTTGACGTAAACAGGTTTGCCGCCGTCCTTTGAACGGAAGCGCGCATCCATTCGGCGAGCCTGGAAATCACCGCAGACCGAGCACGATGAAATTTCGCGATAGGCGTTCTGGCCCGGCAGCCAGACTTCGATGTCGTAGGTCTTCTGCGAGGCGAAGCCCATGTCGCCGGTGCACAGAAGCATCGTGCGAAATGGCAGGCCGAGGCGCTTTAGAACTTCCTCGGCGCAGGATGTCATGCGCTCGTGTTCTTCCAGCGCTGTCTCGGGCGTAACGACGGAGACAAGCTCGACCTTCGAGAACTGATGCTGGCGGATCATGCCGCGCGTATCGCGTCCGGCCGCCCCTGCTTCGGAACGGAAGCACGGCGTCCATGCCGTCATGCGCATCGGCAGTTGGGCTTCATCGAGGATCTGCTCGCGGACGAGGTTCGACAGTGGGATCTCGGCGGTGGGGATCAGCCAGAAGTCATTTGTGGTGCGGAAGAGATCTTCAGCGAACTTCGGAAGGTTGCCCGTGCCGTAGGCCGCTTGATCTTTCACGAGCAGCGGTGGGTTGACTTCGGTATAGCCGAATTCGCCGGTGTGAAGATCGAGCATGAAGCTCGCGATGGCGCGCTCCAGGCGCGCGAGTGCGCCTTTCAGAACAACGAAGCGCGCGCCGGAAATTTTCTGCGCCGCTTCGAAGTCCATCAGCCCCAGTGCTTCGCCGATTTCGAAATGCTGCTTGGGTGCGAAGGCAAACGTGCCCGGTGTGCCGACTTTGCGAACTTCGACATTACCTGTTTCGTCCGTGCCAAACGGAACATCGGCGTGCGGCGTATTGGGAATAACGGAGAGCACGTCGCGGATCTCGGCGTCGAGCACGCGCTCTTCTTCCTCGCCTCTAGCGATCGTTTCCTTGAGCGCTGCGACTTCCGCCATCAGCCGCGAGGCGGTGGCTTCGTCCTTGGTGGCTTTCGCCTTGCCAATTTCCTTGGAGGCGGCGTTACGCTGCGACTGGGCTTCCTGGAGCGTCGTCAGCAGCGCGCGGCGTTTGTCATCGAGCGCAACGATGCGCCCGGCTTGTGGCTCGAGCCCACGGCGACGCAGCCCCTCGTCGAAAGTCTCGGCGTTATCTCTGATCCACTTGATGTCGAACACGGAGGGCCTCTTCACGGTCGAAACGGTGAGGCCGTCCTATACGATGCTTTTGGTCCGGTCCAGTCCGAGCATAGTGGGGCAGCGTCGCAATGTCGACGCCGCCCCGATCTTGCAAATTAATGGCAGTCCCAGACGCCATGCGGCGTGGGCTGGCTCGACGAGCATGAGGCCTGGTCGCCAGCCGATGCGAACGCGATGGACGCGGGTGCGGCGCTAATGGAAAGCGCAAAGACTGCGACAGCAATTTTCAGAGCTTTAGACATGTGCGTGGTCCTTTAAGTTGAGTTAGACAAAAACTTTCGAACTCCTTGCAGCCCGTTCGCACTCGCAAGGCGCGCTCCCTCCCATGGCCGATCCAACATGATCGGCATGCGGCATTTTTTGATTTTTGGGAGCGCTCCTCGCGTCTTTATCGCGCGATTGGATCACTGCAATTCTTCGAACTTATGGTGTCCACGCACCATCATTCCGCGGGACGATTAACGGCAGTCCCAGATGCCGTGAGGTGTGTAGTCGTGGTTCTCGCACGCTTGATAAGTTCCGTTTCCGCCCGTTGCGGCGAATGCCATCGTCGCTGGAGCGGCGCTCACGAGAACCGCGAGTGCTGCAAGAGTTGCTTTGATTGTTTTGGTCATCGCTATTGGTCCTTAGTAGTGACCTTTGGTTCTAGCCGTTCGAAGTCGTTTTCGCCGTTGAGGGCGCTCAGAGACATTCGCTAGGCGACACGATTTCGTTTCATGCGACGGCGTTATCTTGGCGCTCGCTCTTCCAGGCATGTACGCATCGTCATCTTGATCCGTTAGAGCGTGATTTCGAGATCGCACGACGGTTTTGCCGATGGGCTGAATAGGAGGTATGCGTTGGTCTTTTGATGCGGACCAAGGCGCGCCATTTCATCGGGCGTTTGCACATGGCCGCAGCGAGCGCGCCGCAGCGCGCACGGTCATCCACGTCACGAATGAATAGGAGCTATGCTTCGGCTTTGGCCTTCGTCTGCTGTCGCTCGACGAAGCGCACGGCCAAAATCGAGGCCTCGTAAAGGCCGATCGTCGGGAAAGCCATGATGCACATGCTGAGCGCATCGGGCGGCGTCAGCAGCGCCGCTGCCGCAAAGATGCCGACGATGGCGTAACGTCGACCGCTCGCGAGAGCCTGCGACGTGACGATACCGGTGCGCGCCAACAGCGTTAAGACAACCGGCAATTGGAAGACCAGCCCGAAGCCGAAGATCAGCGTCATGATGAGCGACAGATATTCGGAAACTTTCGGAAGCAGTTCGATCTCGGGCGTGCCCGGCCCTGACGTATGCGTCAAGCCGATCGAGAACTTGATGATGACGGGCATCGCGACGAAGTAGACCATCATCGCGCCGAGCACGAAGAGCACCGGGGTTGCGATGAGGTACGGCAAGAACGCGCGGCGCTCGTTTCTATAGAGGCCCGGAGCTACAAATTTATAGACCTGCGTGGCGACTACGGGGAACGACAGGAACGCCGCGCCGAACATGGCGAGCTTCACCTGCGTCATGATCTGTTCGAGGAAGTGCGTCGCGATGAGCTTCACGTGATCGTTGCCGGACGCCCACATGTAGGGCCAGACGAGCACGTTGTAGATGTGGCCCGCGACCGAGAAGCAGAGGAAGAACATCACCACGAACGCGCCGAGCGCGTAGATCAAGCGCTGGCGCAGCTCGATCAGATGATCGAGCAACGGCGCTTTACTGGCGTCGATCTCGTCCTGGCCGTCGCGCAGCGCTTCGGTCTCGGAGCCCGATGTCGGCAGCCGCTCCTGCATGGCGTCAGGACTCCGCTTTTACAGCGGCCTGCCGTGCTTCGGCGGCCGCCATCTCCGACGGCGATGCGGGCATCGGCGGCGACGAAAGAGGAGCCATCTGGTGCGACGCGTCACCCTGTTGCGCGGCAGGGGCAACGGTGCTGGCTGTCATAGGTGTTGCCGGCGGCTCGATCTTGGCAGCGGTCGCCACATCATTGATCGTGCTCTTG
>JAFECH010000387.1 GCA_018242255.1 Pseudomonadota bacterium | reverse complement strand
AGAACTGAATGAACTCAGTCGGGTTATAGACGACCGCATAGCCGACGCCCGGCGGGAAGCTTTTCTTCAGGTGCTCCATCTCGGCCTTGACGTTGGCCGCTGTCGCAAGCGCATTCGAACCCGGTTTCTGGAAGATGACGAGTGCGGTTGCGACCTTGTTGTTGAGGTAGGCGTTGACGGTGTAGTCCTGCGAGCCCAACTCGACGCGGGCGATGTCGCGGATGCGCACGACCGAGCCGTCGGGCTCGGCGTGCACGACGATATTCTCAAACTGATCCGGCGACGACAGACGTCCCAGCGTTTTGACGTTGATCGTGAAGGCGCCGTCGGAAGAGGCCGGCGGCTGGTTGATGGAGCCCGCCGCGACCTGCAAGTTGGCGGCCTGCAATGCCGAGACGACTTCGCCTGCCGTCAAACCGCGAGAGGCGACTTTGTCAGGGTCGAGCCATATGCGCATCGAGTAGTCGCGTGCGCCGAAGACCTGGACGTCGCCGACGCCGTCGATGCGCGTCAGCACGTCTTTGACATAGAGCGTGGCGTAGTTGGAGATGTACTGCTGGTCACGCGTGCCGTCGGGCGAGATCATGTGCACGACCATCATCAGGTCGGGCGAGGCCTTGCGCACAGAGATGCCCAGGCGGCGCACGTCTTCCGGCAGGCGCGGCTCAGCGACCGCGACGCGGTTCTGAACCAAAACCTGCGCCTGATCGATGTTCGTACCCGGTTTGAAGACGACGTTGATCGTCAACTGGCCGTCGCCCGTCGACTGCGAGTTGATGTAGAGCATGTCGTCCACGCCGTTAACTTCCTGCTCAATCGGCGTCGCAACGGTTTCGGCTATGACCTGTGCCGAAGCGCCAGGATACGTCGCGTGGATGGCGACCGTCGGGGGCGCGATGTCGGGATATTCCGCGATGGGCAAAAAGCGCATCGAGATCAACCCGAGGATCGTGATGATGATCGAGACGACTGCTGCAAAGATCGGCCGGTCGATGAAAAAATGAGAAAGACGCATCGGGCCCTATCGGCGTTGGAAGCTTCAGACGAAATGCACGTTCAAGGCGGGACGGCGCAGATCAGTTTTGCGCCGTCTTCTCGGACGGTTTGATCGTTCCCTGGGTCGGCGCGACTTTCGTTCCCGGCCGGATGGCGGGGTTGGCGACGCCTTCGATAACAATGCGGTCGTCAGGCTTCAGTCCGGAGGTGATGACGCGCAAGCCTTCGTACATCTGGCCGAGAGTTACAGGGGTCGCCACGACGACGTTGTCGGCGTTGACCGTGTAAAGGATTTTGCTCGCCTGGTCGGAGATAATGGCGTCATCGGGGACAAGGAGCGCATCCATGTCCCCGCCATAGACGGCGATGCGGGCGAAGAGCCCCGGCGTCAGCAGATCATCCTTGTTCGGCAAAACGGCACGGCCACGAATGGTGCCCGATCTTTGATTGAAGGCGTTGTCGACGAAGTCCATCGTGCCCTCGTGCACCCAGTCTTTTTCGTCTGCGAGTTTCACGCGAACCGGAACAGGGGCGAGGCGAGATGCGGGCAACACGCCGGATTTTCTCTTGCGGGCGTCGCGCATGTAGTCGGCTTCGGAGGAATCGAAAACGAAGTGGATGGGGTCGGTCGTGACGATGGTCGCCATCAAGGTCGAATTGACTTGGCCGCCGATCACAAGGTTGCCGACGTCGATCTTTTTGTCCGACACGCGGCCGGCGATCGGGGCACGGACCTCGGCCCATTCCAGATTGAGTTCGGCCGATTTCAGATTGGCCTTCGCCGACATCACCTGGGCTTCAGCAACGCCGAGGCTGGATTTGCGTTGCTCGTAAACCTGTTCGCTCAAGACTTTCGTTTCGACGAGCGGCCCCGCGCGCTCAAGATCGGCCTTGGCAAATTCGACTTGGGCTTGCGTGCGCGCTACGTCGGCTTTCGCGGCTTCGACGGCGATCTGGAATGGCCGCTTATCGAGTGTGAAGAGCAGATCGCCCTGCTTGACGATCGTGCCTTCTTTGAAATTAACCTGATCGACGTAGCCGCTGACGCGCGGCCTGAGCTCGACGCGGGCGACGGCTTCGAAGCGGCCGGGAAATTCATCCCAAGTCTTGATGTGCTTGGCGAGCGGCGGCGCGACAGTGACCGGGAATGCCGGCGGAGCGCTTTGTGCGCATGCCGATTGAACGTTGCCCGCGATGATGGCCGTCGCCGCCATCGCGGAGAGGGCCAAGCGCAGGGGCGCAAGCCGCATGAGGTCGGTGATCGTCGTCATTTTTTCAGATTCCACAGGCGAGATTATTCCACAGCGCGCCGCCGCCGTGGACAATACACCACCACATGCATTCCGACGATCCGAATTTCAAGAATGTCGAACATCATCTTTGCTGACCCCATTGCGGGCAAAGGGCATTTCGCCCCCAGATAGTGGCCATAAAGTCTCGATCAAACGCGAGGCGTTCAAAACTTGGATTTCAGTTAGACAATCAATTCCGGTAGAAATGCCGCGATTGTTAGCACGCTGTATGGAGCAGGGCAGGAAAACGAGGGCACCTGCAGCATTCGCATGCGGGCGCCTTCGTCCAAAGGATATGGTCGAGCTAGAGGAGCGTGCCTCTCAGAACGAGCATGGCAACACTGAAATAGATCATCAAACCAGTGACGTCGACGAGTGTCGCAACGAATGGGGCTGATGCGCTCGCCGGGTCAAAACCGATGCGTTTCAACAGGAACGGCAGCATCGCACCGGTCAGCGAACCGAATGTGACAATACCGATGAGGCCAAGGCCGACGGTTAGGGCGACGAGCTGCCAGTGGGGCCCGTAGTCGAAGATGCCGACCGCCTGCCACAGTGAGATGCGGGCGATGCCGATGATGCCGAGGATGGCGCCAAGGGTAATACCTGTCGGAATTTCCCGGATGGCAACGCGCCACCAGTCGCGCAGCCGGATCTGGCCAAGTGCCAGTGCACGAATGAGAAGCGACGTCGACTGCGAGCCGGAGTTGCCGCCCGAACTCATGATCAGCGGAATGAAAAGCGTCAGAACGACCGCTTTTTCGAGTTCATCGGAATAGTGCTGCATGGCGCTTGCCGTCAGCATTTCACCCAAGAAAAGCGCGCAAAGCCAGCCAGCCCGCTTCTTGATCATCTCAAGGAAGCTCATTTCGAGATAGGGTTCTGCGATGCCTTCGACGCCGCCGAACTTCTGAACGTCTTCGGTACTCTCGTCGAGGATGGCGTCGATCACGTCATCGACCGTGACGATGCCTAGAACGCGGTGTCGGGCGTTGAGAACCGGGACGGCCAGAAGGTCGTGGATCGAGATCAGCCGCGCAACTTCCTCTCGGTCGGTATCGGGATCGACCCAGATCGGGTCGCGGTCGGGTGCGACATCCAGAATGGGCTGGTCCGGCTCGCCGGTGATCAGCTGGCGCAGCGTAACCGTGCGTACGAGAACGCGCGATACGGGATCGATGACATAAATCGCATAGACGGTTTCGCGCGTGTGCTCGACTTCACGGATCAGCCGCAGAGTGTCGGCAACCGTGAACGTCGAAGGAACGCTTACGAATTCCGTCGTCATGATGCTGCCGGCGGTGCCTTCGTGGTAGGCGAGCAGCAGCTTCAACGATTGAGCGGTTTCAAAGTCGAGGAGCGATAGTAGCTTCGTTCGGTCGGGACCGTCGAGCTGGCGCAGAAGGTCGGCGGCGCGGTCGGCCGACATGTCGTTCAGAACTTGGCTTGTAAACTCTTCCGGGAGTTCGAGTATCAGGTCGCTGGCGCGCGACAACTCAGGGCGGTCGAAGATCTCAACGACGCGATCGAGCGGGAGCTGCGACAGAATAGACGCGGCTGTTTCGAGGTCTTCGTCGTTGAGTTGAGCGACAATGTCGGCGTCGTGCTCTTCGAGCAGTTCGACCAGAACGATCGGGTCGACATCGTCGCCCGATGCTTTGCGGATATTTTCCATGGCTCACCTTCCGATCCGCCGTCGCGCGGATCGTGGGAGCCGACCCTATGGTCAGTCCACGAGCCTCGACGGCTGGGGCAATCGACTACTGTCGCTAGACAAGGGTTGGGTTCCTTCGGATTCACGGCGCCTTAAACAGGGGCAACCGCGCGGACCACATGAGCCGTTCGGGAGTAATAGTCAAGATCAACTCTTTGGAGTCCTACGATTTTGCCTTGACGCTCCGGGCACCGACGCTGCCGCACGATGAGAATTATGCAGATGGTGTCCGCGACGGCCTTGCGCGCGCCGATATTTCGTCGGCAAACTCGAATGGCTTTGGGATTTGCGGCGTGCGGCACATGAGTGGCACCAGAACAAGCGCTCCCGATCTGCTGGAACCGGGGACACACGTGTTCTCCGGCACCGTTCGGGTGTGGAGCAGCGATTACGCCGAACTCCATACCGACAGCGGCGTGACCATTCAGCTTGTTACGCAGGGACTTCATGGCTTGCGGGACGGTGCCCGTGTCACGGTCGTGACACGCCGGTATCGGCCGCTCTATCAGGTCGAAGAGGTGCGTGAGGTCTGACGAGCACGTTTTGCACCACTTGCCCCCGGTCGAGCGTGGGGATTTGTTATGCCATCCAGGTATGCGCAAAACATATCGGCCAACGCATCGGCGAACTCGGCAATTTCCGCCTTGGTGCGCGGCGTCTCTGAAAACTGCTTGCCGACGGCAGAGAGCGTCGTTTTGATAAGGCCGGCGGCTAAAGCTTGCTGAACCTTCGAGGCCCTGGGCAATGCTTCACGCATGAAATTTTCCATCGAGCGTGCGCTCGAAGCTTTTGCTTTCTTTGCCTCCGGCGCGTCGCGGTAAAGGGGGGCGGCGTCGTCTAATGCTCCCCGGACGTCGGCTTCGGCGCATTCCGATTGAATGAAGGCATGGACGAGCGCGCGCAGCCGTTGAGGCGGAGGCGTTTGCGCATCCTCAAGAGTGGCGCGCAACATGTCCGTCGTTTGGCGCCATTCGTCGCTCTGGAGGCGGAAGAGGATCGCCGCCTTGTTCGGGAAATACTGATAGAGCGAGCCGACGCTGACGCCAGCTCTTTCGGCGAGTCTCGCAGTCGTAAATCGCGGCGCGCCTTCTTTCGCCAAAACCTGAACAGCTGCATCCAGAATGGCAGACACGAGCTCGTTCGAGCGGGCCTGTTTTGGCTCTTTTCTAGAGGCAATCTGAGTTTTTTACGGGGTGCCATGGCAAGCGAGGGAATGCGAATAGCGAATGCGAATGTTTAGTCGTATTTTTCAGTCAGCGCAATAACAGCGAAAAACCTCGGAGAATTGCGATGAATACGCTGACCACAACACCCCTAGGACCGCTCCTCGACACTTTGTTTGCAGCGGCGGCTGCAGCGTCACCGATGAACGTTCCCGATTTCGCAGATCTGTCGTCTGAGGAGCGCGCCCAGTTGATGAGCAGTAAGGTCGGATACCGGGATTTCTACCGGCGTTTGAAGGACTTTCCGCTTGCGGTCTCACGGGAGACGGGAACGTTGCTGTACATGCTCGCGCGCGGATGCCGTGCACGGTCGATCGTGGAATTCGGAACATCATTCGGAATTTCGACGCTACACCTTGCTGCCGCCCTTCGAGACAATGGCGGAGGCCGTCTAATCACGAGCGAGTTTGAACCTTCAAAAGTGGCGAAGGCACGCCAAAATCTGACGGAAGGCGGTCTTATCGATCTGGTTGAAATTCGGCAGGGCGATGCGCTTCAGACATTGAATGCCAATCTCCCTGACGTGATCGACCTCGTCCTGCTGGACGGAGCAAAAGCTCTTTATCCTGACATTTTAGGTTTGTTGGAAAGCCGTCTCAGGCCGGGAGCTTTCGTGATTGCGGACAATGCCGATTACAGTCCCGATTATCTGGCCCGGGTGCGTTCTCCGTCGAATGGTTATCTTTCAACGCCGTTCGGTGACGATGTCGAAGTGTCGATGAGGCTCGGCTGATAAAAATTAGCACCGTGCGGGCAGCCCGCACGGTGCTAACGGTCGTGTTTGGCTGTTCCGGCGCTTAGAACGCAGCGTCGATATCGACGATGTCGATCAGCTTGTGGTTCACGAACTCCTTGATGCCGAGGCCGAGCAGCTCGCGACCGTAGCCCGAGCGCCGAACGCCGCCGAACGGCAGATCCGCCTTCACCATCGTCGGGTGGTTGACAAATACCATGCCCGTCGAGATGCGCTTGGCGACCTGGGCGCCGTGAGCGGGGTTTGACGTAAAGACCGAGCCGCCGAGGCCGAAGGGCGAGTCGTTGGCGATGCGGATGGCATCGTCTTCGTCCTTGGCCTTGAAGATCATCGAGACGGGGCCGAAAAATTCCCAGTAGCGAGCCGGGTTGTCTTCGGCGATGTCGGTCAGGATCGTCGGCTGTAAGAATGCGCCCTGGTTCGGTACGCTCGGCCCGACTTCGATCGCCTTCGCGCCGTGGGCGACGGCCTGGCGGATCTTGTCCTTGAGGTCATCGACGGCCTTCTGCGACGAGAGCGGCGCAAGCGTCGTGTTCGGATCCATCGGGTCGCCGGCACGCAGTTCGGAAACGCCCTTGACGTAGCGCTCCATGAAGCCGTCGTAGGCGGGCTCCTCGATGATCATGCGCTTCGACGATACGCAGACCTGCCCGGCATTCCAATGGCGGCCAAACACGGCCCACTTAGCGGTCTTGTCGAGGTCGGCGTCTTTCAGAACAACGAACGCGTCGGCGCCGCCGAGTTCCATCGTCGACTTCTTGAGCGCCTTGCCGGCTTCGGCCGCAACAACTGATCCTGCATATTCGGAGCCGGTGAGGGCGACGCCATGAACGCGCGGATCGTTGAGAACCATGCCGACGTGGGGATGATCCAAAAAGAGATTGATGAAGGCGCTGTCCGGCAGGCCGGCTTGGAGCATCAGACTTTCGAAGGCGAGAGCGGACTGCGGGACGTTGGCCGCGTGCTTCAGCAAGATCACGTTCCCGGCCGAGAGTTGGGGCGCGATGATGCGAGCGATCTGGTAGTAGGGGAAATTCCAGGGCTCAACCGCCAGAATGATGCCGAGCGGATCGCAAACGAGAACCGCTTCGCCTTCTTCCGGATCTGCGACGGGAAGCTTTTCCGGAGCCAACAGTTTCTCGGCATTCTTCGCGTAGTATTCGAAGATGCGTGCGGAAAGTTCAACTTCGGCTTTCGCTTCGGAAAGAAGCTTGCCCATTTCCATCGTCAGAATCGGCGCGTACTTATCGACGTCGCGGCGCAGGATGTCGGCGGCCTTCTGCATGATGCGTGCGCGCTCGCGGAAAGACGTTTCGCGCCAACCCAGAAATGCGTTGTGGGCTTTGTCGATGGCCTGCTTGATCTCGGATTCAGTAGCTGTCGGAAACGTCTTTAGGACTTCTCCCGTGTAGGGATTTGTCGTCACGAACTTCATCTATTGTCCTTCCTAGATTGTCGTCTTGCATTCCCGATCAGCGCCGGCCGATGCTCTCAGGATTGATTGTTGGAAAGTGCGGGATGAACTAAGCGGTTGCCCGGCGGTCGGGGAAAATATTGAGGCTTGGTGTTTGGGGAATACGACTATGGTTGGAGACGACGTTGATGCAGAGCAATTCTCGGCCCGCGCCTGTTCGAAAGTCGCATTCACCCTTGATTGCGAGACGTGACGATTGCCGCAGAAAATTGGCTATTTTTCACGAAACGAGAGAGCGCGCCGTTGCCCGCGCCGGGACGCGCTCTCTATTATGAGACGGTCTGTTATGCGTTCCATGCGCTCAACAGCAATCCTGCGTGGCGCAAATTCTCGTCGATCTTGTTAATCTTGGACGATCGGCACTGGATCACACCATGCCGCCGTTTGCGCGCAACATCTGGCCGTTGATCCATGCGCCGTCGGGACCAGCGAGGAACGAGACGACGTTGGCGATGTCTTCCGGAGTTCCGAGGCGTTCCATCGGATTCATCTTCGCCATCTTGTCGATCAACTCATCCGACTTACCATGGAGGAAGAGCTCGGTCGCGACGGGACCGGGGGCGACGGCGTTAACGGTGATTGAGCGTCCGCGCATTTCCTTTGCCATGATGCCTGTCATCATTTCGATGGCGGCCTTGGTCGCCGCGTAGATGCCGTAGTTCTCGAGCTTGAGGCCAACGACACTGGTCGAAAAGTTGATGATGCGGCCGCCGCTGCGAAGGCGTTGACCGGCCTCGCGCATGGCGTTGAAAGAACCTTTGAGGTTGATGGCGGTAAGTCGATCGAACGTTGCGTCGTCGGCATCGGCAATTGGCGAGAGGGCCATGACGCCAGCGTTGTTGACGAGCACGTCGATACCGCCGAAGGCCGTTTCGGCCGATTGAAACATGCGGCGGACGTCTTCTGGCTTCGACACGTCGGCCTGGGCCGTCACAGCCGTACCACCCGCCTTCTCGATCTTCCGCACGACATCGCCGGCTTCCGCGGCGCTGCCGGCGTAGTTGACGACAACCGTAAAACCATCCTTGGCGAGGCGCTCGGCGATGGCGGCGCCGATGCCGCGCGAGGCGCCAGTGACAATGGCGACCTTGGTTTGGTTGGCGGTCATTTTCGCTTCTCCTTCTCAAATGGCGCGCCCGCGTGGGCGCGTTTGCTGTCGATAGGAAGATGGACCTTTCGGCGTGGCGCATAATCTGTCATGTTTCGTCATTACTATTCGATATTTCCGAACAATAGGACGATGGACCGACTTGATGCCATGCGGGTTTTCTCGCGCGTCGTGGAGCGACGGAGCTTCACACTTGCGTCCGAAGACCTGGCTCTCCCCCGCTCGACGGTGACAGATGCCGTCAAACAACTCGAAGCGCGCCTTGGCGTGCAATTGCTGCAGCGGACCACTCGGCATGTCAGCCCGACGCTGGACGGCGAAGCCTACTATCAGCGCTGCCTCTCAATTTTGGCTGATATCGAAGACGCGGAGGGGGCGTTCGCAGGCGCCAAGCCGAAAGGACTGTTGCGGGTCGATGTCCACGGCACGCTCGGCCGTCACTTCCTTCTGCCGAGCCTGCCGGCATTTCTCGAAACCTATCCCGACATCGAAATCTATATCAGCGAAGGCGACCGTTATGTGGACCTTGTCCGTGAGGGTATCGACTGCGTGCTGCGGGCCGGTTCGCTGCAGGACAGCGACATGGTCGCGCGCCGTGTCGCCGTGCTCGATGAAATGACACTCGCGTCGCCGGCCTATATCGCTGCGCATGGACAACCGGCGCATCCCGACCACTTGCCGGGAACGCACAGGATGGTCGCATTCCATTCATCCGCGACTGGCGGGCATCTGCCGCTGGAGTTCGTCGTCGACGGCAATGTGCGCAACGTGATGCTGCCATCGACGGTTTCGGTGAATGGCGCGGAGACTTATCACGCAGCGGCGAAGCTTGGGCTCGGGCTCATTCAAATTCCGCGCTATCGTGGAGACATCGCGGTACAAGCGGGCGAGCTTGTCGAGGTGCTGCCGGACTATCCGCCGACGTCGACGCCGGTTTCCCTGCTTTATCCGCGCAATCGTCAGCTCTCGCCGCGGGTGCGCGTTTTTATCGACTGGGTGGCGAAGGAGTTCGCGGCGCGCAGCGGCGGCTCGCGTCGTGCCTAGCGCACAATGAATTTAAAGGGCTGCGTGAACGTCATCGGCGTTAGGCTCACTTCCGGCGGGATGGGCGGAAACGGCGTGGCGCGATCGAGCGCGGCGAGTGCGGCCTCATCCAGCACGCGATATTTCGAAGATGACGTCACTTCCTTCGAAAGAAGGGCGCCGTCGGTTCCTATCGTATATTTCAAGATGACGACGCCCGTTTGTTGCGAGTGCGGATTGACTTTCGAACGCTGAACGCGGTCGTTGATTTTGCCGAGATAAATTCCGACGTCACGCGCATCGCCGCCCGTCTTCACGGTGGCCGAACTTTCTTCGGTTACGAGCGCAACTTGTTCGGGTTGGGCCTCGACTTCCTTCGTATCGGGCTGCTGCTCAGGCATCGGGGTCGGTGGTGTTGGCTTATCGACCTGCGTGACCTTCGATTCCTTGATCTGGTCCAAGGGCGGCAGATCCCCGGGCTTGCCTGAGCTTGGCGATTTGAGAGGGTTCGGCAGCGGAGTTTCGGTGGACTGGGCTGCAATCTGTTGGACGGGGCTTTTCTGTGGCGCTGCGACGGGGGCGAGTTCTTCGCTTGGCTTTGCTGTCGGCCGTTGCGGCGCAGGACGCTCTGCCTCGACGGACGCTGAGACGTCGAGCTTCCGGTTTTCAACTTTGCTCGCGACATCGCGAAGCTGTTCCGCCGTTGCAACGATCGGGCGCTGGGTGGGAGGCGCTTGCTCGCGAACAGGCGCGACGTCGGGAGTGATCTGGCGTCCAGCGTCGTCTGGAAGATCGACCAGCGGTTCCGACGAGGTCACGGTCGGTGGCTGCATCGAGGGCTTTCGCGGTTCGATCGCGGGGATGTCTTCCGTGTTCTGTGCCTGCTGAACGTCCGGAGCGTCATGAATGGGTGTCGGCGGCACAACGGCCGATGATTGCGGCGTCGGCTTTTGCTGCGGAAGCAGCGCGACGTCTTGCGAGCTTTTTTCCGGCGCACCGCCGCTGACGTCGCGCAGCGGGATCGGCGTAACGGAGCTTGACGCTTCCGGCGGCGGCCTGCGCTCGTCCATTGGTACGACGTCAGGCGTTGCGAGGCTCTCTATGCTGTCGCCGCGATTGGCGACGGTATCGAGGACCATGCCTTGCGGCATCAGCTCGATGTCCTGCCCCGTGCCAAAGTCGAGGATTTCAAGTTCCTCGTTGTGAAGCCGGGGCCATATCGCGTAGCCGATCAAGCCGTGCACGGATAGCGAAAGCAGAATGGCAATCGTTCGCAGCAACATGGCAGGATCCAAGTTCTTCCCTGCTGGGTGCGAGGCACAACTTGGCTGACGCAAAGATGCAGGCGGACAAAATTAGATTTTCCCGCCGGTGCGATCAACTTCTACCGCTCGTTGGCGTTACGACGCTGCCGAAATGTGGCCAGGCCGTCTGAGCGGCCATGGCCAAGTTGCGGTGCAGCTTAAGTCGGCATTGTCGACATGTCGGGCACCCAGCCCTCCGGCGTCTTGCGGAAGAGGGGACACTTGATCGGCGCATGAACGAGGGCCGGATAAGCCGGATCGATATCGCCGAGCGTTCTTTCCCAGACGGTCGTTTCCTTGATGGCCGTCACCACGCCGACGATATTTGCGCCGATTTTTTTCATCAGTTCGAGTTCGGCAGAAACCGTTCCGCCCGTCGAAATGACGTCTTCGACGAGCAAAACACGCTTGCCGTCGAGCCGTTCGAGAAGCCGCGGATCGATGAAAACCGTTTTGGGCTTCAGCGGGCTCGTGATCGAGATCACCGGAATGGAGAGTTCATCCTCGAACCAGAATTTTCGCGAATACGACAGCGGGACGTAATAGGGATGGCCGAGCTTTTTCGCGACAGACGCCGCCAGAACCATTCCGAGCGTCGGCATACCGATGACGACTTCGGCGCCGAGCGGGCGGATGAGATCGGCCATCGCCGTGCTCAGGCGGTCTTCGAGCGCGAAGGAATTTTCGGTAATGCACAGGTAGGCAATCGCGGTGTCGAAGTCTGGCGGCAGCGCGAGAAAGGGCAGGTCGGCCCAGTCGCCGTCGGGCAGCTTGATCGGAAAGCTTTCTGAGTAAGGCGGGTCCGGCAGGACCTTCAGATCCGCGGCAGGAATGATGCGGTCGTTGTAACTGCCGCGATTGGTGTAGTTCAGCATGGGCCACGATCCCCCAGTTCGCGATTGGCTCAAGAGCTTAACAAGCTATTTCGCAAGTGCGAAAGAAAGTTGAGGCTCAGGACAAATTTTCGCGCTGCGTCCATGGTCCGATCGTTAGCGGGCGCCACCGGAGTCGAGCGCATGTGCACGGGGCCACGCAAACTCGCAGAGATCCGATGAGGTGCGAAATTTTACGGGCGGGCTGCTCGCCGCCTCGTGTTATCGCCGGCGCGGACAGACACGTTACCTCGATATTCGGTTTACGCAGCTGTCCCTTGAGCGGGGAGGGCCGCCTCAACGTCGGTGTTGGAGCCTTCGGCGGATTTGGAAACTGCGCCTTCGAAGGGGCAAAGATTGAGTTGATCAGGCAATTCATACATCGTTGTGACCCGATCTTTGTTGCGAGTGTGATCACAGAAACACTAGTGCCTAGCAAAAGCTTGGTTCAGTTGGGGGGCTTTAAACCAAATTGATTCAAATCAGTTTTAGAGGCTTTCTTCCCGCGCGGATTGCGGAGTAACTCAAACGATTGCGCGATTTGTTTTCGGTTCGCGATCCCTGGGTGGGGTGACAGGACCGACGATGAACAACGAAAGCAAAAATTCTTCGCTTGGCGACCGGCTCGCCTTTATCGAACTAGACGAAAGCCGCTGCGCGAGCATTCGCAGCATCAAAGGCCTCATCGACAAGGAACTGCCGGTCGCGCTGGATCTCTTTTACCGTACGATCCAGAATACTCCTGAGACTCGAAAGTTCTTCAAAGACCCTTCGCACATGAACGCTGCGAAGAGCGCGCAGATCGGCCACTGGGCGTCGATCAGCGCTGGAAAATTCGACGATCAGTATGTCGCAAACGTGCGCAAAGTCGGCCAGACTCACGCCCGCATCGGCCTGGAACCACGCTGGTACATCGGTGGCTATGCGATCGTTGTCGAGCACCTCATAAAATCCGTCATTAACGAGATGTGGCAGAGCGGGTTCTCGTTCGGGCGACCGAAAGTCGGAGCCGATCAGGTTGGCCAATGTCTCGGCGCTCTCGTTAAGGCGATGATGCTGGACATGGATCTCTCCATTTCGATCTATGTCGAGGCCGCAGAAGAAGCGCGATTGAAGCTCGAAAAAGAAGCCGCGCTTGAAGCCGAGCGTACGCGCAACGAGGAAGCTCAACGCGCAGCAGAGCGTCAGAAGCAGGAAGAGGCAAGCAACCGCGAACGCACTGCCGTCCTGACGGCGATGAGTTCGGCGATCGCCAAACTTGCGCAAAAAGATTTGACCAGTCGCATCACGGACGATCTGCCGGGCGCCTATGTTGGGCTACAACGGGAATTCAATTCGGCTGTGGAGCAGTTCGAGGCGGCGCTTCAACACGTCGTATCAAGCGCGGAGGCAATGGTGTCGGGTACTGGCGAAATATCGTCCGCCGCCGATGACCTTTCGAAGCGCACGGAACAGCAAGCAGCAAGCCTAGAAGAAACTGCTGCGGCGCTTGAGGAAATTACGATAACGGTCAAAAAGACGGCGAGCGAATCTTCGCACGCGCGAGACACGGTCGCTTCTGCGCAAGGCGCGGCAGAGGCTAGTCGCGAGGTTGTTCGCCAGGCGGTCGATGCGATGGCGGAAATCGAAAACTCCTCTAAGGAGATTTCGAAAATCATCGGCGTTATCGATGAGATCGCTTTTCAAACGAACTTGCTTGCGCTCAATGCTGGCGTCGAAGCTGCGCGGGCCGGGGAGGCAGGTCGGGGTTTTGCCGTGGTCGCGTCCGAAGTTCGGGCATTGGCACAAAGATCAGCGGAAGCCGCTAAACAAATCAAGTCACTCATTTCGCGGTCCAGCGATCAAGTCGCGCACGGTGTTCGCTTCGTTTCCGATAGTGGAAAAACACTTGAGCAGATCATTTCGCACGTGATCAGCATCAATGACATGGTGCTCTCGATTGCGCATGCGGCTGAGCAACAGGCTGCAGGGCTAGCGCAGGTGAACGTGGCGATCACCGATCTGGACCGAAACACGCAGCAAAATGCGGCCATGGTCGAGGAAACCACTGCTGCGTGCCATACACTTAGCGGACAGACGAGCGAACTCTCACGTCTCGTCGGAGAGTTCAAACTTGGGCAAAATCGCGTATCTGCGCTGCGGCAAACGGCAGACCGCATGTCGAGCAAGATTTCTCCACGGTTGCCGGAAACAAAAAAACGCGCGGCTTCGTCAGGCGCAAATGGCGATTGGGAGGAATTCTGAAGACAGAACAAGAAACGAAGGGAAGTCTGATGGATCTTTCGGACCGATCATCGTCTCGCGCCGCGGAAATGTTGGTGGTCAAGTTGCGCGATCAGACCTTTGGCATTGATGTGATGTCCATTCGCGAGATCCGCGGATGGACAAGTCCGACACCGGTGCCTCACTCTCCAACCTTCGTTTCCGGCGTCATCAATCTAAGAGGCATCGTCTTGCCGATCATAGACTTGGCGGCCAGACTTGGTTTTCCTAAGGCCGAACCAACGTTCCGGCACGCTATCGTTGTGGTTGAACATTCAAATCAGACTGTCGGCATACTCGTGGATGGCGTTTCCGACATCATCTACGTCAGCGAGGCGGAAATTCAGGCCACTCCGGATATTGCATCTTCGAATGCGAAAGCCTTCATTCGGGGTGTGGTTCCTGGGGCGAATTCGATGATCGAGCTGCTCGCGCTCGACGCAATTGTGCCGACACAACAACGTCCCGCTGCTTAAGCACGCCGGCAATTGGCCTTTCTGATCGGACGTTCGATCAGGATGAGCTTCGGCCCACCCTCACCGATCGCGCTAAGTTTTCCGGGCGTTCATGCGCGACGACGCGCAAACGGCAGAATGCGCTCATCCCAATGAAAGCTTTCGAAGCCCAAATTTTCCGGGATTTTCAATGGTGCTGCCGGAGGGGATTGAACTCTCGACCTCTCCCTTACCAAGGGAGTGCTCTACCACTGAGCTACGGCAGCTGATTGGCGTATCGCCTTTGAGGGCCAACGAGCGGAAGGTTTAGGCACGCCAAGCGGCATGCCGAAAATACTCCCTGGCTCGGGCGGGCGGACACTGCCACAAGGCTTGACGGCGAGCAAGCCGGAAAGCCAAGCTATCGACAGGGGGGCGGAGCATGAAAAGTCAGGTCTTGCGAAACATGCCGAGACGCGCGACGGCTCAATGAACGAAGATTTGCCGCAAAAGCCGCCGGCAAAGCCATCGTCCGCGCGGATGTCCCGGAAGGAGCGGCTGGCTCAGGAGTTGCGCGCCAACCTGAAACGCCGCAAGGCTGCGACGCGGCGCCACAAATGGACGGATGGGGACGACGGGGAAACATCGTCCGGCAATCATGACGACTAAGGTCGCTTCAGCTGGAAAAGCGGCTTGAAGAGAGTAATGCTCAACGGATAATCGCGCGGTGCTAGGCCTCCTGGCCGATTCGTGCGGATTTTCCACATGGAGACGATTGGAATTCATGGATCGGATCAGAATTGTCGGCGGCCACTCGCTTCGGGGGAGCATTCCGATTTCAGGCGCCAAGAATGCGGCTTTGCCACTGCTGATCGCCAGCCTTTTGACCGAAGACCGCCTGACGCTGAAAAACGTCCCGAACCTCGCGGACGTCAATCTGCTGGTGCGGATTCTGCGAAACCACGGCGTCGATCTTGCCGTCGATGGTAAGCGTTCAAGCCCGTCGGGCCACCTCGGTGACACCATCCATCTAACGGCGCGCGATATCGTCGATACGACGGCGCCTTATGAGATGGTGTCGCGGATGCGGGCGAGCTTCTGGGTCCTCGGGCCATTGATTGCACGGATGGGGGAGGCGCGGGTGTCGCTGCCGGGCGGGTGCGCCATCGGCACCCGACCGGTCGATCTGCATCTCACTGGGTTGAAGGCGCTCGGCGCCGAGA
The DNA here is from genome assembly GCA_018242255.1 of Pseudomonadota bacterium. Lineage (GTDB taxonomy): Bacteria > Pseudomonadota > Alphaproteobacteria > Rhizobiales > Hyphomicrobiaceae > Hyphomicrobium_B. The sequence goes on along the minus strand of JAFECH010000387.1, from coordinate 3,089 downwards.
TTGATATCGACAGCGGTTACGTCGTCGCCAAGGCGCCGAAAGGGCTGCGCGGCGCGCATATCGTGTTTCCGAAGGTGTCGGTTGGCGCCACGCATAACGTGCTGCTGGCTGCTGCCCTCGCAAAGGGTGAAACTGTGATCGAGAACGCGGCGCGCGAGCCCGAGATTGGCGACGTCGCGACCTGTCTTACGAAAATGGGAGCGCATGTCGAAGGCATCGGCACGTCCGTGCTGCGCGTTCAGGGCCGCGACCGGCTCGAAGGCGCGGTGCATACGGTGCTGCCCGACCGCATCGAGACCGGCACCTTCGCGATGGCGGTGGCGGCGACAGGCGGAGACGTACTGCTCGAAGGCGCACACATCAACGATCTCAAGACCGCACTCGATATTCTGGGAGAGACGGGCACATCGGTCGAGGCTACCGAAGCGGGCGTGCGTATCGCGCGCAACGGCGGCGGCATCCAGCCGGTTTCGGTCGAGACGCAGCCGTTCCCGGGATTTCCGACCGACCTGCAGGCGCAACTTATGGCGCTCCTGACCCGTGCGTCCGGGACCAGCGTCATTCGTGAGACGATTTTCGAGAACCGATTCATGCACGTGCAGGAGTTGGCACGCCTCGGCGCAGACATTCAGCTCCATGGCGACACGGCGACGATCAAAGGCGTGAAAGAGCTGAAGGGGGCGCCGGTGATGGCAACAGATCTTCGCGCTTCCGTATCGCTCGTCATTGCCGGGCTTGCGGGCGAGGGTGAGACGGTTATCAACCGCGTTTACCATCTGGATCGCGGCTTTGAGCAACTGGAACGAAAACTCAGCGCCTGTGGTGCCGAAATCGAGCGCCTTAGCAGCGGTTGAGGCTATGTACGCGGAGACGTTGCAGCTTTCGGCGCGTCTTTGTATCACTCGGCTTTTCCAAGCCGCCCGCCTGCCCTGCGGAGACAATCGCGCCCGATGCCGGACCTTAAGCTCATCGCCTTCGATACCTTAGACCTGGGTATCATTTCCGCGCATTTGCAGGACGCGGTGCTCCGCGTTGGCGAGATGACCTATCTGCCGAAGGAGAAACGGTTCGCTGCGATCGTCAATCGTTTCGACTGGGCGAATGCGCTGGGCTCTTCGCAGACGCTGCAAGGACTTAAAGACGAGAAATTCGAGCGTCGTCGGGCCGGTATCCGGTTTGAGCGGGTGAATTCGGCTCAAGTCCAGGGCATTGACTTTAAGGACAAAAGAGCGGCACTCGCGCTGCTGGCCATCACGTTTGAGCCGAAGGGCGGCGAAGGTTCGACCGAAGGCGATGTCACGTTGACATTTTCAGGTGGCGCGGCCATTCGGCTGGGCGTCGAATGTATCGAGATCGAACTGAAGGATCTCGGTGCGGCGTGGGGGACGAAACGCTCTCCCGAGCATCCCGAGGATGCAAGCTGACCTGCTTTTAGATCGCTTGCCAAGGACAGATTGCCGATGCCTGTGCGTCTCAACAACAACGACAAAGCTTTCGAAGCGCAGTTCGCGGAGCTTCTTGGTCTCAAGCGAGAAGTATCGGTGGATGTCGATAACGCGGTGCGCGAGATTATCAACGACGTCCGCAAGCGCGGCGACGCGGCGCTGATCGACCTGACGCAGAAGTTCGATCGCCTCGATCTCAAGAAGGCCGGCATCGCCGTGACGGCCGACGAAATCGAATCTGCTTATGCAGCGTGCTCCAAAGAAACGCTCGATGCGCTGACATTCGCATCCGATCGCATCGCCGAGCATCATAAGCGTCAGTTGCCAACGGACGATCGCTATACGGACGCAGCCGGTGTCGAGCTTGGCCATCGCTGGACTGCGGTGGAATCCGTCGGGCTTTACGTGCCGGGCGGTCTTGCGTCGTATCCGAGTTCGGTTCTGATGAATGCCGTGCCGGCGAAGGTCGCGGGCGTGCCGCGGATCGTCATGGTGGTGCCATCGCCGAGCGGCGATCTCAATCCGCTCGTGCTCGCGGCCGCAAAGATCTCGGGTGTCTCGGAAATCTACCGCATCGGCGGAGCGCAGGCTGTGGCGGCGCTCGCTTACGGCACCGAGACGATCAAGCCGGTCGTGAAGATCGTTGGACCGGGAAATGCTTACGTCGCGGCGGCCAAGCGGCAGGTGTTCGGCGTCGTCGGCATCGATTCGATCGCCGGTCCGTCGGAAGTTCTGGTGATTGCCGACAAGCACAACGATCCGGAATGGATCGCGGCCGATCTTCTGGCGCAAGCCGAACATGACACTGCGGCGCAGTCGATTTTGATGACGGACGATTCCGATTTCGCGAACGCAGTCGAGAAGGCAGTCAAGCGCCAGCTCGAAACGCTGCCGCGCGGAAATATCGCGGGCGAAAGCTGGAACACGTATGGTGCGACGATCATTCTAGGTTCGCTCGGCGAGGCTGTTCCGTTGGCCGACCGTATCGCTGCCGAACATCTGGAGATCGCGACCGCAGATGCTGAAGATCTCGCGAAGAAAATTCGTAACGCTGGCGCAGTTTTCATTGGGAGCGTAACGCCGGAAGTGATTGGCGACTACGTTTCGGGATCGAACCATGTATTGCCGACCGCACGGAGCGCGCGGTTTTCGTCCGGCCTGGGTGTTCTCGACTTCATGAAACGGACGTCGATCCTGAAGCTCGATGCGGCGGCGCTGTCGAAGCTAGGCCCCGCCGCGATGACGCTGGCCCGTTCGGAAGGACTAGAGGGGCATCGGCGTTCCGTGGAAATCCGGCTCGAAAAAGCAGGTTAGATAACGAGATGGACCAAACCGTCGCTTCACCGGACAAAAACCGGGACCGGCTCACTGAAATCACGCTCGACGCAAAGTCGCTCGGGCGTGCGAACGCGAATATCGAGCATGAGCGCGAAGTCGCGATCTTCGATATTATCGACGGCAACAGTTTCCGCGTCGAGGAAATGGATGCAGGGCCCTACAAGCTGCATCTGTCGCTTTCGGATGAGCGTCTCGTTCTTGCAATTTCTTCCGCAGAAGGCGGCGACCCCGTCGAACTCGGTGTGGCACTGACACCGCTCAAGCGGATTGTGAAAGATTATTTCATGATCTGCGAGTCGTACTACG
>JAFECH010000386.1 GCA_018242255.1 Pseudomonadota bacterium | reverse complement strand
CCATCCCAATCGCCGCGCATACGAACGCTGAAATCGCCTTCCTTAACAGCCTGAAGTGTTTGGAGCATTTCCACGAGCACGCCGCCCGAACCCGAAGGGAAGCGCTCGGATCCCACGGCGCTGATCTGCTCCGACATTCAAAACTCCCCTCAAGTCGTGCTTAACCCCGTAAAACGCGCGAGGCCCGCCATTTGTTCCATGACCGTACGGCAACTCCGAACCATTCCCGACATTTACGATGACCGGTTCGATAACACAGCGGCGGCGACGCGGTCATCGAACTGCCGGTCTACCGAGTTGGACCGCTCGCAAAACTGCCGCCCCAAGCCAGAATGAACAAGGTGGCCAAAGATGGGCTAACGCAAACCTGCTACCGGCCCGACGAACTTTTGACGACGTCTTCATCGTCTGGCCCCGCTTCGCTCGGGGGCTGGCCGGTCATTTCTTCCAAAAGACGATTGCGGGCACGGTTGACCCGGCTTTTCATGGTCCCGACGGCGCATCCGCACACACGGGCTGCGTCCTCGTAAGAAAAGCCTTCCGCGGTAATGAGCAGCAGCGCCTCGCGATGATCAGGCGAGAGCCGCATCAATGCTTTCTGCATGTCTTCGAATTCGAGATGGGTGAGCTGCGGCGGAGGCACGCTGGCGTTCATCGCCGCATGATCCTCATCGAGTTCTTCGCGCTGGGATTTTCGGTAATACGTGAAGTACGTGTTTCGCAGGATCGTGAACAGCCACGCCTTTAGGTTGGAATCCGGAACGAACGAGTCCTTGTGGGTCCAGGCTTTGAGCAGTGTTTCCTGGACAAGATCGTTGGATAGCTGTGCGTCGCCGCTCAGCGAATGTGCGAAGGCCCTAAGATTTGGGATCGCCTCGATTAGAGCGTCCCCGAAACTCTTAGTTTCCGTCACTTCTGCTGCTCCTTGGCCTCGAGCTTGCGGACAAGTTCGAGGAGGTCGTCGGGGACGGGCTCCTGGGCGATAGTGTCATACATGGCCCGCATGCGCTGACCGATGAGCTGCGCTGCAAATCCGGGGAGCTGCGGAACGGGGCCCTTATCAGCCTCTGGCTCCGGCTGACGTTCCGGCTCGGGAAAGTCGCCGTCCGTTCTCTTGCAATCCTCGGGAGCGTCGAGGCGATGCTGCATGACTTGATCTTGGGCCTTGTTGAAGACTATGACAGGCCCCGATTGAGACAAACTCCTGTACGATTGTCAGCTGGGGCTAGTGTGACGAACGTAGCACAAGAGATTTTGTTCCGGGTGGGAACCATCTCTTCCACAGGTTCGTTGTTGTTCCGGTAGATATTGGCCATCGCGGAGGTTGTGCGGGTAGCATTGCTGCTCGCCAGGGATGAGTGCCTACTCATTTCGCTTGGCTTGGGAGGTCCAAAGCTATGTCTATTGCGCAGACAATTCGTGTGCACTTGCCCTATTTACGGCGGTTCGCACGGACCTTGACCGGCGCGCAGCAGGCTGGCGACGCTTATGTGGCAATGCTCCTCGAAAGTCTGGTTTCAACGCCGTCCGATTTTCCGACAAATATGCCGCCGCGCACGGCGCTCTATCACCTGTTCCTGAAGGTCTGGAACTCGGTTCGCCTTGAATCCAACAGCAGCGACGAAGCAACCAACGCACTTGTTGCAGCCCAACGGAAAATAAACTCGATCAGTTCGCTGCCACGCCAGGCGTTCCTGCTGGTTGCCGTTGAAGGCTTCACCTCCGCCGAGACGGCCGCCATTCTCGAAGTCAGCGAGCCGGACGTCGAGAAGCTGCTTGAAGTTGCCGGCCAGGAAATCGCTCATCAGGTCGCGACCGACGTCCTCATTATCGAGGATGAACTGCTGATCGCGATGGATCTCGAAACGATTGTGACCAGCCTCGGCCATTCCGTGCAGGAAGTGGCAACTACTAAAAATGAGGCGCTCGCGGCGGTGAAACGCCATAAGCCCGGCCTCATCCTCGCCGACGTCAAACTTGCCGACGGCAGCAGCGGCCTTGAAGCGGCGAAGGAGATTGTCGCTGAAGATGAAGTTCCGATCATCTTCATTACGGCCTATCCCGAAAAGGTCCTGACAGGCGAACGCCCTGAGCCGACCTTCCTCATCTCAAAGCCGTTCCAGCGCGACACGGTTATGGCGATTATCAGCCAAGCGCTGTTTTTCGACACTAAGGCACACGCTCGGAACGCGGCCGCTTGATATCCAAAGTCGACCCGACGGGGCTGGATATACAATCCAGACCGTTCCGACTCTCCCAGCCAGAATTTTTCCCGTCGTAATAAAGTAACGCGCTTGTGAAGCCGGCTGTCCCCGCTTTTTCGTATGAGCGTTGAGACGACAAAAAACTTGGGAGTGAAGCGCAATGAAATTGGGACACGGTGCTGTCTTCGCCGGACTGATTGCCGGACTACTCGTGGGAACGCTTGGCACAGTCACCGCAGCGAATGCGGCAAGCATAGCTGTCGGCAAAAAGCTGGAGCTCAAGGTTGAGCCGGCAAAAATGAAAGAAGAGCGCGATCGTCTCTGGGCCAAGTTCGGTGGTTGGTGCGCGATTCAGGATTGGCATCCCGCCATCGCGAAATGCGAGGAGACGACCGATGGCGATGCCAAGGTCCGCGTCCTGACGCTGAAAGGCGGCGGCACGATCAAGGAAAAGCTGCTCGACGTGAAGCCGAACTTTTATCGCTATGAGATTCTCGAGAGCCCGCTGCCGGTCAAAAATTATCAGGCACAGTTTGCCCTGACGCCGGACGACGATGACGAGGATGAGATCAACTTCGCTTGGTCGGCCGTGTTCGATCCCGCTGATGGCAAGACCGACAAGGAAGCCCGCGACGTGATCGACGGCATTTTCAAAGCCGGTCTGGACAACATCAAGCAAACCGCCGGCACCAAGCCTGACGACGACGATAAAAAGTAAGCGGCTTATGACGCAATGCTAAAAGGCGCCGCGCAATCGGCGCCTTTTTCATGTTCTGGCGCGGGCCGCAATCAGGCCTTCAGCGTTTCGATAGCGAGGCGGATGAGATCCGCTGTCCGGTCGACGCCGAGCTTCACCTTCATCTGTGTGCAGATGTTCGCAACGGTCTTGTAGGCAATCCCGAGATTTTCCGAGATTGCCGTCATGCTCTTGCCCTGGCCAAGCATCCGCAGGATTTCGACCTCGCGGATCGATAGCGACTGCAGCGGATCGTCCGATGAAATCTGGCTGACCGCGATGCGCGACGCGAGATCCCTGTCGATGTACTGCTCGCCCGCGCGCACCTTGCGGATCGCCGCGATCAGTTCTTCGACCGGCGCGCTTTTGCTCACATAACCCCGCGCGCCGCCGCGGAGCGCCCGAACGGCGTAGATCGGCTCATGGTGCATACTGAAGACCACGACCCGAGCGTTGCCGCCTGCCGCAAGAACCTGCCTTAGAACTTCAAGGCCACCAGCCCCTTCGAGATTAAGGTCGAGCACCACCACGTCGGGCCGTTCCTGCCGGTATACGGAAAGAGCGTCCTCGATGCCTGTCGTTTCCAGAACCTCAGCTTCGAAATGCGCGACGAACAGTTTTCTCAGTCCTTCGCGCACGACACCGTGATCATCTACGATAAGAATTTTCATGCTGCACTCGTGCTCAAGTTCTGCTGGCCATCTTTCTTATTTCGAGCCGGCGGCAGTGGAATCTCAACAATCAACATTACGCCTTTCCCCCCTTCGCGATCGGCAATGCGGAGACGTCCGTCAAGTGACGCCACGCGCTCTCGCATTCCGGCAAGACCAAATCCTCGCGTTCCATTCGCAGTGATACCCGAGCCATCGTCGGAAACGACGATCCGTAACGCACCGTCGCCGCTCCGTGCTGTAAGCCCGATCGCGGACGGCTGTCCGTGGCGCACGGCATTGCTCGTGCCTTCCTGAAAAATCCGGAATGCAACCTCTTCAATGCCGCTCGGAAAGCGCGCGTCCTCTATGTCCATCGTGAAATTTATGTTGGGTCGTCGCGCCTTCCAAAATGCAACCAGCTGCTCGGCCGCGATCACCAAACCCTGATCGATCAGCAGCGCCGGTCTGAGGCGGCTCAAAATCGCGCGCAAATGCAGCTGCATATGCTTGACTGATTGGCGAATGGCCTTGCTGCGATCGACGATTTCGTCGGAAGCATTGCGCGAGGCAAGGAGCGGGATGGCCTGCGCGTCGACATCGGCAGCAAATAGAAACGGACCGATCTCGTCGTGAAGGTCGCGGGCGATCTCGGAACGCTCTTCTTCCTGCACGGTCGAAAGCTGCTCGTTAAGGCGCTGGTTGTGCTGCTCTGCCGTCTGCAGTTGGTCTGCCATCCGATTGAAAGCTTGGTAGATGAGCTTGAGATCTTCCGGTCCGGATTCGGTCACGTGGGCCGTGTAGTCGCCTTTGCCGACGCGATCGAGCGCGGACGAAAGCTGTTCGAGTGGTCTGAGCGCCCGCCCGAGCGTGGCATAGATCAGCGTCAGCACGACGGCGCAGAAGCTCGCGATGATCAGGAATTTGAGCTTCAGATCCTCCCAGACCTCGCTGACTTCATTGTGCGGATCGGCTTGAATTTTGATCGTGCCGATGTCTTCGACACCCTTCGGCAGCACGAACGTCCGCGCGCGCGGTTCGCCCGCGAGAAGCCAGAACAGCCATCCGGGAGGAGGATCAAAAGGCTTTTCCAGACGCGACATACTCGTGGTCTTGCCGCTAGGGCCGACGAGGCGGGCGACGATGTGACGGTCGCCATCGAACGAGGAAATGATCCGGCGAACCTGCGTGTTCGCATCGGGACCGGCGGCTACGGATGCAAGCGCGTCGCTAACGGCACTCCCAGCGACCTCCATAGCCGACGACATTTCGAGGTCGATCTTGCGCAGCCCATACAGATAGGTAAGCACGCCGCCACCGCTGAGGCATAGCGCGAGAACGAGCGCGACGAGCGCGAGAAGTCGGCGTCTCAAGGGCATTCGTAAAGCAGTGCCAACAATTGTAACATTGTAACTTCTTGGCTCACGCCGGTGTGCGCGTCAAGCGAAGTCCCAAAAGCTTTCGTCGGCGAATGGCAAAGAACCTGCATTTCATCATTCGCAAACGAATTCGATTGCCGGAGCGTGCCATTCCATGACGCCGTATTTTCGTTCCTACGCTGCCAACTTCAATCGCATACGCTTATTGGAGATGATCGACTATCGCGAACCGCAAACAAGGCGTCGCGAAATGCAACATTTACCGATGACGGGCGCGCAGCAACGAGAAATCGACGCTTTCTTGCAGCGGCAATTCGCGGCCAGGTCGAAGCGCATCCGCGCTCAATAGAGAATTATTCCCGTATTCTATGGAAAAATTCCCATCTCGCTAAGCGCGCGGCTTTAACGATTTCGGTATCGTCATTCGTCATTGGCATTCGCTGAAGATCGCCCGGCGCGCGAATTTGTCTTCAATCTTTTCTATTTCATTAAGCACTTACTAACTTCACCAGACGCTTACTCGGAGCATTGCCGAAACCCCGTGTTGAGCCCCGAGAGTGATGCCGTCGCGTGTGTCCGCGTTTCCTAGAGACCTTCGAGTGTCGGCAATAACCGAAGTGCTGAAGGAGAAGGCTAGGTTACTCCTCCTATTGAGCGCATTTGTCTGCGCTATGACGTACGCTGTGCTTTCGCTGATAGCGCCGCGATACGCGAGCGAGTCTGCGATTGCCGTTCTGCCGCAAGGCACTTCGCCACCGGCCGACATGGATCCGGCCACGATCGGAACGCATATCGGCGTTCTGCAATCGCCGTCTATGTTGCAGCCCGTCGCCTATGACCTAGCGCTTGCCCAGCAACCTGAATTCAACAGCGCACTAGGTCCGGTCGATCTTTTTCAGGCCGTGCTGAGTAGGGTTGGACTGGACAATAACGCGGCCGACGGCGGCGAAACCATGCGCGTAGTTGGGGCGCTGCAAAAGAGCGTTGAAATATTTGCGGCGAACGATCGTCAGGCCATTTTCATTCGCGCGACATCGCTCGACCCCATCCGCTCATCCAACATCGCGAATGCCATCGCCGACAGATATGCAGCGACGCTCTCACAAGTGAGCAGCGGCGCACAAATAGGTTCGTATCCCGCGCCGGACGCGCCGGCACCAACCGTAGCGCACGTAATATCTAGGGCGGTGCCGCATCCTGTTCCGGTCTATCCGAACAAGATCGTGTCTGCGATGTTGGCGGGCTTTGCCGTTGGGTTGTTCGGACTGGCATGGATCGTCGTGACGACCGCACTGCGCGGCCTGAAAAAGCGGCCATCCGCGAAACTTGAGGATGCGCCAGAGCCTGACTTTGAGCTTACGTCTGAAACTGCCGACAGTCCGACACTAGAAGAAGTTACCGCGTCGGCGGATCTGCCTGCGAAGCCCGTCATTGCGCCCGGCCCGGCCGTCGAAGCGAACCCGCCGCCAGATTTCACTGAAATCGAAAAGCTCGCTGTGCGCCTTAAGACCCGAAGGCCTTCTGGCGGTGGTCATCGCACGCTCATCACCTCGAAGTCCGAGGACGTCGTGCCCTATGACCAGGCACTTCACTTGGCATCAGTCCTCGCCGGCTGCGGCGCGCAAACGATCCTGATCGATTGGAGCCCAAGCGGCGAGGGGTTTGCAAAAGCTGTCGGCCTGGACGCCCAACCGGGGTTCAACGACCTACTGCAGGGCTGTGCTACCTTTAACGACATCATCCATCGGCTTCCCGGCAGTACGGCCCAGGTCATCGCTAGTGGCGCCGGATTACCCCGTGGCAACCGAAAGATGGATGCCAACATGCTGAACTTGGCGCTTGATGCCTTGGACGAGGTCTACGACCATATCATCGTGACGGGGCGCCACGACGAAGCGCGTGGGTTGTTCGAATGCATCGAAGGCCGTTTCGACGCCGGCGTAACGATCGAGCCGATGGGCGACGGCACGGCGTCGCGGGACGATGGAGGCACCTTCCTGGGCTTCGAAGTCACCGATATCGATATCTTGCATTATCTGCGCCCTGAGCCGCCCGTTTCGTCTATGGCGCAGCGTATTGCCCACGCGACGCGCTCACGCGAGGCCGTCGCTCAGCGCGCATAGCAGTGCGTGTACTTCAGCGGTCGGGACGTTGCATCCAGCTAATGAGCCATGCGGCGGGTAGCGTCCAAAGCAGCCCTGCGACGACGTAATAGGCAAGTTCGGCAAACTTACTGACGTTGCGAACCTGCAGGACCACCGCGACTGAGACCGCCAGAACTGCATAGATGCTCACGAGCAACAGCAGAGCTACAGTGCCGAGAAGCTTTCTTTTGCGTTGCGTCATGGCTCAACAGTCGACCCGCGGTGAAGCCCGCGCCGCATGGGCGCATTGCTCCACCTCAATGAAAGAGTATCACACCCCGATTAAACGGCTTGAGGATATGCCCCGCCGATGAGCACGATGCAACTTTCCGATAATCGCGGCACGACGGCCCAAAACGGTAAAGACGCCGGTCGGCGGTCCGTTTCGCTGTGGCTTTGGTTCGTCGCCGCGCTCGTTCTGGCAATGGTCGTCGTCGGAGGCGCGACGCGACTGACGGAAAGCGGTCTTTCGATCACCGAATGGCAACCGATCCTGGGCGCGATCCCGCCGCTGAACGAAGCCGATTGGATGTCGGCGTTCGACAAGTACAAACAGATCCCGCAATACGCCGCCATTCACGCCGGCATGACGCTCGGCGAATTCAAGTTCATCTACTATTGGGAATGGAGCCACCGGCTGCTCGGCCGTGCTATCGGCTTCGTCTTCGCCATTCCGTTCCTGTACTTCTGGTGGACCGGCAAACTGAAGCGCGGCACCGGAAAGAAATTTCTCGGCATCCTGGCGCTGGGCGGACTTCAGGGCTTCATCGGCTGGTACATGGTCAGCTCCGGTTTGAGCGAGCGCATCGAAGTGAGCCAGTACCGGCTCGCGCTGCACCTGACGACAGCGTTCATGATCCTCGGTCTGCTCGTGTGGGCGGCGCTCGAAGAGTGGCCGAGCGACGAGCGCATCACGGGCGAAGTGGCGACGCCGCTGATCAAGCGCATGGCCGCCATCATCGTCGGCGCGGTGCTTATCCAAGTGATGCTCGGTGCTTTCGTGGCCGGGCTCAGGGCCGGATACATCTACAACACGTGGCCGTCGATGGACGGTCAGTTCGTGCCCAGCGACTATTGGATCAAGCCCGCGTATCTGACCTTCTTCGAAAGTCACGCGGCTTCGCAATTCAATCACCGCATGATGGCCTATCTCATCGCAGCGTTGGCCTTTTTGCAGATTTGGCTGACAACGCGAATGCCGGTCGATGATCGGATACGGCTCACGGCGCAGTGGCTCGGCGCGGCAGTCGTCCTCCAGATCGCGCTCGGCATCACGACGCTGTTGCTTCACATGCGTCTCGATCTGGCATTGTCGCATCAAGCAGGCGGTGCGATCGTCTTCATTCTGGCGGTCGTGCACCTGCACGCAACGCGACGCGCCGGGATCGTTCCGCGCGATTACTTTGCCGCTCGCGGTCGCGCATCAGCGTGATCGTCCGCCCGTTCAGCCCCGCGCCACGTTGACGGCGAGGGGTGCTGCGCTGTCTCAAAGGGAAATGCGAACGTCCGCTTACAGCCCGAGCATCAGCTTGATGTTCTGAACGGCAGCGCCTGCAGCGCCCTTACCGAGATTGTCGAGGCGCGCGACGAGCACGGCTTGGTTCAGCGCGGCCTTGCCGAAAACGTAAAGCTCAAGCTTGTCCGTGCCGTTCAGGGCCTCGGCTTCCAGGCGGGTCATCTTCGCAGTAGGCTCGGCAACAACGCTGACATACCCGCTGCCGCGATAGTGCTCATCGAGCACCAGTTCAATATCGCGCAGACACGGCTTGCCCGGCAGGCTATCCAGATGCAGCGGCACTGACACGAGCATGCCCTGCCGGAAATTGCCGACGCTCGGCACGAAGATCGGCCGCCGCGACAGTCCGGAATACTTCTGCAGCTCGGGCACATGCTTGTGCTCCAAGCCGAGCCCGTAAAGCTCGAATGACGGCGCCGTCCCCGCCTCATAGGCTTCGATCATCGACCGTCCGCCGCCGGAATAGCCCGAGACGGCGTTGACCGTGATCGGATAGTCCGGCTCGATAATGCCGGCATCGACCAGCGGTCGCAGCAGCGCAATCCCGCCCGTCGGATAGCAGCCGGGATTGGCGACGCGCGTCGCCCTGCGGATGACGTCGGCGTGACCGGGCGTCAGCTCCGCGAAGCCGTAGGCCCAGCCGTCTGCGACGCGGTGCGCCGTCGAGGCGTCGACGATTTTTGGAGCTTGCGCCCCAAGCTCGTCGGCGAGCGCCACAGTTTCGCGTGCCGCATCGTCCGGCAAGCACAGCACGACGAGATCGACGTCGCGCAGCATATCGGCCCGCGCCGCGCGATCTTTCCGCTTAGCCGGATCGATGCTTTTGACATCGATGCCGGTGACGCCAGCAAGCCGCTCACGGATTTCGAGGCCGGTCGTTCCGGCCTCTCCGTCAATGAACACCCGCGCGAGCTTTGTTTGTGTTGCGGTCGTCATTTGAACCACATCCCGATGCGATGCTTGACACCTTCCCAGATCGTTTCCGAGCAGCCGATGCCGTAGTTGGCGCACGCGATCCGGTGGCTGTCGCGATAGATCATGTCGAGCGCAACATATAGAATGATGGCAAGGCCGATCCAGGCGATCCACGGATAGCGCGCGAGCAGCTTGGCGATGTAGGTCGAGGCCACGGCCATCAGAACGATGGCGATCGCCAAACCGATGACGAGGACGAGCGTCGATTCACCGGCCGCGCCCGCGACCGCCAACACGTTGTCGAGCGACATCGAAAGGTCGGCCAGAATGATCGTCCATAGCGCGCCCCAGAACGACACCGGGTTCGGATGCGGCGCGCCGGAGGCAAGGTTCTTCTCGACCTCGTGTATGGAATGCGTGTCGGCCTCTACGATCTGCTTGTACATTTTCCAGCAGACGAACAGCAGCAGGATGCCGCCTGCGAGCGTCAGGCCGATGACTTGCAGCATCTGCTGCGCGATGCCGGAGAAAAGGATTCGCAGGATGACGGCGCCGAGAATGCCCCAGAAGATGACCTTGGTGCGCATCGACTTCTCGACGCGGGACGCTGCCATGCCAACCACGATGGCGTTGTCGCCAGCGAGCGTCAGGTCGATCATCAGGATATTGAACAACGGCACGGCGTGGGTCCGCCACCAGTGTGGCGAAAGCAGCAGCCCGATATCCGTTACAAGCACCGTCCATAGGTCATGAATGCCGTTTAATACTGCGTCCATTCTCTCTCCGAACCCCCCGGTCCTTACGGCCGTGCCGCAACGCGCGAAAACCAGTGGCTATGTGGCATCAGAGCGGCTCAGCGACAACCCTTCCGCGCCCGAAAAGCAAACAGCCCGCCAAGGTGGCGGGCTGTGCTTTCGTTCCAGGTGATCGCTTGTTTGATTAGCGCTTCGAGAACTGGAACGATGCAGTTTCTCCGCCGAGGGCGGCGCCGACCGTAGGTTCTCTATTTAGGATACGCCGGGCTTTACGGTTCTGTTCGACTTGCCGTCTTGGCTTCCACGTCATGCACAAGGTCGGGCCACGACTAGCCGCGACGCCGCGACTGACCGTGCCGAAGCGCGAGCTGTCACAATCCGCGATCTGTCGCGTCGGGGCCAGATTGTCGCCCGCGCCGCCCTACCGGGTTATCCTGCCGGTCCGGCATTCAGCACGAACCAGCATATCCCCGACGATTAAAGGTGTCGCAGCGGTCGCTACGTCTTGCGCTGAGACCGCGCTTATCGCGCGCCTCACTTCTTGCGCAGTAAGGCTGAGTGGCCTGCGGCAGCTTGCGCCCCCAGCACTGATGACCACCCCTGCCGTTTCCCCGACGCCGCTCAAGTAAGCCCTCAGGACCTGTTGTGCGATTCGGTTGGTCGGCGCTTGATCCAGCATCTGCCCGACTTGCGCGACAGAAATGGATCCGTAGCGAGCCGCATTTTGGGCTGCGGCCGATGTCGGTAGAGCAAACAACATAGTGAGTGGCACGACGATCAAGATGCCGGGGTGCGGACAAGGCATGACAACCTCAAAAAGCTAAAAAATTGCATTGCAGAAATAAATTATTGTAAAACAATAATCAAGGGGGTACATTTTGGGGACGTTAGAAGGAGTGCGCATGACATCTCATTTCGAAAGTCAGGATCGATCCGCCGTAAACCGTGCAGCCCGTCTGGATCGCGTTCGCCGCTTGAGTGCCGGAATGGCTGCGGCCTGCCTCGCAGCGGCGGTTCTACTCACTTTGGGTATGGCCACATATTGGTGGACCACAACTGCTACAAATATCTTCCGCCAAGCCGGATTGCCGATCATCCCCTCAGCAGATGTCGGCGCGTTCGTTCGGTTGGGTGCGTTCTCAATTTCGATGATACCACTTGGCGCTTTGATCTACGGATTGCTCGCGGCGAGGCGCTGCTTTCAGGCTTTCTCCAACGGGCGAATTTTCTCGCCTGAAACGATCGGCGGACTTCGATCCTTTGCTCTTGCTGTCGCCGCTTCCGCATTGCTGAAGCCGTTGGCTGGGGCGGCGCTATGCGTCTTTCTTAGCGCATCGGCCTCAACACCGACGCGAAGTCTGGTGCTGAAACTCGACAGCGACACGCTGATCTCGCTTCTGTTCGCCGGGATGGTTGCAATCATTGCCTGGGTGCTCTCGGAAGCGACCGAGGTCGCCGACGAGAACCGGCAATTCATATGAGCCTCAGGCCATGCCGATAAGAGTAAGGCTCGCAGTCATGCTTGCCGAGCGCAACGTCAAGTCCAAGGAACTGGCGGAATTCGTCGGCATTACCGAGGCCAATTTGTCGTTGCTTAAGCAAGGAAAGGTGAAGGGCGTGCGGTCCGAAACCCTCGAACGTATTTGGCAATATCTCGGTTGCCAGCCGGGCGATCTGCTGCGCTACGAGTCTCCAGCCCACACGGAAGAAACGATTGGCTGAGCTCGTGATCCACGAGCAAGCGCAGCAAATTGCAAAACGGGCGCGCAACTTTCGTTGGCGCCCGTTTTGATATCAAAATCTAGTGCAAGAGTTAGCGCTTCGAGAACTGGAACGACTTACGAGCTTTCACCTTGCCGTACTTCTTACGTTCGACAACGCGGCTGTCGCGCGTCAGGAAGCCCTGCTTCTTCAGCACACCGCGCAACTCCGGCTCATAATAGGTGAGAGCCTTAGAGATGCCGTGGCGTACTGCACCAGCCTGACCCGACAGACCGCCGCCAGCGACGGAAATACGGATGTCATACTGCGTCGCGCGGTTCGCGAGATCGAGCGGCTGCTGCAGAAGCATCTGCAGCACCGGACGTGCGAAGTAGGCCTTATAGTCTTTCTCGTTGACCGTGATCATGCCCTTGCCCGGCTTCAGCCAGACGCGAGCGACGGCGTTCTTGCGCTTGCCGGTTGCGTAAGCGCGGCCGAGTTTGTCGAGCTTTTGCGTGCGCACCGGGGCTGCTTCAGGCTCTGAGCCCTTAACGGCCGCGAGATCGGCGAGGGTCTTTGTTTCGGTAACCATGGATCTTAGACCCTCACGTTCTTGCGGTTGAGCTTCGCGATATCGAGCTTTTCCGGGTTCTGCGCTTCATGCGGATGCGCATCGCCCTTATAGACGCGAAGGTTGCGCATGATCTGGCGATGAAGAGGTCCGCGGGCGAGCATGCGCTCGACGGCCTTTTCGATGATCCGCTCAGGATGCTTGCTGTCCAGAATCTGCCTCGGCGTCCGTTCCTTGATGCCGCCCGGATAGCCGGTGTGCTTGTAGTAAACTTTGTCTTCACGCTTGGCGCCGGTGAAGACGACCTTCTCAGCGTTGATGACGACGATGTTGTCACCGCAATCGACGTGCGGCGTGTAGATCGGTTTGTGCTTGCCTTTAAGGCGCGTCGCGATGAGAGCGGCGAGGCGGCCGACAACGAGCCCTTCGGCGTCGATGAGGACCCACTTCTTCTCCACCGTGGCCGGCTTGGCGACATAGGTAGACATTATATTGAAGCTCCTTGGCGGATGGCTCCGCGCCCAGACGACTGGTCGCGTGGCGTTCCGAGAAGCGGCGTGAATACGCAGAAATGCCGATCCTTGGCAAGAAGAATTTCGTGTTTCACAAATTATATATATAAATCAATATTTTAACTGATACGGTAATATGATACCTTAATGCGGTATCAGTATACCACCTCACATGAGAGGATTGTCGGCTTGACAAACCCACTCGTGGTTTCAACTCGGGCGTGCGCTAGAGACCAGCGCTCAGCCCTTCGATTTTTCGGATTTCTTCTTCGCGACGGGCGCCTTCGCGAGCGTCGACAGGGTGCGGTCAAAGACTTCCGCGCGGTCGTCGGTTTCGAGTTCACGCGCTTTGTCGATGAACTTCTGGCGTTGGGTCCGCGTGTCGGGCTTGGTGTCTTCGACTTTCTTCATGACGGAAGCCTAGTTGATTTGCTGGCGACCCGCTATGGCGAGGTAGGCCATGGATGAGGCATCACGTGAAAAATCTCTGCTCAAACGTCAGCAGGATGCGCTTGGCCAAATTGCTGAAATCGTGCAGGACGCGAAGGACTGGGTAGCCCGCAACCGGCTCAATATCTCCGAAGCCTATATCAATTCCGGTCTGCAGGTTGCCCTGGATGTCGCTTGCTGCGCCGGGCACGCGCATGAGTTCCGCGGTCATGTCTTCATCAAAGCGGACCCATTTGGGGGCCTCAATAGTGTTCAGACCAAGGTGCCCTCTCGTCTGAACGTTCAATTTATGCCCGACAGTCACCATACCAATCGGAGCAATGAGTCTGTGAACGTCGCTGTTTCTGAGCTTGTTGAGAGCCCAGAGCATGTTGTTCCCTCCCTTCTCGGGTTCTGTCTCGCTGACCGCATAGGGCTGCAAGTCTCGGATCATTTGTTGAGCTTCCGGGCTGAGCGCGGCTATTTTTCTCTGCGTTCCGGGACTTTCAAACTTATCCCTGTCCTTGTCGAATGGGAACGCCGCGTCGTAGGGGGGCGATCCAGAGTGGTTGATAGCAAGACAGCGCACGAGATGATCGAGGGAGGACCTCAAATTGGAGATAGCGTCTCCCACCGCTCCAGCGATCTCGGGTGGTGGCCTCTTGAGAAACCGAGCCTTGATGATCTGGCGAAGGCCACCAGGCTCCGGCTCCATAAAAGTCTCAATCAGATTTCCGTTTGTATTGAGGAACGTGATAATCTGCGCTGTCGCATCAACGATGTGCTTGTTGGCCCGCTCGATTTTTAATTTGGGGCTGAGAAGCTTATCGTTCATGGTTATGACCCATTTGCTCGCTGTTTTGCGCGCGGATTTTTAATGTGCGTTTTGGAATTCGCTTCCCGAGTCAGGGCTTCGATACGTCAACCGCTTGCCCTTTGCACCGATGATCGCTTTGACCGCACGGGCTTTATCATCGACGCCGCGCGCGATGCGATTTGAATATCTGAAATCGAACTCCGCCAGATAGCGGTGCAGATGCTTTTCGGAGCAGTGCTGATAGACACCTTTCATGCCACGCTTGAAGATCGAGAAATAACCCTCAATCGTGTTGGTGTGGATTTCACCGCGACCGTACTGGCCAGCCGAATGGTTGACGAAGGCGTGTAGAAATTCCTTGTCGAGGTTTCGATAGTAGCCCGCGTCATCCGTGATGACCTTCGCTTCGGCTGCCAGGTTCGCGCGGATGATCGGAAGAATGTTGTCCTGATTGGCTTCATTAATGTGGAAGCTGCGCGCTTCGCCGTCGCGGCTGACGAGCGTCAGGACGGCGTGCTTGTGCGCGGTGCCAGCCTTGCGGACTTTACCCTTGTTGCCGATGTACGTTTCGTCGATTTCGACAATCGAACCGCCGCCGCCCATCGGCGCCAAGCCGCCTGAGCGCATGGCTTCACGAATACGATGCGACATGAACCATGCCGCCTCATAGGTGATCTCCAACGTGCGATGGAGCTGATGGCTCGAAATGCCCTTCTTGGACGAGCACATCAGGTGCATGGCCTGAAACCACTTGTGGAGCGGGATGTGGCTGTCTTCGAAGATGGTTCCGATGCGGATCGTGAACTGCTTGCGGCAATGGCCGCACTTTTTGAGGCCTGGACGCTCGACGCCTTTCGGGTGCTTCTTGCTCGGCTTCGTCCGGACGCCCTGCAACTTATAGATGCGCTCTTTGCCGCCGCAGTGGGGGCAAACCGGGCCTTCCGGCCAAATAAGCGACTCCAATTTCTCGAAAGCCGCCGTTTCATCGTGGAAATGAGGTTCGCTGAGCGCCGACATGGCAAAATTCCCTCTCAATATGAGAAGGAATATAAGGGCTTGCTTGTGGGTTTGTCAAGCCGATAATAGTCTCACATGACCATGCCCCGCGCATCCCCGCAAGCGTTGTTCATTGGCGG
The DNA here is from genome assembly GCA_018242255.1 of Pseudomonadota bacterium. Lineage (GTDB taxonomy): Bacteria > Pseudomonadota > Alphaproteobacteria > Rhizobiales > Hyphomicrobiaceae > Hyphomicrobium_B. The sequence goes on along the minus strand of JAFECH010000386.1, from coordinate 5,935 downwards.
TGCAGGGAGGGTGGATTACATCCTACGCTGATCTTCGCGCGCCACACCGGAACCGAAATCTGAAAGCGGAACGGCGGAAGCTTTCTCGTTATCGTCCAAGTGGGCGTATGAGGTCGCGAGACAACAGGTCCGCACGATGCGGAAAGCGTACTGGAGGAACACGATGTCGGTCTTTCTGGCCAAGGCGGCGCTGCGCACGATTGTCGGAGGGCTCGGTCTCGCGGCCTGCATGGCGCTGGCACATGCCGAGGACGTGGCCGCTCCGACCAACCCCCCGGCCGCGCAGGGCGACACTAGCGGATCCGATGCGGCGGCCTCCGAGGACGTGAAGCAAATCAAGCTGAGCGACGATCAAGTCACCCGCTTCATCGCAGCGCAGGCCGACCTTGCCGCCATCGCCAGCAAAATCCAGGCGGCGGGCGATAAGCCGGATCCCGCGCTCCAGTCGGAACTCGAAGGCATCGCCAAGAAGCACGGCTTTAATTCCTTCTCGGAGCTCGACGACGTCGCCGCGAACATCTCGATCGTCATGGCGGGCCTCGATTCAGGCACCGGCAATTTCGTCGATCCGGTCGATGCGCTGAAGAAAGAACGTGAGGAAGTCGAGAAGGATACGACCATCCCCGACGCCGACAAGAAACAGCTCCTCGACGAGTTGAACGAAGCGATCGGCACAACGCCGCGACTTCAGTACAAGGAAAACATCGAGGTCGTGAAAGCGCATCGCGCCGAGATTGAGAAGTCGTTACAGTAGCGAAGCGCCCGGTGATGGGCGTTGCGCATGGAGTGCCCGAATGCAGGATGTTTCACCCGTTGCCGGCCCGCTGGTTCTGTCCGAAACCATTGAGCCTAGCATCGTACGGCTGACACTCAATCGGCCCCAGGCGCGCAACGCACTTTCGCGTTCACTCATTCGCGAACTCCACGAGACCTTCGAGCGTTTGGGCGCCGATCCAAGCGTCGCCGTCATTGTTCTTTCGGCAAGCGGCAAGGTTTATTCGTCTGGCCACGACCTGAAAGAAATGACCGCGCACCGCGTCGATTCCGATGGCGGTGAAGCATTCTTCCGCGAAACGATGACGGCCTGCTCGGAAATGATGCGCGCCATCGTCGCCTGTTCGAAGCCCGTCATCGCCGCGGTCGAGGGCCGCGCCACCGCCGCCGGCTGCCAGCTCGTAGCGACCTGCGATCTCGCCGTCGCCGCCGAAACGGCAGACTTTGCGACGCCTGGTGTCAACATCGGCCTTTTCTGCTCGACGCCGATGGTCGCGCTCTCACGCAACGTCTCGCGCAAGCGCGCCATGGAAATGCTGCTGCTCGGCGAAGCCTTGTCCGCAGCCGATGCGCTGAGCTTCGGCTTGGTCAATCGCGTCGTGGCGCCGGAAAAAGTCATCGACGAAGCGCTGGGCATGGCGCGCATCATCGCCGCCAAATCCAAGGCGACCGTCTCTATCGGCAAGGCGGCGTTCTATCGCCAGGCCGAGCTGCCGCTCGATGATGCCTATGCCTATGCCAGCGAAGTGATGGTCAAAAACATGCTGACGGCCGACGCCGGCGAGGGCATCTGCGCGTTCATCGAGAAGCGTCATCCCGACTGGAAGGACCGTTGATGGGGGCGCGGCTTTCGTTTGTCACGCTCGGCGTGAGCGATGTCGAAAGAGCCCGGGCATTCTACGAAGCGCTGGGCTTCCGCCCGTCGTCCGCAAGCCATGATGGCGTTGCTTTCTTCGATGCAGGGGGCGTCGTGCTCTCGCTTTTCGGTCGCGAGGCGCTGGCCGAAGATGCCGGCGTGACTGCTACGAGTTCCGCTTTCAGCGGTATTTCGCTGGCGCACAACGTCGGATCGGAAGCCGAAGTTGATGAGGCCATCTCCAAAGCCGTAGCGGCTGGCGCGACCCTGCTAAAGCCGGGCCAGAAGGCATTCTGGGGAGGATACTCCGGATACTTCTCCGATCCCGATGGCCACCTTTGGGAAGTTGCCTACAACCCGTTTATGCCGTTGGACGCCGACGGACGGGTCACGCTGCCAGAGTGAGGTAGAATGACGATCGACGGTTTGGACGACGCCGCCATTCGCTCCGTGCTCACGCGCGTAAAAACCTTCGCCGTCGTCGGCGCGTCGCACAAGCCTGAGCGTCCAAGCTACGACGTGATGCGGTTTTTGCTTGCCACGGGTTATGCCGTGAAACCTGTCAATCCCGGCATCGCCGGTAAGACCATTCACGACCAATTGGTCCACGCCACTCTGGCCGACGTTCCGTCGCCTGCCGACGTCGTCGATATTTTCCGCACCTCCGACGCCGTTCCCGGAATCATCAGCGAGGTGATCGCTCAGAAAGACCGGCTGGGCGTCAGCGTGATTTGGATGCAACTCGGAGTCATTAATGAAGATGCGGCCGCCAAAGCCCGCGCCGCCGGTCTGACAGTCATCATGGACCGGTGTCCGAAAATCGAAATCGGCCGCCTGATGCGCCCTTAATTCGACACTCTCGTCTTGGGAGCGGGGCTGGGGTCCGGAAAAAGAGCTTATTTCAATTCAGGCCGAAGCCGCGCCCGCGTCATCCTGACGTCCTAAATCTTCCTCAAGGGTATGCCCATTTAATCGCGTTAGCGGATTTCGTGGCTACCTCGCTGTTCCCTGCGGAACATTCCAAAGGCCGGCTTGGTAGGAGACTTTGCGTTCGCCCCGCAAATGGGGCATATGCCTTCTGAGATCCCCGGAGCGATACAAAGATGAAGTCGGGTGCCTTGACGTCCGTGAAAATGCCAGCCGATTGGTCGGTCGAGACCATCCTTCCCATCGACTTTCAGGGCAAGGAGTTGATGCTTGAGGCGCACGCCTATCAGGGCGATAGCCAAGAAGAGCAGGTCCTGGCGCTCATTCATCGTGACCCGACCGCCGTTAACGGCTCGGCGCCGGTTCCAGTGGTTCGCGTCCACTCCGGTTGTGTCACCGGCGACATTTTCCATTCGCTCCGTTGTGATTGCTATCAGCAACTTCAGGCCGCGCTGAAGATCGTCAGCGAGGTGCCGTATGGCGCCATCATTTACGTGCCTTATCACGAGGGTCGCGGCATCGGCCTCTTCAAGAAGATCCAGGCCTACGCGCTGCAAGATCAGGGCTTCGATACCGTGGAAGCGAATATCGAAGTCGGCGCACCGATCGACAGCCGGGATTACGGTTTGACGGCGCGCGTCCTTCGCGATCTCGGCATGTCGGAGATCAAGCTCCTGTCGAACAATCCGGCCAAGGAGCAGGCCCTGAAGCAGCACGGCATCCGCATTGCGGAGAGGTTGCCGCTGGTCGCCGCGCCCAACAAGTTCAATCAGCGCTACCTCGACACTAAGCGCGCTCGCATGGCCCATAAGCTGTAAACCCATTCCCCTACCATCCCGGTAAGGGGAGGGAGCCGCTCGAATATCACGCCACAGGTTCGCGCGGCTTTTCCGTCGTCTTGGGCACCGTGAAGCCGCCCTCGGCCACGAGCCGGGAGAAGAGGCCGCCCCGTTCCGCGAGCTCGGTGAACTGGCCATGCTCGACAACTTTGCCCTGATCCAAGACGAAGATCTGATCCGCATCTGCAACGGTCGACAAGCGATGCGCGATGACGAACGTCGTGCGTCCGGCGCGCAGCGTGTCGAGGGCTCGCTTGATCTTCGCCTCAGTCTCGGAGTCGAGCGCGCTCGTCGCTTCATCGAGAATGAGGATCGGCGCGTCTTTGAGAATGGCCCGAGCAATTGCGATGCGTTGACGTTCGCCGCCCGACAGCGCCAGGCCACGCTCGCCGATGACGAAATCGTATCCGCCCGGCTTGCGCATGATGAAGTCGTGCGCCTCGGCAAGACGGCTCGCGTTCTCGACCTCGGCATCTGTCGCGCCGGGCTTGCCGATGCGGATGTTGTCCCCGATCGAACGGTTGAAAAGCCCTGCATCCTGAAACACGACCGCGATGTTGCTGCGAAGCGATGCGAGCGTCACCCCGGCGATGTCTTGCGCATCAATCAACACGCGTCCCGAGCTGGGCTTCAGGAAACGCTGGAGCAGACCGATCGTTGTCGACTTGCCCGATCCGGTCGGTCCGACGAAGGCAATCGTTTCGCCCGCCTTCGCCTCGAACGACAAGTCGGTGATGCCCTGCGGACTGCCATCGTATCGGAAGTTGACGCGATCGAACGTGACAGCGCCATCGACGGTCGCAAGCGGTTTTGCACCGGGCACATCGCTGTCTCCGCCGACTTCGTCCATCAAATCGAACAGCGCCGTGATTGTCGGCGCTTGCTGGTCGATCCGCACCGCGAATCCCGACAGCTGATCGAGCTTGGCGATCAGCAGCGTCGCGAAAGCCACGAAGCTGACGATCTGTCCGACCGTCAGTTCTCCGCGCCCGACGAGTACGGCGCCGGCCGTGAAAATGACGACCATAGTCAGTGTCGCCGCCGAACGCTGCATGACAGTCAACACGCCCCACCACGTCAGCACCGGATTTTGCACCGAGAGCAGGTCGCTCGCGAGACCGCGCAGCGCATCCGCTTCGGCTTTCAGTCGCCCATAGCTCTGCACCACTGTCACATTGCCGACGACGTCGACCACGCGGCTCGACAGTGCGGTCTCATGCGCTTCGACCGCAGCCTGTCCGACAGCGGTACGCCTGACGACGAACACGTGCATCAGCGTATAGGCGCCGGCCAACGCCACCAGAATCGTCGCCATCCGAACATCCATTGCGAACGCTGTTGGCACCAGGAGGATAATGCCGAACACCGTCGCCAGTTGTTCGCGCATGACGCCGAGCCAGAGCCAGAACAGCGCGCTCATGCCAGCCAGAATCGTTCGTATCGTCGCGCCGGAGCCGCGGGCCGCATGAGCGCCTTGCGGCAACGAAATCGTTTTTTCAAAAACGCTCGCCAGATGCGCGAGCTTCTGCCGATGCGCCAGCCGGTCGGCATTGATGCCGACGATGACGCCCGCGATAATGCCGAACAGTCCCAGCAGCGCCCAAAGTCCGATATAGACAAACGCGCTTTCACCCTTGCTCAAGGCATCGACGACGCGGCCGAACAGGATAGGCTCGGCGAGCTGTGTAACAGCAATCACGACGCCGGCGGCCGCAAGCCCCATCGCCAGATATTTCTCGGATGCGAGCAGTGCGAGAGCGCGCGTGTAGATTGCGATCAGGCCAAGCGGTTTCGTCGTCATGTCGGATTGCTATGCGAGGATAATGGAGAGGGTATGGACAACGCCGGTAAGACAGGGAAATTGCGCGGCCGGAAAATCGACAGTGAACGGCTCGATTTGGCTGTTGTCCCATCGGCACCGCTACTCTTTGCGCTCGATTCCGCGCCTTATAACACGCTCAGACGCCATGACATCCGATAAAAGCCATGTGCCGGCAATGTTCGACGCCATTCTGGGCGCGCCACCTGAACGTCCGTTCATCGTCGCCCAACTCGGTCAGTCCCTTGACGGGCGCATTGCAACCACCAGCGGGGAATCACGCTGGATCAACGGTCCTGCAGCGCTCGATCATTTGCACCGCCTCCGCGCCCATGTCGACGCTGTGATCGTGGGCGTCGGCACCGTGATCGCCGATGACCCGCAACTTACCGTCCGCCGCGTCGACGGCCCGCAGCCCGTTCGCGTCATTATCGATCCGCGCGGCCGCCTGCCGTCATCTTCCCGCTGCCTTAACGTCGGAAACAGACCGTGTCTTGTCGTCGGCGATAGTGAACGGGCGCCTCCGCCAGGAGCGGAACAGCTCGTTGTTGCCTCGTGGGGCGGACGCTTGGCGCCATCCGACATCGTGGCGGCGCTTTTTGCCCGCGGCTTCCGCAAAATATTGGTGGAAGGCGGCTCTGCGACCGTATCGAGTTTCATCGCCGCGGATATGGTTGATCGCCTTCATATCCTTGTCGCGCCGATGATATTGGGTTCAGG
>JAFECH010000385.1 GCA_018242255.1 Pseudomonadota bacterium | reverse complement strand
ACGCATGAGAGACGACAGATCGACGGTGGTGGTAATCACGGCCAAGGACGCAGCCGGCACCGCGGCATACGCAGTTTCTTCTGCGCTGTGTCAGGGGCCTGTCGCTGAAGTCGTCTTTGTCGACGACGGATCGCGCGACGGAACCGCCGAGATCGCTGCTGCTGCCGACGACGGATCGGGCCGTCTGAAAATCATCCGGCAGGCGACGAATGTCGGTCCTGCCCGCGCAAGAAACCTCGCGATTGCGGCCTCCACATCGCCTCTGATCTGCATTCTGGACGCGGACGACTATATGGCGCCGGGACGTCTCAATCGCTTGCTAGCGGCAGGCGGCGGCAATTGGGATCTGCTTGCAGACGACCTTTTTTTCACGCCCGACTATGTCGGTGATGTCGTTCTGGACAAGCTGCTGCCGCCAACGACGACCGTTCCGGGAGAGCTAAGTCTCGACGATTTTATCGCCGGCAATATTTCGAGAAAAGATAGGCATCGCCGCGAGATGGGCTTTCTGAAGCCCGTGATGCGGCGCTCCTCCATGGAGAGGTTTGGCCTTCGCTACGATGAACGCCTGCGCCTCGGCGAAGATCTGATCCTTTACGCCCGCGCGCTGCTGAATGGCGCGCGGTTTCGCGTGGTCGAGGGATGCGGATACTATGCAGTTGAGCGCCCGAATTCATTGAGCGGCTCTCATCGCACCGCGGATATCGTTGCGCTCCATCGCGCACTCACCGAACTCGACGACGCCGTGGGGCAACGTGGAAAAGATGTTCCCGCCCTGCGTAAGCTCATCCGCGCGACCCGAAACAACCGGGATTTTCGCGTCTTGCTGGATGCTAAACGGGAACGCGGCTTAATGGGTGCGCTCGCCGCGTTTTACGCTTCGCCAGCCAGCATTCCATTTATTGCTCGCGCGATTGCCGAGGCAAAATTGGGCCTTGCAAGGCAGCGACTGTCGGCCCCGGCTGTGGGTGCCGATACCCGATCGATCGCACCGGCCGAGGACAACCTGCCGCCCCGCTAGCTTGCGGGGCGGAAATTCTGTCTATGAAAAATTCGCGGTAACGATGCCCAGCAGAGGCTGCTCGGCGATGCGCATGCGCGATGCGACTTCCTCCAGCTCCGAGACTTTCGTTCCCCACAGTTCGCTGACGACCAGCGCGCCATCGACTGCGCGCGTCGTCAGATCCCCGACGGAGGCGGGCGGAAGATGGACGAAAATGCTGTCGTATTGTCCGCGCAGTTCGTTGATCGTGGCGCGGAGCTTGTCGATCCGCTCCGGCGTCCAGAAGCTGTCGGTTTCCGAATTGCCGAGGAAGAGCAACGACAGCGCTCGCTCGCCGCTGTATTGAACGACGGCATCTGCCGGGGTGACGCCGGCATCGATGACGTCCTTCAGATCGAAATGCAGATCGGGCGCATATGACGTTGTCAGGTTCAACCGGCCGGTAGCCGCCTCGACCAGCAAGGTCTTCTTTCCAGCCAGCGCATTGACGAGAGCAATATTGCTGCAAACCGCTGCGTCATCGACATTTTTCGTAATCCCAAGAATGCCGATCACTGGCGTCGCGTTCTGGTGGGCAGCTCCGTTGATTTCGGCCGCGGTCATGACGATCTGGCGCGCTATGGGCGAATGAGGTTGTCGTAAGGCAATGAAAGCATTAGAGCCTTGTCGCTCTCGCCTTCGGAAAGCTTTTCCGATCAGCGGAAGGCGCGCCAGATAAGGCGTATCCTCGATCTCGCCAAGAAGGGGCGCACCGATCTTGCGCATGAGCTGGTTGGAAGAACGTACCGTTTCGTCCAGCGCCGTCCGGACCAAAGCAATGCCGATACCGAGGAAGCTGCCGAAGACAATCGAGGCCACAAGGGTCAAACCGCGTTTCGGGCTGCTCTGGCGTTTGGGAGGCTCTGCGCGTGAAATGACGCGCGAAGCGGTTCCGGGGAACGACTGGCGCTGAACAGTATCGGTGTAGGCCTGAAGATAGCTCTCGTAGATCTTCCGGTAGGTGAGAGCTCGCGAGTCAAGCTCCTCCAGCGTCGGGGCCTCCGACGCATTTGCAAGACGCCGGTCGTCATTGCTCGTCGGGCTATCTTTTTTCGTGCCGGTATCCGGCGTGGTTGGTTTCGGCAGAAAATCCAGCCCCAGATCACGATCGCTAGGAGCAGGACGATCCGCCAGTCTATAGTCGCGCCGGGCCTTGAATTCCTGAACGTCTAGCGCCGCCTCGTTCATCAACCGGCGGATTTCTTCGATGCGCGCTTCGAGCCAAAGGCTGCTGCGCCGCGCCGCTTCCGTGCGCCCGTCGATTTTGTCCTGGACGTATGCGTCTCCCAGGGCATTGACCACAGCCGCAGCGACTTTTGGATTTGTGTCCCGATACGACAGCTCGAGCACATACGACAGGCCAACGCGCTTGATGCTGAGGTTGTCTTGAATGGCGTTTACCTGCTGGCGCATTTTCTTCGCTTCTTCCGCCTGCGTCTCCGGTGGCGGATTCCCAAAGAACAGGTGCGATAGCCAGCCTCTTTGGCCTGCGGCAGGCGATGTTGCCGGCTTTTCGGCGGCATTCGGCGCTGCGGTTTTATCCTTCGCAGCCTTGCCGTCGGTGGAGGCGTCGAGCGCCTTTACAGCTCGCTCGATGATTTGTTCCGAATTGAGAACCGCAATCTGGCTTTCGATCTGCGGTGTGTCGAGCGCAACGGCGGCTTCAGGCGTCGTTGTAATCGTCGGGCCGGCCGGCTGATTGGTTTCAATGAGAAGCTGAGCGACGGCCGTGTAGGTAGGCGTTGCCGTCAGGACATATAGCAGTCCCAATATCAAACACACGGCGGCCGTGCTTGCGATGGAGGGCCAAAAGTGCTTGAAAAACGAGATTACATCCGCGATCGAAAGCAGTTCGTCGTTCTGGCGTCTTTCGTCGTCCTGGATGCTCACACTTTGAACACCGCGCAAATCATTAAATCGCACCGAAGACTCCTGAACGCCAACTTATACTTGCCGGCCAATATGGCCTGATACATCGTTTGTATCTTATTAAAAATACGAAGGGTTTGCCGCCTGCGCAGACACAAATTGTCATATGAATAGCCGTATATTAAATCTTCAGCTTTCCATTCATGACCGACAAAGGGACGATGCTAAATTATAAATTAGCGATAAATTGAGCCATCGTGCGGCGATACTCTGTTTACAGTGGAGCATCATCGTTCGCCCAAGTTCTTTCTTAAGTCCTGGAAGGATACGAATTTCCGAGCTTAGGCCAAAATTCTGGTTGGCCTTCGTTCAATATACTTGTTCTTAAAGCGCGGGGAATGGGAATGCCGATCGATCAATCCGCCCGACTAGGTGAGGGCGTCCGGATTTTTCATCCCGATCAGGTCAACCTTTATGGCTGTACGATCGGCGATGGCACGAGAATTGGATCGTTCGTCGAAATTCAGAAGAATGCCAGCGTCGGAGCACGATGCAAAATTTCATCTCATAGCTTTATTTGCGAGGGCGTCGAAATAGACGACGAAGTTTTTATCGGCCATGGCGTGATGTTTACCAATGACCTTTATCCCAGAGCTGCAAATCCAGATGGGAGTCCGCAAAGCGAGGCGGATTGGAAGGTCGTTAAGACTTTCGTCAAAAAGGGAGCGAGTATTGGCAGCAACGCCACGATTCTGGCAGGCGTGACGATCGGGTACGGGGCGCTGGTCGGAGCAGGGGCTGTCGTCACGAGGGACGTGCCGGACCATACGATTGTGGCAGGTCCAGCCGCAACCATCGTCCGGAAGTGTGACTGAGCGATTTCGCTTCCTGCGTCAGGAGGGAGCGGGGGAAAATTAGTAGCGGGTAGTGAGTGAAATGATTGGTATTGGCGTAATCGGTTATGGCTATTGGGGGCCGAACCTCGTTCGGAATTTTGCGGAGCTTTCACGGGCTAAGCTCGTCGGCGTATCGGATCTCGACAGCAAGCGTCTAAGCCTTGTCGCCACGCGCTATCCTGGAATTAAAACCACGACCGACTACCACGAACTGTTGCGCGATCCCAAGATCGACGCAATCGTGATCGCGACGCCTGTTTCAACCCATTTCCCGATCGCGATGGCCGCACTTAAGGCCGGAAAGCATGTCTGGCTGGCCAAGCCGATGACGGAAACGTCGATGCAGGCGGCGCAGCTTGTCGAAGTCGCAGCGAAGCGCAATCTCGTCCTTCTCGTCGATCACACGTTCGTTTACACCGGCTCAATTCGCAAAGTCGGTGAGATCGTACGATCGGCCGATATGGGACAGTTGTTCTATTATGACTCGATCCGGGTCAACCTCGGCCTCTTCCAGCGCGATGTGAACGTCATTTCCGATCTGGCGGCGCACGACTTCGCCATTCTCGATTATCTGCTCGACGAAAAGCCGATTGCAGTGACCGCTGCCGGCTCGAACCATTTCCCCGGCTCGCCGGAAAACCTCGCTTACGTAACGTTGTTCTACAACTCCGGCATGATTGCCCACGCCAACGTCAGCTGGCTCGCGCCCGTAAAGGTTCGACAGATTCTGATCGGCGGTAGCAGCAAGATGATCACCTACAACGATCTTGAGCCGAGCGAAAAAGTCAAAATCTACGACAAGGGCGTGAGCTTCACCGACGATCCGGGTCAAATCCAGGAAATGCGCGTCGGCTATCGCATGGGCGACATGTGGGCCCCCAAGCTCGATAGCAAGGAAGCGCTGAGCGTCGAAGGCGAGCATTTCATCGACTGCATCGAGAAGCAACAGCAGCCGATCTCAGACGGACAATCCGGCGAGCGCGTCGTCTCTCTCATCGAGGCGGCCACCAGCTCCATGCGCGGCCGTGGCGAAACCATTTACATTCATCGGTAGGTGTTAATGATCCCCTTCGTAGACCTTAAGACCCAGTTTCACGCCATTAAGCCCGAAATCATGACAGCCATCGAGGGCGTCCTCGAGAGCTGTCAGTTCACGCTGGGAAAGGAAGTCGCAACGCTCGAGAACGAGTTTGCGACGTACTCCGGCAACAGCATCGGCTGCGGCGTCAACAGCGGCACGAGTGCTCTGCACCTGGCGCTTCTGGCGGCTGGCGTCGGCCCCGGTGACGAAGTCATCACCGTGCCGTTCACGTTCGTCGCGACGGTATCGGCGATCCACTACACCGGCGCGAAAACCGTGTTCGTCGACATCGATCCGCTGACCTACACCATGTCGCCGGATGCGCTCGAAGCAGCGATCACGCCGCGAACGAAAGTGATCATGCCGGTCCATCTTTACGGCCAGCCCGCCGACATGGATCCGATTAACGCAATTGCCAAGAAGCACGGCCTCGTCGTCATCGAGGACGCCGCACAAGCCCACGGCGCCGAATATAAAGGCCGCCGCGTCGGCAGCCTCGGCGATCTCGCCTGCTTCAGTTTTTATCCTGGCAAGAACCTTGGCGCTTACGGCGAAGCCGGTATGGTCGTCACGGGAAATCAGGATTACGCGCGCACGGTCCGCATGTTGCGGGACTGGGGCGCGGAGAAAAAATATCATCACGAGCTGAAAGGCTTCAATTATCGCATGGAAGGCGTCCAGGGCGCTGTTTTGCGAGTGAAGCTGCGTTATCTCGAAGCTTGGACGGAAAATCGCCGCGCCGCAGCAGAGCGCTATCGTGAACTGCTCAAGGGCAGCCAATACGCGCCGCCGCACGAGCGTAACGACGCGCGCCACGTCTACCACGTGTTCGCGATCCGGACGAAAGCGCGTGCGGCGCTGCAAAGCTGGATGGAGAAGAACGGCGTGCAGACGGGCATTCATTATCCGACGCCCGTTCATTTGTTGCCCGCGTTCAGTGATCTCGGCTACAGCGCGGGACAGTTCCCGCATTCGGAAGCAGCCGCAGCAGAAGTGCTTTCCCTGCCGATGTATCCAGAGCTGAAGCCCGAGGCGCAAAAAATCGTCGTCGATGCGCTTCTTGCATTTCCAGGCTAATGGCGTCGTAATAACTTTGGGGATGGATAGGACAAAGCCATGTTGATCGAAGGCTCAAGAATTCTCGTAACTGGCGGTTGCGGTCTCGTCGGCTCGACGACGATCGATCTTCTTCTTCAGCATCACAAGCCGGAGAAGATCGTCATTCTCGACAATCTAGAGCGTGGCACCATCGGCAACGTCGAAGGCGCACTGCGTGATCCGCGTGTCGAACTGGTCAAGGGTGACATCCGCGATGTCGCGACCGTCAATCGCGTGACCGACGGTATGGACGCCGTCATTCATATGGCGACGCTGCGCATTACAGCGTGTGCCGAACAGCCGCGCGCCGCTCTCGAAACGATGTGCGATGGTTCCTACAACGTCCTGGAAGCCGCGCAGGAAAAGGGCGTGAAGAAGTTCGTTACGGCTTCCTCGGCCTCGATCTACGGCCTCGCTGACGTCTTCCCGACCAAGGAAGATCATCATCCCTACAACAATCGGACCTGGTATGGCGCGAGTAAGATCATGCTCGAAGGCCTGCTGCGGTCGTTCAATGATATGTACGGTCTGCCGTATGTCGCGCTGCGCTACTTTAACGTCTACGGTCCGCGCATGGACATCTACGGCAAATATACCGAGGTGCTGATCCGCTGGATGGAGCGCATCGAGGCGGGTCAGCCGCCGTTGATTTTCGGTGACGGCAAGCAGACGATGGATTTCGTCTATATCGACGACGTCGCGCGCAGCAATATCCTGGCGCTGCAGTCCGACAAATCCGACAATGTCTATAACGTCGCCAGCGGCGTCGAGACATCGCTGAACGATCTTGCCTACGCTCTGCTCCGTGTCATGGGTTCGAGCATGCACCCGGAATATGGCCCCGAGCGGAAGGTCAACCCGGTTTCGCGGCGCCTCGCCGACACGACGGCGGCCGAGCGAGACCTCGGCTTCAAGGCCGAAGTCGATCTCGACGAAGGTCTGCGCCGCCTTGTGAACTGGTGGCAGCAGAAGCGTAAGAGCGCAGCATGATACCGATCATGCGCCCGATCATGGATGAGCGCGAGGCGGACGCCGTCCGTCGCGTCATCCTGAGCGGATGGACCACGCAAGGCCCCGAGGTTGCCGCCTTCGAAAAAGAGTTCGCCGCGTTCGTCGGCGCGCCGCACGCGTGCGCCGTTTCGAATTGCACGACGGCGCTGCACCTTGCACTGCTCGCTCTGGGCGTAGGCCAAGGCGATGAGGTCATCACCGTCAGTCATACCTTTGTCGCGACAGCCAATGCCGTTCGCTATTGCGGCGCGACGCCGGTCTTCGTGGATATCGAGGAATCTGGTTTCAATATCGACCCCGAGCTGATTGAAGCCGCCATCACGGCGAAGACGCGCGCGATCCTCTGCGTGCATCAGATCGGCATGCCCTGCAATCTCGAAGCGATCGCGGCTGTCGCTTCGGCGCACGGATTGCCCGTTATCGAGGATGCGGCCTGCGGCATCGGCAGCGAGATAAATTGGCAAGGCAACTGGGAGCGGATCGGTAAGCCGCACGGCGACATCGCCTGCTTCTCATTTCATCCGCGCAAAATCATGAACACCGGTGACGGTGGCATGATCACCACCGCCAATGCCGAATGGGATGCGAAGTTCCGTCTGCTGCGCCAGCACGGCATGAGCGTGCCCGATACGGTTCGCCACGGCTCCGCCAAGGTGATTTTCGAGAGCTATCCCATTGTCGGTTACAACTATCGAATGACCGACATTCAAGCGGCTGTTGGGCGCGAGCAGTTGAAGCGCGTTCCCGAGGTCGTGGACGGCCGCCGTGCATTGGCCGATCGTTATACCGCGCTTTTCAGCGACAACTCCGGCATCAAGCCGCCCGTGGAGCCCGAGTACGCGCGCAGCAATTGGCAGAGCTATTGCGTGCGCTTGCCCGACGGTGTCGACCAGAAGGCCGTCATGCAGACGATGCTTGATGCAGGAATTGCGACGCGGCGTGGCATCATGTGCATTCATCGCGAAGACTCTTACGCCGGAACCGCTCGCACGGCGCTTCCGCGCTCTGAGGCAGCGCAGGATCACAGCATCATTCTGCCTCTTTATCCGCAGATGACTCACGCCGAGCAAGATCTCGTCGCCGCAACCCTGAAACAATCCTGTGTCGTAAATGCATGAGCGTACTATCGACAGATAGGGATGTTCCATCGGGCCTGCCGCGGAAAGGCAGCCGTGCATCGGGCTACGACTTGAGGCCGAGCCGCGGCCTCTTCGATCTTGAGCTTGGCGACGTCTGGCGCGCGCGCGAGCTGCTCTTCGTGCTGATGATGCGCGATGTGCAAGTCCTCTACCGCCAGGCCATTCTTGGCGTGGCATGGGCGATCATCCAGCCGGTCTTCGCCGTCATCATCTTCACGATCGTCTTCGGTCATTTCGCCCGGATCTCCTCCGACGGGCTGCCGTATTCGGTATTCGCGTTCGCTGGCGTTTTGATTTGGACGTATTTTTCTGAATCCGTTCGTCGCAGCGCCACGGCGCTCGTCACCGATGCCGAACTGGTTCGTAAGATTTATTTTCCGCGCCTGATCATTCCGCTCGGCAGCGTCATCGCCCCGCTGATCGAATTTTCGATCGGCTTCGTCATTCTGCTCTTGCTCATGATCTGGCATGGTCTGTACCCGACATGGCACCTTCTTGCGATCCCGCCGCTGTTGCTTGTTGCCGGTGCGCTGGCGCTGTCGATGGGCTTATGGCTCGGCCCGCTCAACGTGCGCTTTCGTGACATCAAGCACACGCTGCCCTTCATGCTGCAAATCTGGATGTACGCATCTCCCATCGTTTATCCGCCGAGCATCGTTCCGGCCGAATGGCGATGGGCCTATTCGCTCAATCCGATGGTTGGCGTTATCGACGGTTTCCGCTGGGCCGTTTTCGGCCAAGGCCAACTGAACCTTGCGACGCTGGGCGTAAGCTTGGTCATGATTGCGGTATTGCTGGTTAGCGGCTTGGTATTTTTTAAACGCCAGGAGCGCGTTTTCGCGGACGTCATATGACGACGAACGACATCGCCATAAGTGTTCGTGGGCTTGGCAAGCGCTACAGGCGCGGGCGACGCAACAAGAGCAATTCGTTCCGCGAAGTCCTTGTGGACGGCGCAAAATCGTTGTTCGGCCCGCGAGCGAAGGCGGTTGACGATGGACCTTCCCCCGATTTCTGGGCGCTTCGGAACGCGACGTTCGACATCGCCCGCGGCGAGAACGTCGGCATCATAGGCCTGAACGGCGCCGGCAAGAGCACACTCCTGAAAATTCTGTCGCGCATCACCACGCCGACCGAAGGAACGGGGCGCATCGAAGGCCGTCTCGGCGCGCTTCTCGAGGTTGGAACGGGCTTCCATCAGGAATTGACGGGTCGGGAGAACGTTTTCCTTTACGGCTCGATACTCGGCATGTCGCGCGAGGAAATCGCCCGTAAGTTCGACGCGATCGTTGCGTTCTCCGAAATCGAAGATTTCATCGATACGCCCGTCAAACGCTATTCGAGCGGCATGTACGTGCGCTTGGCGTTTTCGGTCGCTGCGCATCTCGACCCCGATATTCTGCTTCTCGACGAGGTGCTGGCCGTCGGCGATTTTACGTTCCAACGCAAATGCATCGACTTCGCTCATGAGCTCGAAAAAAAGGGCGCGACGATCCTGTTCGTCTCGCACAACATGTTCTCGATCAAGTCGATGTGCCAGCGCGTTATCTATCTGAAGCGCGGCGAGGTAGTCTTCGACGGCCCTACGGACGAAGGTTTGAAACTCTACGAGACCGATTGCCGGCTTGCCGTCGCGCCTTGGTTTCATCCCGATCCCGACACGCCGGTTATCGACATCACGGATGTCGAACTGATTGGCGAAGACGGCGAGCGCAAGCAATTGTTCGAGTTTGGCGAACGCATGACTATTCGCGTGCGTTACGATGCCAAAGATACCATTCTCGACCCGGACATCCGCATCGGCGTCAACAGATCCGATGAAGTTCATTGCAGTACATTCAGCAGCGTCGCTGACGGCATTGGCTTGAGCGCGCTGTCGGGTCAGGGCGAAATTGAACTGACGACACCGCCGATCAAGCTCGTTTCCGACCTCTACACGCTCACGATTTCCGTTCGCGAGAAGAAGTTTGGCCGCTTGGTCGTCGCTCGCCTGGGCGAAACGTTCCACGTCCGCCATCCCGTCTTCGCCTCGAATGCATTCGGCGTGTTCAATGAGAAGGGCAATTGGAAAATAGCGTCCGATAACAGCGCTGGCATGTACACACTAATGCCGCGCGTTAGTGCGAAGGATAATGTATCATGACAATGGCACAGGCGTACGCTTCCCGAGCGCTGGGCGAAAATAGTCGCTCCGACGCCGCTGAAGACATCCTCGCTAATTTTGATCTTTTCGATCGTCAGGTCAGGAAGGCCTACGATTATTATGAGCGCGGTAAGCTCGAAGCGGCGGCGGTGGCGGCGTCTTGGGCGGCAGATATCGCTTCGGACACGCACTGCGGCCTTTTCATGAGCCCGCGACTTGAACACTTGCTTGTCAGCATTGGCCGCCAATTCAAGCCGCCCGTGCCAGCGGCGCAGTATCAAAGAAAGAATGATTTCAAACGCGTCCTACATATAGCTACTGTTTTGCTACCTGTAGGCGGTCATTCGCGCATGATCCGTAGATGGATTGAAAGTGACCCGACACGCAGCCATTCAATCGCGATTACGCGTCGACTCGGCAAGATTTCGGAAGACGTTACGGCGGCGGCAAAGGCGAGCGGAGGCGAGGTCTACGGACAGTTAAATCGCCGTCCGGGCGGAATATTCGCCGCTGTGGAAGAACTTCGTAGTATTGCGCGAGAGCATGACATCATCGTGCTGCATATTGGCACCACAGATGTAATCCCGAGCATAGCGTTTGCCGATACCGCCAGCTATCCGCCCGTAGTTTTTTTGAACCATGCCGACCATCAATTTTGGGTTGGCGCGGCCATCAGCCATGTCGTTGGTGGAATGCGAGAAGCCGCGATGAACCTCGCTGAAACTCGCAGGAGAATAGAAAAGAAGAGAAGCGTTTCGATCCCGATTCTCGTGCAGCCAACGTACCGTAAGTTTTCTCGCGTCGCAGCGAAGGAAGCTCTTGGTCTTGATCCCGATCGCGTCGCGATGATTTCGGTCGCACGCCCGGACAAGTACAAAACTTTGCATAATTTAACTTATGCGGATCTGCATGCACCTATTCTCCGAAAGCACCCCGAGTCGACGCTCTATGTCGTCGGCGCCGGTGACCGTCCCGACTGGGCCGCAAGCGACATGCGCGGAAGGATAGTTCCGTTGCCGCTGCAGGATCCCCGCCTTTACATGGAAGCGGCCGACATCTATCTCGACTCTTATCCATTTTGTTCGGCTACCTCGATGATGGAAGCGGCTTCCTACGGGACACCATGCGCCACAAGGTTCATCCTATCGAAGGAAGCGCGCATCTGCGGCATGGATCATCCCGGCCTGGCTGGGCCGCTGATAGAAGCTCTAAACGACCAGGAATATTGGGACAAAGTCTCGGAGCTGATCGCCAATAAGGAGATGCGGGAAGCGAAAGGGGCCGAGATGTTGGAAGGCGTGAAGGCTTCTAATTTGCCCCCGGCTTGGTGCACGTTTATGGAAGCGGCATTTGCCCGAGCAAGCGAACTCGAACCCGTCGATAATCAGGCTATGTTTCCTAAAGAGGAAGTGGAACGCCCATATTTAGGCGATCCCGATATCCGGATGAACGAGAGGTACGGAAGTGATCGCGCCAGGATTGAGCTAGCAAAGGCACATTTGAGCAGTTTCCCTCTGCCTCAACGCATCGAAAACTGGCAGGCGGTCGTGCGTGACGGGGGATTCGTCGGTCCCAAAGAAGCGATAAGATGCCTGCTTCCAGAGTGGCTGGTTCGCATTTTGAAAGACGGTGTACGGTAGAGGGACCTACTGCCGGAGCCGATCAACGGCCTCTTATCAAGCGCGCCAATACGATGTGAAAGCGGTTCATGGGTAGGAGAGCGCTCATCTCTCGATACCGGCCTTTTTTTAGCAGACGCGTAGCTGCAGTCGTTACATACCAATCAATCTCCTTCTTATTTTGAGGCGTAAGTTCGGTGTAGGCAGTCAGTGACTTGCGGATGAATCTGCAGTCCGACAACTCCAGAGATACCGGCCGATATCCCACAAGTTCCAGAAGCTTGATGGATGCAGCAATGTGCAAATATGCCAATTCCTCGGGCGCCAGGTCGTGCGCCGCAAGGGCACACATGCGCTGCAAACTTCCTGCGTCCTGAAATGCCTTAAGTGCCGTTGTGGAGAATACGAGATCCGGCCGTCCGGAGCGCCGGCGCTGAGCGGAAATCGCCGCCAGTTGCGAGTTGATCGCCATGACTCGTGAATTCACGATCGACGCACTAGAAATGCTTGTCTGATGAACTCGATATTTTCCGAGGACCGCGTCCAGGTTGTGAAGCCTGCCGTGCTCTGAAAGTCGCCAATAGAGGTCACTATCCTCTGAATTGGCAACATATCTATAGCCTCCGACGGCTTGGAGAGAAGCGCGCCTGATCATCACGAAAGGATGTATCAGGTAGGGCTCGATCGCCGGCACCCACGTCATGCACGCCTTTTCTGGAGAATCGGGGAGAGGCAGACCGTGCAGGGGAAAGCCTTGAGCGTCGATGTGTGTCACCATCCCTCCGACGGCGACGCAATCACTATTTTCTTCTAGATAAGCGCGCTGAGCTTCAAGGCGAAATGGAAAGGAAATGTCATCCGCGTCAAATCGGGCAACATAGTCGGCAGTGCACATTGAAAGCCCGAGGTTAAGCGCGTCGACAATCCCCCCGTTTTCTTTTTGTACGATTTCAATGCGTGAATCGCTGGCCTTTAATTGCTTTAGAATCGTTGCCGTTCCGTCCGAGGAACCATCGTCCACGACCAGAACGCGGATCGATGTCAGTGTTTGAGCCAGGATGCTGCGCATCGAATCTTCTATCGTCTGCTCCGCATTATATGCGGGTATAAGCACATCAACGGAAGCTCTGGTGTCAAATGCCATTGAGAATTGCAACGCTATGCTGGCGAATGGGCAAAATCTGCCAAATTGTTTTGGGCAGCTGCAGTGTCGCGGCACGGACTGCAGTTTGGCCGGGATAGATCAAGGTTTGGTTCCCGAAATATCCGAGGCTTTTACGATGTCGCGTTTGTCCGGCCGCGCGACCAACATAAAAGCTCTGCCCAGCGGCCTCATGCGGGCTAGATGATAGGCGCTTCTTAAGGGAAAGACGCGAGATGCGCCGAAAATCGCGCGCAATGCGCCGCGACGGTCCCGCGACGTAGCCCGTGAGATGGCTGTATCGACAAAATAATCATAATACTGCTGAATAACGAGTCGATAAGAAGCGGCGAACGCACGCGGAGAATTCCACAGCTTCCACTCAGGCAGCG
>JAFECH010000384.1 GCA_018242255.1 Pseudomonadota bacterium | reverse complement strand
TCAGCCGCGACACACGCTCGACCTGTTCGAGCACCGCTTTCGGCGCATCGTTGAACAACAGATGCGCCTCGTCGAACAGAAACACGAGCTTGGGCTTTTCGAGATCGCCGACCTCCGGCAATTTCTCAAAAAGCTCCGTCAGCAGCCAAAGCAGGAACGTCGCGTAAAGGCGCGGAGTGTTCATCAGCTTTTCGGCTGCAAGCACGTTGACGATGCCGCGGCCGTCGGCATCGACCTTGACGAAATCCATGATGTCGAGCGCAGGCTCGCCGAAGAACTTATCTGCACCCTGCTCTTCGAGAACCAGGAGACGTCGCTGGATCACACCGACCGTCGCGGGCGCGATGTGTCCGTATTTACTGCGCAGCGTCGAGGCTTTCTTGCCCATCTCGTCGATGACGGAGCGTAGATCCTGCAGATCGAGGATCGTCATTTTTGCGTCGCCGGCCGCGCGTTCGTCCTCCGCCCAACGGAACGCAATATTGAGCACACCTTCCTGCGGCTCGGTCAGCTCCATCAATCGCGAGAGCAGCAGGGGTCCCATTTCCTGCACGGTCGCGCGAACGGGATGGCCGTCTTTACCGAAGATGTCCCAGAACGCCGTCGGGAACGACGTGTTGCCGTAGTTGGTCAGTCCGATTTCTTTCGCCCGCTCGACAAGCTTCGGTGCGGGCGTTCCCTTTGCAGCGATGCCGGCCAGGTCGCCTTTGATGTCGGCGGCAAAAACCGGAACGCCGGCCGCTGAGAAACCTTCGGCCAGAACCTGAAGCGTAACGGTCTTGCCGGTGCCGGTCGCGCCCGTGATAAGGCCATGCCGGTTGGCAAGCGCAAGCTCGATGCATTCCGCTGCCGGTTCGTGGCCCGACTTGCTCACGCCGATAAGGATCAGGCCATCTTGGACATAGTCGCGAGGATCGGCAACGGCTTCGCCACTGTCCTCGGGGCCATGCTTGCCGGTCATAGTGCCTCCTCGCATATCGAAACGGCCGACTCGCGTCGCAGCCGATGCTGCGGTGATGCCACGCCCGCCCTACTGACGCAAACGCGGCCCCGACATTGCCCCAGCGCGGCAATTCGGCCAAGCCACATGGCAATTTCAGGCTCGCGCGAACTGCTTTAGGGGGTATACCGGAAAGATACCCTCTCGATAACGCCCCTACGCTTTGGGAACCAAGTTGTATGACGACCCAGACGCAAGATTTGCATTTCGCCCAGGATTTTCCGGCCGCCAACATCGACGAATGGCGCTCCCTCGTCGAAAAAGCGCTTAAAGGCGCTGATTTCGAGAAACGGCTCGTCAGCCGTACGGCCGACGGGCTGAAAATTGAGCCGCTCTATACCCGACGCGACGCGCTCCAGAGCACGGTAAACGAGCTGCCGGGCAAGCCCCCGCTCACCCGCGGCATGCGGCCTTCACGTGACGGCCTCGGGTGGGACATTCGCACGTTCCACATCGAGTCCGATCCCAAGGCGGCGAACACTGCAATTCTGGAAGACCTCGAAGGCGGCGTGACATCCATCGGGCTCCAGATCGGCGGCCACGGTCTGCCCGCTACCAAGGACGCATTCGCTGCTTCGCTCGCCGGCGTTCTGCTTGACGTTTGTCCCATCGTCCTCGTCGCCGGAGAGAACTTCTTCGACGCCGCCCTCGCACTGATGGCGGAATGGGATGCCAAGGAAATCAAACCGGCCGAGCGCCAGGGCTCTTTCGGTGCCGATCCGATCGGCACATTGGCGATGACTGGCCGCTTGTCGGAACCAGTCGAGACGGCGCTCGCCCGCGCGGTCGCCTTGATGAAGACGACGATAGCGTCGCCCCGCGTTCAGGTCATGACGGCTGACGGCGTCCCGGCTCACGTGGCCGGTGCCAGTGAAGCCCAAGAGCTTGCATTTATGCTGTCGGCGCTCGTCTCTTATTTGCGCGCCGCCGAGAAGGGCGGCATCGCTCCCGCCGAAGCACTCCCTAAAATCAACGTCGCGCTCGCTGCCGATATCGACGAATTCTCCACGATCGCGAAACTGCGCGCTGCGCGCCACCTGATCTGGCGCGTTGCCGATGCTTGCGGCGCAGGCGATGCGGCGTCCGCCGTCACGCTCAACTGCCCGACGTCCTATCGCATCATGGCGAAGCGCGACCCGTGGACGAATATCCTGCGCACGACGATCGCCTGCGCGGGCGCAGCTCTGGGGGGCGCCGACGCCATCGTCGTGCTGCCATTCACGTTCGCACTCGGCAAGCCCGATGCGTTCGCTCGCCGCGTCGCGCGCAATATCCAGATCGTCTGCCAGGAAGAAAGCCACCTTGGCCGCGTCAACGACCCAGCAGGCGGCTCGTGGTACGTCGAAAATCTGACCGACGACATGACTAAGAAAGCCTGGGAGATCTTCCAGGACATCGAAGCCCGCGGCGGCCTCATTGCCTGCCTGCAATCCGGCTTCATACAAGAGATGATCGCAAAGACCGCCGAAACGCGCGCAAAGTCGGTCGCGACGATCCGTCAGGAATTGACCGGCGTAAATGCGTTTCCACTGCTGGGCGAAGACGGCGTACACGCTGATCCGTGGCCCGCCGCTTCTGCACCCGTCGCAAAAGCCGCCATCGAGATCGCACCGCTAAAGCCGCATCGCCTCGGCGAAGCGTTCGAAGCTCTGCGCGACGCCGCAGACTCGCACGGCGGTTTCAACATCTTCCTCGCTAGCATGGGCGAAATCGTCGATCACAACATCCGCACGACATGGACTAAGAACTATCTCGCAGCGGGTGGCATCGCGACGCTTGTCAGCGACGGCTATAAAACGCCCGAGGCTGCGGCCGAAGCATTCCGCAAATCTGGTGCGACCGCGGCCTGCATCTGTTCGTCCGATGCGGTCAATGCCGCGCTGGCCGAGCCGACCGCGAAGGCCCTGAAAGCAGCCGGCGCCAAGCTCGTGCTCATGGCAGGCCGGCCGGGAGATAGCGAAGCCGCGCTCAAGG
Source organism: Pseudomonadota bacterium (assembly GCA_018242255.1). GTDB lineage: Bacteria > Pseudomonadota > Alphaproteobacteria > Rhizobiales > Hyphomicrobiaceae > Hyphomicrobium_B. Next base: position 12,303 of record JAFECH010000384.1, on the reverse strand, counting down.
CCGCTGGTGTGGATCAATTCCTGTTCGCCGGCGCCGACGCGGTTGCCACGCTGAAAGGCCTACAAGACAAATTGGCCTAAGCAAAAAAGCCAAGGAAACGACGAGACGTGGACTCAAAAATACAAGCCGCCCGCAAAACGGCGATCAGTCGAAAATTGCATTTGCGCCGCTATCGGTACGTCAGCCTCTCGCGCCGCCTTTGGCTCCGCCGCACCGTCTTCCTTCTCGGCGCCGTCATCATCGGCCTGGCCGCCGTCGGATTTGCCAAGCTCGCCGACACGGCTCAGGACTTTTACTATCGGATGCTGCACACTTCGCCGTGGCTACCGCTGATCCTGTCGCCCATCGGTTTTGCGGTCCTCGCGTACATCACGGCGCGCTGGTTCCCGGCCTCTTCGGGAAGCGGCATTCCGCAAGTCATCGCGGTGCGACGGAGCAAGATCGTCGCGTTCCGGAAACGCATTCTTGGTTGGCCGACGATGGTCGCCAAGATCGTCATGACGACAATCGCACTCATCTTTGGCGCGTCGGTGGGACGCGAAGGCCCCACTGTCCAAGTTGGCGCTTCCGTCATGTACGCCGTCGCCGGTTACGCGGGTATCGGACGCCACAATGGCCTCGTTCTCGCAGGTTCGGCAGCAGGCATCGCTGCCGCATTCAACGCACCGATCGCCGGCATTCTCTTTGCGATCGAAGAAGTCGCTAAGTCCTATGCCGGCCGCATCAACGAACTTGTCATCGCCTCAGTCGCGATCGCTGGCGGCGTGAGTTGGCTTATCCTAGGTAATTACGCTTATTTCGGCGTGGTTTCTGCGAACATGTCCCACGCAGCCGATTGGTCCGCAATCCCGATATGCGCGCTGCTGGGCGGCATCATGGGTGGCTTTTTCTCCCGCTCTCTCGTCGTGCTGACGCGCAAGCCGCCGTCCTTCATTGCCATGCTTCGCAGACGCCCGGCTGTGTTCGCGGCCGTCTGCGGTTTCATCGTCGCCGTGCTGAGCATCGCCACCGCCGGATATGCGTCCGGCAATGGCTACATGGAAACGCACGCCGGATTGGTGGACGGCAACCACATTCCGTTCTGGTATGGCCCGTGCAAGCTCATCACAACGCTTCTGTCGTCGGCGAGTGGCATTCCAGGCGGCCTCTTTTCGCCGTCGCTTGCCGTCGGCGCCGGATTGGGCTCGATGGTCACGCCGATCTTCTCGTTCATCGAACCCCGTGCGCTGATGCTGATGATGACCGTCGGCTACTTCGCCGCCGTCGTGCAATCGCCGCTCACCGCCGTCGTGATCGTGATGGAAATGACGAGCGACCGGAACATGGTCATTCCGCTGATGGCGACGGCGTTGCTCGCCGCGGGCATTTCGCGGCTCATCCAGCGCGAGCCGCTCTATCACGCGCTATCGCACGGCTTCAATCCGCTGCCGTCGGAACTAAAGAAATAGAGCCGGAGGGGCGCCGCCCCTCCCTTTCAGCATCCACAGAAGATGCCGATGCACGACCTCTCGGTCGTCTTCGCGCATTTCGAAATCAGCGGCTCCATCGACTGCCCCGGAATGCCGACCTGAAAGTCCTTACCCCCTTCGCCAGCATTTTCATCGGCGCGCGACGTCTGCGGCTGATCGACGGCGGCCGTCTTGGTCGGCGCCGGTTCGTGCTCCAAGACTATTCGATGCCGCGGGAGCCGGCGCTCACTTTGCTTTTTTTTTGAACGAGGGACGATATCGGCGGAGCCTCTTCTGCGGAGTCGATCACCATGCCGAGACCCATCGCAGGCTGATATTTTTTCGTCAGGCGCTCCCGGCCATCAGACGCCGCAACTTTCCGTTCGGCCTTGTGCCGCTTGTGCGCTGCCTCCGCCGTCTTGGCCGGATAGCCCGTAATGATCTTCACCGGGTCTGCAACAGCCGAGGGACGGCCATTCGGATCGGGAACGGCCGGAACCTCCGGCTCGGCCGGCGCCTCGGAAATGCTTGCAGTAACGACCGACCGTGTGACAATCCCCGTCGGTTTCTCAGGCGCGGCGTTAGCCGCCTGCTGATCCGCCTTGTGAAGCTCGATCTGCTGCCCCTCAGCCGGCTTTGCATCACTGTTTATTGCGAACTTGGCGCTGAGCGCCTCGGCGGCGATCCGTGCCGCTGGCGGGTTCTGCGCGGCAAAGGTCTGCATCGCCAGCACGAACTCGCTGAAATTCACGACCGGAACGAATTCCGGAACCTTGGCCACGTGCGGATGTTGCTGCTGCGGTGGGATCGCATCCGCAGCATCGGCCACACCACCGCCACCCAACCTGGTGGGAGCGGAAAACGACGACGCGACGACCGCGCCCATAAGCACTGTGATTGCTTTAAATCTCACGACGCACACCCCACGCGATACTCGATGGGACTGCTCGTCGACTCCGGCCCGCACCGGTGCCGCGGCACCCTTCAAAAACACACACGGGCAAGGTCGCTTCGTGCTCTAACCCCCCGTGCCCCAACGACTAATGAAACGCTAACAAAGGCAGGAGAATGGCACGCAAGATGCTCGTTCAGAGCCCAATAGTCGCGGTGCCGAACACCTATTCGCGCCCTGAGATAGCGAGCACGGCCATGATGCCGAGGATCGGCAGGGACGCGAGAACGGACGCAGCAGGCACGGCAAATTCGCTCCCGCCTTCGGTCAATGGCAACAGCAGAGCCTGCGTATCGGGGAACGCTGCGGCAAGCACGGTTGCGGCAGTGACGATAACGACTCCGGCAGCTCCAACAGCGACAGCAGACATGACATTCCTCCCAATCTCGAACTTGCTCCGGTCAAAACCGGCCGACGAATGGGAGAATGAACGCGACGCCGAACGCTCGCTGTCACCCGAGTGACAAACAATGGCGAAACCGCTGCGACGAGCGACGCGCCTCAGCCGACAAGAGCCGACAGAACTAGTTGTCGAGCTTTTCGATTTTCGCAGCGAGGTCCGGCACCACCGTCATCCGGTAGTTAACGCCCTTGCAGGCGACGATCCAAACTTTGGCGTTGGGCTTGGACACATCCGTGTCCAGATGGGCGCTGTCGGGATGATCGCAAGCATAGCCCTGAGTGCGAAGCTGAGCGGCGAGCAGATCCATCGGCGGCTCGAGGCCGTCATCGGCAAAGGCGCTCGAAGCGGCCAACCCGCCCGCGATCGCTGAAGCCACGAAAATAATTGAGTTGCGCATGGGACGTTTCCAGGAAATGAGGGCAGATATTACGACGAAACGCGACCGATATCCGTCGGGACCACAGTTCGAGGTAAACAATATACTGATCATTCCTCGATATTTATTGCGCTCGGACGATTGAGCGACGCAACGAGAGTATATGAAATCAACATCAAGAGGAACCACGAACCGAGCTTTCCGGCGCTAACAAGTTGCCATCCGTGCCGCTGGTTGGGATAAGCCCAAGCGGCCGTAAAAGTCCCGATGTTCTCCGCAAACCAGATGAAAAGCGCCACGAGAAACAGCCCAAGCAACAGCGGCATGTGCCGATGCGTCTTCCAGATCTTGTAATAGATCGTGCACGGTCCGATGAGCACGATAGCCGCCAAAAAGAGAAGGGGCCGAAAATCCGACACGTAATGGTGTGCGAAAAAGTTTGCGTAAATCGCGACGCTCAGAATGCCCAGCGCCCAGACCGGCGGATGTCGCGTGAACTGAAAATCGAAGAGCCGCCAGCACCGCGCGATGTACGAACCGATCGCGGCATACATGAAGCCGGTAAATAGAGGCACGCCTGCAATGCGAAGCAAGCTCGCTTCGGGATAGATCCACGATCCGACCGACGTCTTGAAGATTTCCATCACCGTGCCGACGACGTGAAACACGACGATGACTTTTGCTTCCTCAATCGTCTCGAGTTTGAAGAGCAGCATTGCCAATTGGATCAACACGGCGGCGATAACGAGAAAGTCGTATCGCGCCAGGGCGGCGCCCTTCGGGTAAACAAAGTGGGTCGCAATCAGTAGCGACAGCAGTAATGCACCAAACAGGCAGGCCCACGCCTGCTTTATGCCAAAGCGGACGAACTCGTAGGCAAAGTGGGCAAGCCGCCCCCCTGCCTCAGCCCTCTCACCGACACGTGTTTCCCACCCGATGAAGCGCGCGAGCGGCGGCCACAGCCTAGCGGCGCTCTGGCGCGTGGCGTCGTCAGCGACTTTGCGTTGCATATTGCACCCTGAAACCGGTGCCCCCTCACCCAATGATGCCTAGGTTTATGGCTTTATCGGCACATGGCTGACCTCTTGCAGGTTTTGTGATCCTCCGCTTTATGCCAAACACCCTTTTGGCCACGAACAACGAGTTCGCCATTGACCGCTCCTGCAAACGGTTCAGGCCCGTCGAACCACCCGCTGCTACGCCTGATGCTGATGGGTCTTTTGAGCGGCATCATCTCCGCGTTCATCGCGGCATTCGCGCTCGTCATCCTGGCGGAGCACGGCACCTTCACAAAGGCATCCACGGAAGCGGCTATCAAGAATTTCGGCGATGACATGCCGACGACCCTGCTGGCCGCTTTCATCTGGTTCCTACCCGTGGGGATATTCGTTTTCCCACCCGCGGCGAAATTTCTCGGCGCCGCCTCGGGCGCCGGAACGCTTCGGCTGCTGAAACTCGTCGCTCTGGCTGCCGGCCTCTGGTGTCTCCTGGCAGAGGTAATTTACCTCGTCCCGTTGCCGCTAGCGCCCGGGCCGCCGGGCGCCCAGAGCGCCGATATGAGCCGCGCCGCATTAAGCGGAGTTTTTTTTGCCGTGGTTTACGATCTCCTTCTCCGCCGAAGGGACTACCTCCTGGACCGCAAACCCCGGTAAACCTTTCCCCACTCAAAGTTTTGCCGTACCGTGCGGCCGACGCTAACCACTTTTGACCGGATCACCGACCCGCATGACTTCGATTCCGAATTTTGCTCAGATTCCCCTTGATCCGGAGAAGCCGGTAAAGCCCGCCTCCGCAGCCGAGGCGCCGAGCGATCCCGACTGGGAAACGCCGGAAGGCATCCCGGTGAAGCCCGTCTTCACCGATGCTGACACGGCCGGCCTCGACTTCATCGATGGTCTGCCGGGCATCGCGCCGTATGTGCGCGGACCCTATCCGGCGATGTACGCGCTGCAGCCCTGGACCATCCGCCAGTACGCCGGCTTCTCGACCGCAGAAGATTCGAACGCCTTCTATCGCCGCAATATCGCGGCCGGTCAGAAGGGTCTCTCGATCGCCTTCGATCTCGCGACCCACCGTGGCTACGATTCCGATCATCCGCGCGTGAAGGGTGACGTCGGCATGGCGGGTGTCGCCATCGATTCGATCTACGACATGCGCGTGCTGTTCGACGGCATTCCGCTGCAGGACATGACCGTCTCGATGACGATGAACGGCGCCGTGCTGCCGGTGCTCGCACTCTTCATCGTTGCGGGCGAAGAGCAAGGCGTCCCGCCGCAAAAGCTCGCCGGAACAATTCAGAACGACATTCTGAAAGAGTTCATGGTGCGCAACACCTACATCTACCCGCCCTCACCTTCGATGCGCATCGTCTCCGACATTTTCGCCTACACGTCCGCGAACATGCCGAAGTTCAACTCGATCTCGATTTCCGGCTATCACATGCAGGAAGCGGGCGCGACAGCCGATCTCGAACTCGGCTACACAATCGCTGACGGTATCGAATATGCCCGCGCCGGCGTCGCTGCAGGCCTGGACATCGACGCCTTCGCGCCGCGCCTGTCGTTCTTCTGGGCGATCGGCATGAACTACTTCATGGAGATCGCGAAGATGCGCGCCGCGCGTCTCCTCTGGGCGAAGCTCATCAAGGAAGAGTTCAAGCCGACGGACGCCCGCTCGCTGTCGCTGCGCACGCACTCGCAGACGTCGGGCTGGTCGCTGACGGCCCAGGATATCTTCAACAACGCGACGCGAACCTGCCTTGAAGCCATGGCCGCCACGCAGGGACATACGCAATCGCTGCACACCAACGGCCTCGACGAAGCGATCGCATTGCCGACGGACTTCTCCGCCCGCATCGCGCGCAACACGCAGCTTCTCTTGCAGCAGGAAAGTGGCACCTGCCGCACCATCGACCCCTGGGGCGGCAGCCACTACGTCGAGCGCCTGACCTATGAACTCGCCAAGAAGGCGATGTCTCACATCCAGGAAGTCGAAGAACAGGGCGGCATGGCGAAGGCCATCGCAGCAGGAATTCCGAAGCTGCGCATCGAGGAAGCCGCCGCCCGCACGCAGGCCCGCATTGACAGCGGTCGCCAGACGATTACCGGCGTTAACAAGTACCAGATCAAAGGCGACAAGGAGATCAACTTCCTCAAAGTTGACAACCACGCCGTCCGCGAAGCCCAGCTTGCGAAGCTCGAACGTCTGCGCGCCGAGCGTAACGAGGCCGACGTTCAGGCCGCGCTCGATGCCTTGACCGAAGGCGCCAAAGGCAGCGCCAACCTGCTCGATCTCGCCGTAAAGGCTGCGCGCATGAAAGCGACGGTCGGCGAAATTTCCTACGCGTTGGAGAAAGTGTTCTCGCGCCACAAGGCGGAAATTCGCGCCATCAGCGGTGTCTATAAGAAGGAAGCGGCGATGAATCCGAGCCTTGAGCGCGTCAAGAAGCTCGTCGAGCAGTTCGATAAGAACGACGGCCGCCGCCCGCGCATTCTGATCGCCAAGCTCGGCCAGGACGGCCACGACCGCGGCCAGAAGGTCATCGCTTCCGCCTTCGCTGACTTAGGCTTCGACGTCGATATCGGACCGCTGTTCGCAACCGCTGATGAAGCCGCACGCCAGGCCGTCGAAAACGACGTGCACGTCGTCGGCGTCTCGACGATGACCGCGGGCCACCTCACGCTCGTGCCGGAACTGAAAGCGGCCCTCGACAAGGAAGGGCGCGGCGACATTATGATCGTCGTCGGCGGCGTCATTCCTCCGTCGGATTATGATGCGCTTTATGCGGCAGGCGCTAAGGCCGTGTTCGGTCCAGGCACCAACATCCCCGAAGCCGCTGCCGACCTCGTTGAAAAACTCAACGCGCAGCTCGGCTACGTCGACAAACAAGCGGCGGAATAATTCCCCGCAATTCATTCAATTTCGCGAAAGGTGCCGATCATGGCTTTCGACCAGATCAAGCTCGAAATCGAGCAGCTGCTGACTGATATGCAGAACCAGCCGCAAGACAGCCACGAAATTTATCTGTCGGTCATGGAAAAACTGAACCAGCTCAAAGCGACGGGCATGCCGCTGCCCGAAGATCTGGTGAAGCTCGAGCTGGAACTTGAAAAAGAGTTCGCCGCAGAACAGCGCGAAAGTGAAGCCTAATTGCGCCAACCTCGGCACAGACCGAGGCACAGCACCGAGCGAACCTGCACCGTCTCACGGCCGCTAAACCGGCCGTGCGCGGGGGGGGGCCTACGTCAGCGCTCTGACGAGGCTCGTCAACAATCGCACGACCCCCGCCACCACAAGCCCGATCAGCAATAGCAGCATCGACTTCGGCCCAAGTTCGCCAAATAGGCTCGCATAGGCCGTGCTCGAAGAACCTGAAAAGAAGCGCTCGACCAGCGCGGCCATCGTCTCCAGAACGGAGCCCGCAAAGCGCACGAGCCTGCCGAAAAATTCGAAGCTGTAGACATTGAGGGCGGTGTAGACGAGCACCGTCAGAATGAGTTCGACGATCAGCAGAATGACGGTCGAAAAAATCGCGCCAATTGCCCGGCCAAGTGCTCGCATAATGACCTCCGGAAAAACCGGAGGGCAGCATTACCGCCAAACAACGGCGTCAATATGCTGACGGACGAGAGCCGGACGCCCCCCAGAGCCAGCCCGGCGAGAAGGTCTCGACTTCGAGGACAACTTGCCGTGTCATAACCGATCAAGTACCGCACTGAGTTTGCCCCGAACGATTTCGGCGATCTCCGACAAGGCTGGATTGCCGACACGATCCATCCCCGCAGCGGGATTGACCGCTGCGACTTCCACTTGGCCGGCCTCGCGCTCCTGAACGATGACGTTGCATGGCAGCATGACGCCGATCTTATCCTCCGCCTGCAATGCGCGATACGCGAGCTGCGGATTGCAGGCACCCAGGATTCGATAGGGCCGCCAGTCCGCGTCAATCTTCGACTTCATCGTTGCGCTGACGTCAATATCGGTCAGGAGGCCAAAGCCTTCGTCCTTGAGCGCCGATATCACTTTCGCAACCGCGTCGGCGAAAGGAAGCTGCAACGTCTTCGCAATATAATAATCCATTCGCGCAATCCGTACCTAGATCATACAGCAGCCCATTCCGAGCAGCGCATCGGCCTTCTTCTTCTGATCGGCGCTCAATGCGTTGTACAGCGACACCACCGCCGGACGAACGGCCTTCATGCTCTCGACCATATTTTCCATCGCCTTGGTGCGAGCATCCAGACGATCAAGCGCGCTGCCCGAATGCATGACCTTCATCATTTCAGCACGCGTTTCCTGCATGCTGGCAACACGCGCCTTCACGGCTTTCGCGTAGTCATCCCATGCAGTCGTTTGCGCATCGGTGATACCAAGCTCAGCCTTCATGTAGGCCAGGCGGCCTTCCATCATAGGGCCCATGTCATTCATCATGCCATGGCCCATCATGCCCATGCCAGACTGCCCCATCATGCCTGGGCCCATGCCTTGACCACCCATCATGCCTTGGCCGCCCATCATTCCCTGGCCACTCATCATGCCTTGGCCCATCATCGGCATTTGTGGCTGACTGTCTTCAGCGAGAGCAACGCCGACTCCGAGACCAATCGTGCCGACAATCGCCCCAGCTAGAACACGCAAACTCTGCTTCATGACCGCTCTCCTTCACGCCTATCTCAGACGAACCGAGACCAACGGCATCCTCTTTCCCGGCCAAGCGCGCGTTGATGAGCATCAAGTGTTACAACAAGCGATTATTCGATCCTGCGCAAAACGATGCGGAACCGCTTGTCACTAACGACCACCCCAGCGTGAACGTAAAAAAAGCCATGGCGACGTTGGCGTCGGCCATGGCTTCTCGTCTTTGAGAAATTTCCTGAGCTTAGTACTTCCGCAACCGGAAGAACGCCGTGCCCGCTTCGCCTGCGAGGCTGACGTCGCCGGTGCGGCCCGAGACCGTGATCCGGATGCGGCCGCCCGTATTGTACTGCTCGTTGAAGAAGCTGCCTACGTAGCTGTTGGCGCCGACCTTCGTCAGCTGTGCCGTCTGATCGACTTTCGCGGACGATGTCGCGCACGAAGCCGACATTGCATAGCTACGAGCCCCGGTTTTCGCAAAATGCGCCCGGCACCGAGCTCTCTCTTTCGTGCCCGACGAGAAATTGATGTTGCCGTTGCCGGCCCAAGTCCCAACGAGCATGGCAGACTCTGCGCGCGCCTCGGCGCCGACCATACCGAGCCCAAACGCACCAGCGAGCGTCACGGCAAATACCGAAGCGCGGCGCGCTTTTGAAAGGTGGCTCTGGATCATTCCCATACTCCGTTGAAACCGGCCGCCCCGCGAAATATAGCGCACCGTGTCGAATGTTGCAGCCGGGTGCAGGTAGGCATCGTTTAGAAAATCGTCAATTGCCGTAAACTTTATACGCCACATTTACCGCACCGCGCTTGGCCCTCACGAACGGCGCTTCTGCGTCCGCCAATCCGGCAATTCCGAAGTCAACCGCCGATAGAGTGATGACAGACATGTGAAGGCCGTCCAGCCCTGGCTCTCGATTTGGTTGCGGCATTCCTACCGACAGAACTTGTCGTTTAAGAAAAAGCATGCTCAGCAGGGCCATGAAAACCCTCCCGGAATCCTTCCGCCCTTTCGATGCCCGGATGCTCGACGTCGGCGACGGCCATTGGATCTACGTAGAAGAAGTTGGTCGGAAGGGTGGCCGCCCGATCGTGTTTCTGCATGGCGGCCCCGGCAGCGGCTCGCAGGTGCTCCATCGCACGTTGTTTGACCCCACCCGCGATCATGTCTTCCTGATCGACCAGCGCGGCGCCGGACGCAGCCACCCCTACCTCTCCTGCACGGCCAATACGACCGCCCATCTCGTTGCCGATCTCGAAGCCGTTCGCGCCCATTTCGCACTCGACCGCTGGATGCTCGTTGGCGGCTCTTGGGGGTCGACGCTTGCGCTCGCATACGCCGAACGGCACCCGGAACACGTAACGGCCCTCGTCTTGCGGGCGCTCTTCCTCGGCACCGTCGATGAAGTTCGCTGGGCCTTCATCGAAGGCCCTGAAATTTTCCGCCCCGACCTGTTCGAAGCCTTTTGCAATCATCTTCCGCCGGAGGAACGCGCCGATCCGCTGGCCGCCTATGTCAAACGCCTAACCGGCCCCGACGGCCCGGAAAGAACGCGCGCCGCCCACGCGTGGAACGCCTATGAGCGCGCCTTATCGGAACTCGCGCCGAAACACGCCGTCATTCCCGAAACCGTTGCCGATGGCGCGCGCCTGCCGCCGACACCGATTGTCGAAGCGCACTACATCGCGAATAGCTTTTTCTTAAAACCCGGCGAACTTCTGGGTAATGCCCATCGGCTGCGCGACATTCCCGGCGTCATCGTGCAGGGTCGCTACGATCTCCTGTGCCCGCCGAAGGGCGCCTACGCAATGGCATCCGTCTGGCCCGCCGCGCGCCTGGAAATCATCGACCACGCCGGGCACTCGATGACTGAGCCGGGCGTGATGGAAGCCATGCGCCGCGGCATTTCCGATCTCCCAGCTGGTTAACAGGCCTTGTGGGCCTCCGCGTCGTGGCGACACAGCTGAACGCATATTAACTGCAACGCCTTGACTTTGCCGCCGAACATCGTCACTAGCTCACCCATTGCTCTTCGATGGCGCTCGGGTCCTCGTGCCACTCAAAAGCGGTTCAATCACCGCGCTCGACCCTGCATTGAGATCAATCCTTATAGACAAGGCCGCACCCCGAAAGCGCCGGTGTGGGCCATGGGACGAACCTCCGGCACCAGAAGTGTGCGCGGGGCTCGAAGCCCTTGGGACTTTTTCACTTTGACGAATAACACTTTTGAGGCTTTCGGCTTTGCCGAGCCTCTCGCGCGTGCCCTGACGCAGTGCGGATACACGACGCCGACACCGATCCAGGTGCAGGCGCTGCCGCCGCAGCTCGAAGGCCGCGACCTCCTCGGCATGGCCGAGACGGGTTCGGGCAAGACCGCGACCTTCCTCATTCCGCTTCTGAACAAGTTCGCTGCGAATCCGATCGATCCGCAATGGAAGCAGGTCTGCGCGCTGATCCTTGCGCCGACGCGTGAGCTTGCAGTTCAGATCGACCAGGAAGTCGCAAAGCTTGCACGCAACATGAACCTTCGCCGTGCCGTTGTGCTCGGCGGCGTCAGCAAAGGGCCGCAGATCAATGCCCTGAGGCGTGGCGTTCACATCCTCGTCGCGACGCCGGGCCGCCTGCTCGATCACGTCAATATGCGCAGCTGCGACCTCTCCGGCGTCGAGACGCTGGTGATCGACGAAGCCGACCGCATGTTCGACATGGGCTTCGTCCGCGACATCAAGAAGATCGTTTCGCTCATCCCGCAGAAGCGCCGCACCGCGCTGTTCTCCGCGACGATGCCCGACGAGATTAAGAAGTTCGCCTACGACATCCTTCACGATCCCTATCGCATCGATCTCTCTTCGAAGAAGATCGTCGTCGATCGCATCGACCAGAAGGTCATGATCGTGAAGGCGACCGAGAAGCAAAGCCGCCTGCACACTATTTTAAACGACGAAGCCGCAAGCCGCGTCATCGTCTTCACGCGTACGAAGCGTGGTGCGGATCGCGTTGCAGGCCGCCTCGGCATGGCAGGAATCAGCGCCTCGGCCTTCCACGGCAACAAGGCTCAGAACGCCCGCCAGCGCGCCCTCAATGACTTCACGATGGGCCACGTCCGTGTGCTCGTGGCGACCGACATTGCGGCCCGCGGCATCGACGTGTCGAACATCACGCATGTCATCAACTTCGACATGCCGCTCGATCCCGAGACATACGTTCACCGTGTTGGCCGTACGGCACGCAAAGGCACGAATGGCATCGCCATTTCCTTGTGCGATCCGTCCGAACGCCAGGAAGTCCGCGCCATCGAACGCATGATGAAGCAGCCGCTTGAAGTCATCGACGATGTCGGCGGCGAAGTCCTGCCCCCTCTGCCGCGCAATCACCCATCGAACGATAGTGAAGGCCCGCGCCGCGATGGTAATCACGGCGGCCGCGGTGGCGAGCATCGCCAGCGCGACGGCGCCCCGCGTGGAGAACGCCAAGGCCATCGCGGCAACC
>JAFECH010000383.1 GCA_018242255.1 Pseudomonadota bacterium | reverse complement strand
ATTGCACTTCGCCAGTTGAGGGATCGGCCCAGGCGGTGATGTAGACGAAATGGACCGGCACGGGGCGCGTCAACTTTAGCTCCATCTGCTGGCCAAGCGCGAGTTGCTTGCGAACGCTGCCCGGCTCTCCCCAACCCGGTTCGTCGTGCGCAATCCAATCCGCCAGATCGACCACGTTCTGCACACGCACACAGCCTGCACTGAACGGACGGCTGCGCTGGTCGAACAAGGTCTTCATCGGCGTATCATGCATGTAGACGCCATACTGGTTCGTCATATCGAGACGAAGCAGTCCAAGTGCGTTTTTCGCGCCGGGATCCTGCCGGAAGCGGTACGTCGCGGTCTGCGGCGACGACCAGTCAACGGTGTTGGGATCAAGTTCCTGGCCGCTTGCGGTGTAAACGCGAATGCCTTCCTGAGCGAGATATCCGGGTTCTTTCTTGAGGCGCGGAATAAGGTCCAGCGTCGCGATGCTCTGAGGCACGTGCCAGTAGGGATAGAAGTTGATGTTGCGGATCATTGCCGCGACTTCGGGGGTCTCGCGCTCCGGACGGCCAACGATGGTGCGGAAACGCAGCTGAACCTCGAACTTGTTGACGGCTTCAGCCTGGAACGCCGGCACATTGACGAGGACGTAGCGATCCTCGACGTTCTGCATCAGGCCCTTGATGCGATCGTAATTGAGCTTCAACTCGGCGAGGCGCTGATCGGCCGTGACGTTCAAAACCGGGTAGACTGAGCGTTCAATGCGGCCCGTCTCGCGCAGACCATTGCGCTTCTGGAAATGCTTCACGGCGTCGGTCAGCTCGGAATCGAACGTCGTCGAGTCGTAATAGCTCGTCGTCGCTGCGAGATCGCCCGTGATGCGAAGGCGCTTGCGCAGGATCGGCACGCGATCATCGTCGTCACCTTCACGCATCATGCGACCGTTGGGGACAAGCGGCCAGCCACCCGCGCTCACGATCTTCTGATATCGCTCTATGGACGCCGAGATGGCGTTAAGCATCGCGTCGCTACGCCAAGGTGTCGAATCGGGTCGCAGGTCGTCGAGTTTCTCGGGAACGCGATCAATCGGCGCGCTATTGGTGCTCGTATCCGCGCCGTAGTTCCGCTGGAGTTGGTCCCACAGGCTTTGCGCGTGGCCAGTCGTCACAAAGCTCGGAACGAACTGAGCAAGAGCAACGAACGCGCCAAGCGCTACGGCCCTGACAACAGAAGCCCCAAACCGTGTTGACGAAATCAAATCCTTCATCCCCGCTTGCCCCGTAGTTGTTCGATGCGGATATAGATAATACGCGCCGCGTTTACTTTCAGCCGCGCTGAACGCCCAAAGCGCGACCATCGTGCCATTTCAGCCACTTACCTGTCATCAGGCTATGGCCAAACGGTGACGCGTTTCCAAGTCGTTTCCGTCGCGATCCGGCTGCGATGCGCAGTGCTATGTGGCATACATGCCGCGTAAGCCCTGGCGACATGTGGCTATTGCGCCGACCTGGAAAAATGGTCGTACCCCAATCGCTCAAACGGGATGGGCGTTCCGTCGGAATTGACGACCTGCAAAGGAATGTTCGCATCCAGTGCACCGAGGTCACAGACCTTGACGCCAGCTGTTTCGGCCGCGTTCTTGAAATCAACAACCGCCGCCGGCGGCACCGCGACCAACAACTCATAATCATCGCCGCCGCCAAGAATGTCTTCAGTGACGGCTGGTTCGTTCGTGCGCGCCGCGGCTGCGGCCTTGGACAAGGGTATGAGGTCGACATTGAGCATCAGCCCAAGACCCCCCGCGAGCCGGGCAAGATCCTTCATAAGACCATCCGATATGTCGAGCGCGGCAGACGCATGGGCGCGCAGCGCTTCGCCCAGCGCCAATCTCGGCGTCGGACGCAGATAGCGCCCTTCTAGAAACGCGCGCTCTTCGACGGTCAGATCGGGCAACGCCAAAGGATCGGCGTGAACCCGCAGTCCCAGCGCCGAATCTCCGATCGTGCCGGTGGCAAATACGTGGTCGCCCGATGCCGCCCCCTGACGCCGAACGAATTTGCCCGATGGCACGGCCCCAATGATCGTCACGCCGATCGAGAGTGGGCCTGGCGTCATATCGGTGTCGCCGCCAATCAGGCGACAGCCGAAGCTGTCTTGCGCGGCGCGCAGACCGTCCGCGAAGTCGCTCATCCATTCCCGCGTTGGCGGTTCAGGAAACGCGAGGTTCAATGTGTAGGCAAGGGGGCGCGCACCCTTGGCCGCGAGATCGGAGGCGTTGACGGCGAGTGCCTTCCACGCGACGTCAGCGGCGGTGTCAGTCGGATAGAAATGTACGCCCGCAATGATCGGATCGCTCGTGACGACGAGGTCGGTTCCGGGCTCAGGTGAGATAAAGGCCGCATCGTCACGCAGGCCGAATGCGCCGTCTGCACCGCCTGTCAGCGGTGCGAGGTACGTCTGGATCAAATCGGTTTCGTTTGCGATCCGATCTCCTGAACCAGACATTTTCGGGGGCGCCGGCGGCATGTTCTCAACCCAACGCTAGACTTTGGGCGAGACGCCTCAGGACGACGGCGTCACGCGCTTTGAAACGAATTCGTGGCCGCGAATCCGCCTTGCCAGCTTATCGAGGATGCCGTTGACGACGCGCGGCTCCTCCTCGTCGAAGAAGACATGCGCGACGTTGACGTATTCGCTGATCGCGACGCGCGCGGGCACGTCACTCCGGTCGAGAATTTCGGCGACGCCCGCACGCAGAATGGCACGCAGGATCGAGTCGACGCGCACGAGCCGCCAACCGGCCGCAAGCTGCTCATCGATCATCGGGTCGATCTCGCGCTGCCGACGGATCACGGCGCGCAAGATGTCGGCGAAGAAGACGCGGTCGGCGGTCGCCAGCGTCTCGTTGCGATTATCACCCTCGAAATGCTGCTCGATGAACTCGGCGATGACGTCGTTCACATCGGTGCCCGCAACGTCCATCTGATAGAGCGCCTGCACAGCCGAAATGCGCGCTGCCGTGCGCGGTGTGATTTCTCCGACCTTTGGTTTGCCCTTGGCCGTCATACCTGCACGTCCCAGAATGCGCGTTTCGTCTCGATGAGGCGGAGGCACGCGCGCATGGCGTCACCACCCTTGCCATTGATGCCGCCTTCGGCGCGCGCCAGTGCCTGCGCGCGCGTTTCGACGGTGAGGATCGCGTTGCCGACGGGAATGCACTGCTTCATCGCAACGTCCATCAGCCAGTGATTGGCGTTATTGCAGACGATATCATAGTGGCCCGTCTCACCGCGAATAACACAGCCCAAAGCAATCGCGCCGTCAAAAGTCGCGCGTCCGGCCGCGCGTGCTTCGGCGGCAGCGGCAAGCACTTGGGGAATTTCAAGCGCGCCCGGAACAGCGATCCGCTCGAACGTGACGCCGCGCTTGGCGCACTCGGCAATGGCGCCTTCGATCAGCAAATCGGCAATATCTTCATAGAAGCGCGCCTCAATCAGGAGGACGTGGGCGCGAATCTGGGCGCCGCCCTTGTCGTCGTGCGGCGCTGCTGGCGTTTTCTGAACCATGTCTCGGGCTACTCGATTTTCCGTGTTCCGGTGACACGCAGCCCGAACGCCTCGAGGCCCACGTACACATGTTGCGGGGACGTCGTCAAAAGCACCATGTCCTTGACGCCAAGATCAGCGAGAATTTGCGAACCGATGCCAATTTCGACCTGACGGCGTTCCTTGCTCGAATCCGCAGCCGCGCCCGGCGTGGCCCGGCGCGAAACCCACTCGGAAACGGACTTCGGACGAAGATCGCGGATCAATACGATGACGCCGCGGCCGTCGGCCTCGACGGCATGCATAGCCTGCTCGATGGCGGTGCCATCTTCGCAATGCTGATCGATGCCGACGACGTCGGAGAGAACATTGACGGCATGCACGCGCACGAGAGCCGGGCCGCCCTTCGAGACGTCGCCCTTGACCAGCGCCAAGTGTTCGCCGGGCTCGACCGTCGTGTCGTAGACGACAAGATTGAAATCACCGGCCTTTGTCGTGACCGGCGTCTGGGCGACGCGCTTGACGATGCGGTCGTTCTTCAGGCGGTAGGCGATGAGATCTTCGATCGAACCGATCTTCAAGCCATGAAACTGGGCGAAAGCGGTGAGATCGGGAAGCCGCGCCATCGTGCCGTTCTCGTTCATGATCTCGCAGATCACGGCTGCCGGATTGAGACCTGCAAGCTTGGCGAGATCGATCGAGGCTTCGGTGTGGCCGGCGCGGACGAGAACGCCGCCTTCGCGCGCAATCAGCGGGAAAACGTGGCCGGGCGAGACGATGTCGTCGGCACCCTTCGTCGGATCAATCGCGGTCGAGATGGTGCGGGCGCGATCGAACGCCGAGATACCGGTCGAGATGCCTTCGCGGGCTTCGATCGACGCAGTGAAGGCCGTGCGATTGCGCGAGCCGTTGTGGCGGACCATGTAATCGAGATTGAGTTCGGTCGCACGCGACTGCGTCAGCGACAAGCAGATCAGTCCACGGCCATACTTGGCCATGAAGTTGATTGCATCGGGCGTCGCCATTTGCGCCGGGATGATGAGATCGCCTTCGTTCTCGCGATCTTCAGCGTCGACGAGAATGACCATACGGCCATTCTGCATGTCCTCGACGATCTCCTCGGTCGACGACAGTACGCTGCCGCTACGTGCGGCCTGCAGATTTGATGGGCCCGACATCAGGGGCGAAACTCCATGAGCCGCGCGACATAGCGCGCGAAAACGTCCACTTCCAGATTGACAAGATCGCCGGGGGTTTTCGCGCCCCAGGTCGTCACCGTCAAGGTATGCGGTATGACATTGACGCCGAACCGGGTTTCCGCAACTTCATTGACGGTCAGCGAGGTACCGTCCAAGGCGACGGAGCCCTTGGGGGCTATATAGCGGGAAAGATGCTCCGGCGCTGCCAAAAGAAAGCGTTTGCTATCGCCGTCGGGCGTAATCGAAATAATTCTGGCTACTCCGTCGACGTGTCCCGAGACGATATGCCCGCCAAGCTCGTCGCCCGCCCTTAGCGACCGTTCCAAATTGACGCGGCGGCCGGGCTGCCAACTATCGAGGGTGGTTTTGGCCAGGGTTTCGTTTGAGACGTCGACGGTAAATTCGGCTCCGGCCGTAATTGGTTTGATCTCGGTCGCCGTCAGGCAGACGCCGTTACAGCAGATTGAAAGCCCTGTTTCTTCAGGCTTCAGCGGATAGGCTGTCCGCAGGGTAAACGTGCCACCCGAGCGCGCTATGACCTCGCCGACATCGGTGATCAATCCAGTAAACATGTGATCAGCGTCCTTCCTTATCTGCGAGGCGTCGATAACGCCACATCGTATCGGTGCCGATTGTCCGCCGTTCGACCGCGGTCATTCCAAGGTCGCCCACCCAACGCCTCATGGCTGCTTCAGCGTCGCCGTCGGATGGACTACCCGCGATATAGAGCACGACCTCATCGGCCAGCGCTGCATCCGCGAAGCCACGCCAGATGGCCGGGCCGCCTTCGACCAGAAGGCGGGTGATGCCGCGGGCGACCAGCGCCTCCATGATCGACGGCAGCCATAGCATGCCGCCGACAACGCCGACGTCGACAACCTCCGTGCCGCCTTCCGCGATGGCGCGTTTTTTATCGGCGTCGCTTGCCGACGACGTCATCAGCCATACTGGAACTTCGCGCGCGCTTTTGAAGAGCTTGGCGCCGAGCGGCAGATCAAGCGAACGAGAGAGCACGACGCGAACGGGCGACCGATCGATGAGGCCCGGCAGACGACAGGTCAGCTCCGGATCGTCATCGCGTACGGTGGCGCTGCCGACGAGGATGGCGTCAAACTCCTTGCGCAGAAGCATGCCGTGGCGGCGCGCGAGTTCGCCCGTGACCCAGACCGGGGCTGAGCCCGAGCCGCGCGCAATCTCGCCGCTGGCGTCGAGCGCGAGCTTCAGCGTCACGAGCGGACGGCGCTCGGTGATGCGGACGATGTGACCACGCGTGATCCAGCGAGCTTGCGCTGCGCCTACGCCGCGCACGACTTCGATGCCGGCATCGCGGAGACGATTGAGGCCCCGGCCCGCTACGCGCGGATCGGGATCTTCAATGGCGACAACGCAGCGTTTCAATCCAGCGGCAACGATTGCGTCGGCGCATGGCGCGGTTCGGCCGTAATGCGAGCACGGCTCCAGCGTGACATAAATCGTGGCGCCGCGCACTTTGTCTCCGGCGAGCGCGATGGCTTGCGTCTCTGCGTGCGGACGGCCGCCGCGCGCCGTGGTGCCGCGCGCGATGACTTCGCCGGTTTCTTCGTTAGCGATCACCGCGCCGACGGACGGATTGGGCGCGGTTGCGCCAAGCCCGCGCTCGGCCATGCGCAGCGCAAGCGCCATCATCTCGGCGTCGAATTCTGAGAAGGGTACTGCCATAGAGATGCGCTCAGTGCTTTTTCTCGGTGGCAACTTCATCGAGCACGGGCGTGCCGAACCGTTCGTTTAGGTCGAGCGGGTCGGGTGTGTCGCTCGCAAGGTCGCGAAGAACGGCGTGAAAATCCGCCGTATCGCGGAAATCGCGATAGACGGACGCGAAGCGGACATAGGCGACCGGATCGAGGCCGCGCAGCGCTGCCATGACGAGCTCGCCGATCTCGGCCGAGGTAATTTCAGTTTCGCCGGAGCTTTCGAGCTGGCGAACGAGGCCCAATACCAGTCGGTCGATGCGTTCGGGCTCGATCGGGCGCTTGCGCATGGCGACAGAGATCGACTTTGAAAGCTTGTCGCGATCGAAGAGGACCTTGCGGCCGGAGCGCTTGACGACCGTCAGCTCGCGCAACTGCACGCGTTCGAAGGTCGTGAAACGGCCGCCGCAATCGGAGCAGATTCGACGACGCCTGATCGCGGAGTTCTCGTCCGACGGCCGGCTATCTTTGACTTGGCTATCCTCGCTTCCACAGAAGGGACAGCGCATCGCGATTGCTCCTTAATTTGGTTCGTGCGTGTATAGCACGGAGTGGCGCGTTATCCCTTACGGAAGCGCAATTGTGAACCCTATTCACACGGGTGAAAGTCGAGAGAACTCAAAGCTGCGATTGCCGGCTCTTGAGCCGCTCTTGTTTTTCAAACTCTTCGCGGGCCCTGTCGACGGCCTGAATATTCGTCTCAACCCATGAATCGAGTTTTCGCATTGCATCGGCCAGAGACTGGCCCAGCTCGGTCAGTTCGTACTCTACACGCGGCGGGACTTCCATGTGATCGATGCGTCGCACCAGCCCGTTGCTCTCGAGCGTGCGTAGCGTCTGCGTGAGCATTTTTTGCGAGACACCTTCGATCAGGCGGATGAGCTCGCCGTTGCGCATTCGGCCACGGCGCAACGCAGGCATGATGAGCAGCGTCCATTTGTCCGCCACGAGTTCCAGCAAAGCGCGTGAGGGACAAGCTTCCGCGTAGACATTCGCGGCAAGAGACGCCCTTTTGTCCGCATCGGCTTTCAGTCGTCTGAACGGATTCGTACCCGGCATGGGCGCCTCTATAGTTACTCAAAGGTGCGTACTTTACCGTTGGTTCCCCCTCCGTATATGCGAACCATGCAGATCGCAAGTGCGGAGAAAGCTAAATGACCACTATCGCTATCGTCTATCACTCTGGATATGGCCACACCGCCGTCGTCGCCGAGCACGTGGCGAAAGGCGCAGCCACCGTCACCGGCGCAACCGTCCGGGTGTACAAGGCTGACGACCTTGCCGCTCCCGACAAGAGCCCTTGGGACGAGCTGGGCGCGGCCGATGCCATCGTGTTCGGCGCACCGACCTACATGGGCTCCGCCTCTGCCGGCATGAAACAGTTCATGGATGCATCAGCGAAGGTTTGGATGGCGCGGGGCTGGGCAGACAAAATTGCTGCCGGGTTCACAAATTCCGCCAGCTGGTCCGGCGACAAGCTCGAAACGCTCAACCAGTTTGCTATTTTTGCTGCCCAACACGGAATGGTCTGGGTCGGGACCGGAATGATGCCCGGCTACAATACGAAGGCCGGATCGCCCAACAGCGTCAATCGCTTGGGATCGTTTCTCGGCGTCATGACACAATCGAACGCCGACGAAGGCCCCGACGTTGCACCTCCGGAGCATGACCGGAAAACGGCTGAACTCTTTGGAGTTCGCGTCGCCGAGACGGCTGCGCGCTGGAAGAAGGGCGCGTAAAGCCCGATCAAATGGACTTCGCAGATATAAAAAAGGGCCGTGGGGCGAGCGCCGCACGGCCCTTTATTCTTTATATCGCGCTTACGCGTAGATCGGGAAGCGAGCGCAGAGCTCTGTCGCCTTGGCCTTGACGGCTTCTTCGACAGCCGCGTTGCCTTCTTCGCCGTTCTTCGCCAGACCATCGAGAACTTCCGAGATCAAACGGCCGATTTCCTGGAACTCAGCGACGCCGAAGCCGCGCGTGGTGCCGGCCGGCGAGCCGAGGCGGATGCCCGACGTGACCATCGGCTTCTCGGGGTCGAACGGAATGCCGTTCTTGTTGCAGGTGATGTGAGCGCGGCCGAGCGACTTCTCAGCCTTGTTGCCCGTGATCTTCTTCGGACGAAGGTCGACGAGGATGAGGTGCGTGTCGGTGCCCCCCGAGACGAGGGCGAAGCCGTTCTGCACCAAGACCTCACCGAGCGCCTTGGCGTTGTCCATGACGTTCTTGATGTAGACCTTGTAGTCCGGACGCAGCGCTTCGCCGAAAGCGACGGCCTTGGCTGCGATGACGTGCATCAGCGGACCGCCCTGGATGCCAGGGAAGATCGCCGAGTTGACCTTCTTGGCGATGTCTTCGTCGTTCGTCAGGATCATGCCGCCGCGCGGACCGCGCAGCGTCTTGTGCGTCGTCGTCGTGACGACGTGAGCGTGCGGGAACGGGCTCGGGATGAGGCCTGCGGCCACGAGACCGGCAAAGTGGGCCATATCGACGAGGAACGTCGCGCCAACCTCATCGGCAATCGCACGGAACGCGGCGAAGTCGATCTTGCGCGGATAGGCCGAGCCACCGGCGATGATGATGCGCGGCTTGTGCTCGTGCGCGAGCTTCTTAACCTCATCCATGTCGATGAGGTGCGTGTCCGACTTCACCATGTAGTGGACGGCGTTGAACCACTTGCCTGACTGGTTGACCGGCGCGCCGTGCGTCAAGTGTCCGCCGGCAGCGAGCGACAGGCCGAGGATCGTGTCGCCCGGCTTCGCCAGCGCATTGAACACGCCCTGGTTGGCCTGCGAGCCCGAGTTCGGCTGCACGTTGGCGAAGCCGCAGTTGAACAGCTTCTTAGCGCGGTCGATCGCGAGTTCTTCGGCGATATCGACGTATTGGCAGCCGCCGTAGTAGCGCTTGCCCGGATAGCCTTCGGCGTACTTGTTCGTCAGGACAGAGCCGGCAGCGTCGAGCACGGCCTGAGACACGATGTTCTCAGATGCAATGAGCTCGATTTCGTTCTGCTGACGTCCAAATTCTTTCTGGATGGCAGAGAAGACCTCGGGATCGGTCTCCGAGAGGTGCGCCTTGAAGAAGCGCGACGTCTGCGAGTTTGCTGCGGCCGGTGCAGTCGACATTGAGCTTTCCTCTGATTTTGGAAATGTTTTTGTAGCGCTGGCGGGGACCGTTAAGTCAAGCCCGGCCGGACGCGGGTTCAATCATAGTACGGGCTCACGCGCCAGGGCTCAACACCCCACCAGGGCGCGTAATATCGGCGCGGATGGGGCTTTTGGCTCAAAGGGGTAGCCGGAGACCGCTCAGCGAACCTGCCCCTACTCGGCGGCTTCAGCCAGACTTTCCATCAGAGCGTACGGGCACTGCGACCACAGCTCCGACAACGCGCCGACGAGAAGATCCATGTCGCCGTCGGTGTGGTGCGGCGACGGCGTAAGGCGCAAACGCTCGGTGCCGCGCGGCACGGTCGGGTAGTTAATCGGCTGGACGTAAATGCCGTAGCGATCAAGAAGAACGTCGGTCAGTGCCTTGCAGCGAACCGGGTCGGCGACGAGCACCGGGACGATGTGGCTGGGGCCCGGAATGACCGGAAGATCGGCGGCAGCGAGCTTGCGCTTCAACGTGCGGGCACGTTCCTGATGCGCTTGGCGCTCGATGCTGCTCGACTTCAAGTGACGGATCGAAGCGACAGCACCGGCGGCGATGGCAGGTGCCAGCGACGTCGTGAAGATGAAGCCCGGGGCATACGAACGGATGGCGTCGCAGATCGTTTTGGAGGCAGCGATGTAGCCGCCCATGACGCCGAAGCCCTTGGCCAGGGTGCCGTTGATGATGTCGACGCGGTCCATCACGCCGTCGCGCTCGGCGACGCCGCCGCCGCGCGGGCCGTAGAGGCCAACGGCGTGAACTTCGTCGAGATAAGTCAGGGCGTTATATTTCTTTGCCAGATCGCAGACGGCGCCGATGTTGGCGACATGGCCGTCCATCGAATAGACGCTCTCGAAGGCGATGATCTTGGGCGTCTCGCGCGGCACGGTCTGGAGCTTGGCTTCGAGATCGGCGAGATCATTGTGCAGGAAGATCTGCTTCGGTCCGCGGCCGTTGCGGATGCCGGCAATCATCGAAGCGTGGTTCTTTTCATCCGAGAAGATCACGCAGCCCGGAAAGAGAGTGGCGAGCGTCGAAAGCGCCGCTTCGTTGGCAACAAAGGCCGAGGTGAAGACGAGAGCAGCTTCCTTGCCGTGTAGGTCGGAGAGTTCGTTTTCGAGTTCGACGTGGTAGTGGGTGGTGCCGGCGATGTTGCGCGTTCCGCCCGAACCGGCTCCGACGAGGTCGATCGCTTCATGCATGGCCGCGAGCACATCGGGGTGCTGACCCATGCCCAGATAATCGTTTGAGCACCAGACGGTGATGGGCTTTGCACCTTGCGCCTTGATCACCTCGGCTTTGGGAAATGAACCTCTGTGACGCTTGAGGTCGGCGAAGACACGGTAGCGGCCCTCTTTTTTGACGGCATCGAGTGCATCGGAGAGCTTCTGCTCGTAATTCATCTTCTGGTTTCCGCTCCCAAAAGCACGACGTTCATTTTATTTTTCTGACTTTATGGCCCCGTAAGCCACAAAGAACTAGTGCCGTTTCGTCGCGCAGTTGCATGAAATTTTGGTCAGGTTCAAGGACTTTCTTCACACTCAACCCGTCCGCTCAAGACCTTTGCAATTATTCTAAAGCGCAACAAGCAACTTTGAGGCGCATCAAACCATACGTAGGTATGTAGACCGCCCGGCGCGCTAATATGAGGCGGCGATCTCCCCTACGCCGTCCTTTTGATAAATATCGCGGCGGAATTGAACGACCCCATCGGCTGTCGCCCAGGCGCTGATATAGACGAACAGAAGTTGAACGGGTTTTTTCAGCCTGACGTCCAATGGCCGGCCTGATTCTTTCATCTGCGCGATACGGTCGGCGTTCCAGCCGTTTTGTCCGGCAAGCAACCAGGCTGCCAGATTTTCGATGTTGTGAACCCTGATGCAGCCCGAGCTTTCGGACCGGAAATTGCGGCCGAAAATGCGGTCTGACGGGGTGTCGTGCATGTAAACCGAGTGGGCACTGTTGAAATTGATCTTCAAAAAGCCCAGCGGGTTTTCCTTGCCCGGCTTCTGGCTGTAGCGGTAGGTGCCGGGCTTGACGTTGTCCCAATTGATTTTTGCCGGATCGACCTTCCTGCCGCTGCCGTCATAAGCGTCGATGCCGAATTTCATCAGGACGTTCTGCCCCTTTTTCTGCATCTGCTGGCCGCGGGGGATCAGATCTTCGGCGATGACCGTTGGCGGGAGGCGCCACGTCGGATTGAAGCTCAGATCAGTGATCGGGGTGCGCAGCAGTGGCGTCGGACGGTCCTCCTTGCCGACGACACCGGCGTAGCGGGCAACGATCTGACCGTTCTCGACGGCTTCGATCTGGGCGGCGGGAATGTTCACGACGACGTACTTCTTCTGCGTCGTCGGAATGACCTCCTGCAGGCGTGCCAAATTGGCTTTCAATTGCTTCAAACGCACATCGGCGGGGACGTTCAACGCCATGATCGTGCGCTTGTCGGCGATGCCGGTCGGCGTCAGGCCGTTCGACGCCTGAAAGCGCTTCAGCGCCTTGTCGAGTTCATAATCGAAATAGTTCGAAGTTGTATTGCCACTCCGCAAATCGCGTGACGCAGCAAGGCGCGCACGGAGAAGGCCGACGCTCGGGTCAGTCGTGCCATATTGCAGTAGGCTATCGCGAGGCGTCTTGTTCGGTGGCACCGGAAGCTGCGGCCAGCCTCCGCGGCTGACGATCATAAGATATTCGCGGACGGCCATCTTAGTCGCTTCGATGTTCGCCTTCGCGAGCGTAGCATAGCCCTTCGGCGGGTTGGCCTCCCACTCGCGGACGAAATCGGGGTCGGTCGGATTGGTGGAGAGCGAGGAGCCCGGCGCGTCGTTGCCGGTCGGGCCGAAATTGATCCAGCCGAAGCTCTGGGCGGCGGCGCTGCCCATGCCGGTCCATGCTGCGGCCGAAAGCGTCACGAAGCCGATAGCGGCCAGCAACGGCGCAACTGCGCGGGCGGCTGAGCCGACCCTGGCAAATGTCGATTGCCCGATGTGCACGTCGTCCCCCTGCCCTCGCTTGGTCCCTCGCCTTGGCGGCTTTTCTCAGGGGCAGTCTAACCCAATTACCAGGAACGAAAAAGGACCGCCCCGTAGTTACGGAACGGCCCATTTTATGCCGCGGGACAACAGCATGGCAAACCCGAAGGGTGGCGCAATATTTCGATATTACAGGCGGTAGCGGATCTGATCCGACCAGAAGCGTTCCAGGCGAACCAATGCCTTGTTCAAGCTCTTGACATCATCGCCCGAAACTTCGCCGACGGTCTGAACAGAGCCGAGCTGGCGGAGATAGAGCTTGCTGACGACCTCGCGGGCTTCGTGGCCTTTGTCGGTCAGGCTGACACGCACCGAACGGCGATCGGTATCCGAACGCTTGTAGTGAATGTAGCCCATATCCACGAGCTTCTTCAGGTTGTAGGAGACGTTCGAGCCGAGATAGTAGCCGCGCGTCTTCAATTCGCCCGCGGTCAACTCGCTCTCACCGATGTTATAAAGCAGCAAAGCCTGCACACTGTTGAGTTCAGCGCCACCACGGCGGTCAAACTCGTCCTTGATCACGTCGAGCAGAAGCCGATGAAGGCGTTCAATCAGACGCAATGCCTGGAGGTATTCACCGCGGAAGCCTTCTTCCTGGATTGGCGCGCGGTGACGCGCCACTTCATACGCTAAACTCATAACCCTGCCTCACATGTTTTTGACGCCACCCGGTTTGCCCCGGGTTTTGATAAAAAGATAATGGGAAGGACTGAATTTCGACTAAATAGATATAGTAAAAGAACAGTAACAGGGCCTGTTTTGAAAGGTTTTTTAACCAGTATTCAAGATGAAATTTGTTTGTGGTGATTTAAGTCTTAATCGGGCGACGACAATTGCACCTAGTATAACCGCGCAAATTCAGACGCGCGCTGCTTGCATCTCGGTCCGGCTCGGCAATTCGAGATCGCCTTCCGGCAACGGCGCAAAATAGCTGTCGATCACATCGGACGAAATCTCTTCGAAACGCGCCGGCTGCCACATGGGCTTGCCGTCCTTATCGCGCAGCAGCGCACGCACGCCTTCGTGAAAATCGTGATTTTCGAGGCAGCGCACGACGAGGCGGTAATCTTCGATCAGCGTATCGCGAATATCGAAACGAAGCGCACTCTGAATATGGCGCAGCGTTATCGCCAATGAAATCGGCGAACACTTTCTCAGTCCCGCCAGTGTGCGCTTCGCCCATTCCGAACCTTTCGCATCAGCCCTTTCGAGCGAGCGAAAAATTCCTTCGAGCGTCGGCTCGGAAAAGTGTTCGTTGATATGGCCGCGCTCTTTTTGAAGATCGCCCGGTTCTTGCGGCTGATTCAGCGCATCGAGAAGCGGATCGACCGGCTGTGCGTCGGCAAGCTTGGAGCGGATATCTTCGAAATGCGATGACGATATGCAGTGCGTGACGAGTCTCAGCCATTGCGCATCGGCGCGTCCGATCGGACGGCCCGTCAGGCCAAGATAGAGACCGACCGGCCACGGCATTTTCGCTAGAACGCGTGCGATGCCGACGTCGGGGAACAATCCGATCTTAGTCTCCGGCATCGCCCATTTGAAGTTTTCGCCCGCGATGCGGTGTGTATTGAACGCCGAAAGCCCGGCTCCTGAGCCCATGCATAGCCCATCGATGAACGACACGGTCGGCTTGGAAAAACACTCGAGCAGCCAGTTCAGCGAATATTCGTCTCTCATGTAGCTCTTCGCAGCCGCGATATCGCTTTTTGCGGCGGCCGATAGCGCGAGAACGTCGCCGCCCGCGCAAAATGCTTTCGGGCTGCTCGACACAAGTGCCACGATGTAGACGTCGGGATTCTTTGCGACACGTGGAATGGCACTGAGCAGCGTGCGGCACATCTCGTTGTCGAGAGCATTGAGCGAGGATGGCCGATCGAGCGTAAACGTCTGCAGCGCCTGCGTTTGGGCAGCTACGATTTTCTCAGCCTGCATCGGCTCAGCCGTATCGATTTTGATTTTATGTTCGTTCACTGCCCACTCGATCGTAGCCGCGCATTGATTCCACCCGCGATGCTATGCCCCGTTTCCGCCGGGCTCGCCACCTTTTGCGGCGATAAAGCACATTCACTCACAAGCGCCACAGAATT
>JAFECH010000382.1 GCA_018242255.1 Pseudomonadota bacterium | reverse complement strand
CGCTTTGGCCTCAATGCGAAAAAGTCCCTCGGCCAGAATTTCCTCCTCGACCTCAATCTCACCCGCAAGATCGCACGTCTTGCCGGCGATTTGGGCGAACGAACAGTTGTAGAGATTGGTCCCGGCCCCGGAGGTCTGACGCGCGCGCTTCTCATGGAAGGCGCCAAGCATGTCATCGCCATCGAGCGCGACGATCGCTGCCTGCCGGCGCTGGCGGACGTGTCAGCGCGCTATCCGGGACGCCTCGAGGTCCATCCTGCCGACGCACTGGACGTCGATTGGCGGCAACTTCTTGGCGAGGCGCAATCTGCCTCGATCGTCGCAAACTTGCCCTACGGCGTTGCCTCGCTCTTGCTGGTGAACTGGCTCGAAACCGAACCCTGGCCGCCATGGTTCGACCGCATGGTGCTGATGTTCCAGCGTGAGGTCGCCGAGCGCATTGTTGCGCAACCGAAATCGAAAGCTTACGGGCGTCTCTCGGTTCTGGCGCAGTGGCGCACGGAAGCTCGCATCGTGATGAACCTTCCGCCAGAAGCGTTCACGCCGCCGCCGAAAGTGTCATCGGCGATTGTTGAGTTCCGTCCCATCGCATCGCCGCAGCCCGCCTGTCGCGTCAAAACCCTGGCGCGCGTCACCGCGGCGGCATTCGGCCAGCGCCGCAAGATGCTGCGTTCGAGCCTGAAGCAGATCACAGCGTTTCCCGAACTGCTTTTACAGCGCGCCGATCTTGCACCCGAGAAGCGAGCCGAAGAATTGTCGGTATCAGATTTTGCCCGCCTGGCTCTGGTGCTTGACGCAAGTGAAGCGGCGGCGAGTTAGAGCGCAACCTGCAACGTCCGCACGAACTCCGAAAGCCCAAGCTGACGCCCACGCTTCAGCCGCTCGGCGGACAGAATAGCAAGCGCGGACGCAACGCTCGTTTCTACGTGCGCATTCACAATCACGTAATCGTATTCCGGCCAGTGACTGATCTCGGATGAAGCGGCCGCCATGCGCTTTGCAACAACGTCCGGCGGATCCTGCGCCCGCGTCTTCAATCGCTCTTCGAGTACGTGCCCCGAGGGCGGCAAGACGAATACACGCACGACGTCGCCCGGCATTTTCTCGGACAGCTGCTGCGCGCCTTGCCAGTCGATGTCGAACAGCACGTCCTTGCCGCCCCGAATGGCGGCTTCGACCGGAGCGCGCGGTGTGCCGTAATAATTGTCGAACACCCGGGCCCATTCGAGCAGTTCGTCGCGCTCTTTCATCCGCTCGAACGCGGCATGGTCCACAAAGTGATAGTCGACGCCGTTCTGTTCGCCGGGCCGCGGTGCCCGCGTCGTCACCGAAACCGACATCTCGACGTTGGCATCGGCTGCCAGCACCCGGCGCGCCAGCGTCGTCTTCCCAGCGCCGGACGGCGACGAGACGATGTAAAGCAGTCCTCGGCGCGCGATGTGCGGCTCAGCCGTGACGGCGCTGCCAAGCTTATCTTCCGCGTTCTTGCTCATGCTATTCAACGTTTTGCACTTGTTCGCGGAACTGGTCGATAATCGTTTTGAGTTGTAGGCCCAGCCGGGTGATGTCAACGGCATTGGCCTTCGAGCATAGCGTATTGGCTTCGCGATTGAATTCCTGCGCCAGGAAATCGAGTTTCCGGCCAACGGCGCCGCTTTCCGCCAGAATTTCCCGCGCTCCTGACACGTGGGCCGAAAGCCGCTGCAGCTCTTCCTCGACGTCGGCGCGCGTCGCGAGCAGCATGGCCTCCTGATGCAGCCGCTCGGCGTCGAGCGGCGCGGTCGTATCGAACAGCCGGGTAATCGCATCCTTGAGACGCGCAACGATGGCCTCAGGCATCCGGGATGGCGACGCTCGCACTTCAGACCCGAGCCGCTCGATTTGGACGAGCTGCTCGATGACGATGTCGTGCAGCCGCGTGCCTTCCGCTCGTCGGGCCTCAGCGAGTTTGTCGAGCGCAGCCTCCAGGCTCTTCAGGATCGCCTTCTCGCGCGCAGCGCGGGCGTCGGCGGCTTCCGGCATCTGATCTGCCGCTTCCAGAACGCCTTTGATCATCATGAGCTGGGCGGCATCGGGTGCTGTTGCCCCTGACAATGCTGTGACGCGCTCGGCTGCTTTGATCACGTCCTGAAGCACCGTTTCGTTCAATCGGATGGATCCGTTCGCCTGCTGTTTTTCAAGGTTCAGCGAGATCGAAACGTTGCCACGTGCCAGCCGTTTGGCCACGGCTTCCCGAGCGGGAAGCTCCAAAGCCTCGTAGCCAGGTGGCAAGCGCAGGCGGACATCGAGCCCGCGACCGTTGACGCTGCGAGCTTCCCACGTCCATGCGAGGCCGTCGGTCATGCCGTCGACCCGGGCAAATCCCGTCATGCTGGATATGGTCATAGGGAACATCTCGCCGACGGGTGGGTTACGCGGGCCGCAACTTAACGGCTCGGATCGCATCCGCCAACTATATCTGACGGCCGTCCGGCCGAAGGTTACTGTCGCTTCGGTTTGCGAACGGGAAGCGGCATGCCCGAAGCGTCGGTCGCTGGATCCGACGCCGAAGCACTATCGCCATCCCCGTCGCTTGCCCCCGACGCAGGCGTCGTTGCCTTCGCCGACTTCTGACCTTTGGACGTGTTGGCTTTCGCCGTTTTTGCGGTCGGGATCGGAGCAGCATCGTCGTTTTGATCGGCGTCGCCCTGGGCCTTCTGTTTCTCGACCTGCCGCCATTTCTGGACGGCGTTATTGTGTTCCTTCAGCGTCTCCGAGAACGTGTGACCGCCCGTGCCGTCAGCAACGAAATAGAGATCGCTCGTTTTAGCCGGATGCAGTGCAGCAAGAAGCGCGGATTTGCCCGGATTGCAAATCGGACCCGGCGGCAGACCGTTGACCTGATACGTGTTGTAGGGCGACTTCGTCTCGATATCTGATTTTGTGATGCCGCGGCCGAGCGCGCCCTGCCCGCCGACGATGCCATAGATGATCGTCGGATCGGACTGCAGACGCATGCCCTTGCGCAGACGATTGTAGAAAACAGCGGCGACGCGGTCGCGTTCGTCGGAGCGCCCCGTCTCTTTTTCGACGATGGACGCGAATGTCACGAGTTCATCCATTGACCGCACCGGCAGATCGGGATCGCGCCCTTCCCACAGCTGCGCCAACGTCTTCTCCATGTCGGAGCGCATGCGCTCAAGAATCTCGTTCCGCGAGGCGCCCTTCGAAAAATAATAGGTATCTGGCAGCAACGTTCCCTCTGCCGGAACGCTCGATATTTCACCGCTGAGATTGGGTTCTGCTTTCAAGCGTTCGACGATCTGCTCGCTCGTCAGGCCTTCAGGCAGCGTCGTCTTGTAGAGGATCGACTTTCCCTCCGCGAGCGTGTCGATCACGTCCCGCATCGACGCATGCTCTTTGATTTGGTACTCGCCGGCTTTTAACTCACCGCCTTTGTGGCCACCGAGAAACCCTTGAAGCAGATAACCGCCGACGAACGTCCAGCGGTTCGTAATGACGCCTTCGCGCTCCAGCCGTTCGGCGATCGCAATGCGCCCCTCGCCCTTCGGAATGATCACGGTGCGCGCCTGTGGCAGCGGACCGGGGCTTTCGAACTGATGGAAAATGAGAAACGACGTGCCGCCGATCAGCAGCATGAGGACGAGAGCGACGGTCAGCACGCTGCTGATGGCCCGCACGACGCCACCCAGCGCTCGCGACGGTTCGCGCGCCTGAACGCCACGCGGACGGCTCGGGGCGCGCCCTGGCTCCAACCGCTCTGCAGGACTTCGCGCCCCGGCTGTTCGCGACGTTCTAATTCCGTCCGAACGCTTCCGATTTTGACTCATGATACCGCGAGCACCGTCATTGAAGGAGCGCGGCGCATGAGGTCATTGCCTCGAAATGCAGCGCTCCATCCCCCACCCGCGCCGGACGCTCACCGTAAAATGTGGCGAAAACCCGTATTAGAACGCGGTTTTAAGCCACCCGGCGCAGAACGAGGGAGGCGTTCGTGCCACCGAAGCCGAACGAGTTCGACAGCGCGATATTGATATCACGCTTCTGTGCCTTGTGCGGCACAAGGTCGATAGCAGTTTCGACAGACGGGTTGTCGAGATTGAGCGTCGGCGGAACGATATTGTCGCGGATCGCGAGTGCCGAGAAGATCGCCTCGATCGCGCCGGCCGCGCCGAGCAAGTGTCCCGTCGCCGACTTCGTCGAAGACATCGCAAGCTTGCCGCTGCTATTGCCGAAAAGGCGTTCGACGGCCTTGAGCTCGATCTCGTCACCCATCGGCGTCGAAGTGCCGTGCGCATTGACGTAATCGATTTCGCTCGGATCGACGCCGGCGCGCTTCAAAGCAGCCTTCATGCAGCGATAGGCGCCATCGCCATCCTCAGCCGGCGCCGTGATGTGGTAGGCGTCCGACGACATGCCGTAGCCGATGATCTCAGCGTATATTTTTGCGCCGCGCGCTTTCGCATGCTCGTAGCTTTCGAGCACCACGACACCTGCGCCCTCACCCATCACGAACCCATCACGATCCCTGTCGTAAGGCCGCGAGGCTTTCGTCGGGTTGTCGTTGAAGCCGGTCGATAGCGCCCGGCAGGCTGCGAAGCCAGCAAGCGCGATGCGGCAGATCGGGCTTTCAGTGCCGCCCGCGATCATCACGTCGGCATCGTCGAGCGCGATGATGCGTGCTGCATCACCGATGGCGTGAGTGCCTGTCGCGCACGCGGTAACGACCGCGTTGTTGGGCCCTTTAAGCTGATGCTTGATCGAGACGTAACCGCCAGCGAGGTTGATGAGCCGGCCGGGAATGAAGAACGGCGAAACGCGCCGTGGCCCCTTCTCTTTCAACAGGATCGACGTATCGGCGATGCCCGAAAGACCGCCGATGCCTGAGCCGATCAGCACGCCCGCGCGTTCCTGCGTTTCAGGCGTCTGGAACTTCAGGCCGGAATCGGAGATCGCCTGATCGGCAGCAGCAACGGCGTAAACGATGAAATCGTCGACCTTGCGCTGTTCCTTTGGCTCCATCCAATCGTCGGCGTTGAACTTGCCCTCGGACTGCGCGCCGCGCGGCACGAAGTTCGCGATCTGACAGGTGATGTCGGAAACTTCGAATTCCTCGACGCGCCGGGCTCCGCTTTGTCCTGCGAGCAGATTGGTCCACGACGCCTCGACGCCAGAACCGACCGGAGTGACGAGACCCATTCCTGTAATAACGACACGGCGCATCGATGTTGTTCTTATCGCTGTTGGCTGTTCGAGATCGACACTGGGCACGTAAAGGGGGCCGGTTGGTGACCCAGCCCCCATTTAATCCAGCCCAGAAGGCGCAATTACGCCGGGGACAAATCCGAAAAGTGCGAGGGCTGCTTAAGCCGCGCTCGCGTTCTTCTCGAGAAACTTTACGGCGTCGCCGACCGTCAGAATGTGCTCGGCGGCATCGTCCGGAATTTCGCAGCCGAATTCCTCTTCGAACGCCATCACGAGTTCAACGGTATCCAAGCTATCAGCGCCAAGATCGTCGATGAAGCTGGCATTGTCGGTGACCTTGTCGGCCTCGACCCCAAGATGTTCTACGACAATTTTCTTCACGCGCTCTGCGACATCGCTCATCGTTAATCCTCGTGTCTTTCTAATTTTTGGCGGCCTTTTATGGCCCGCCTGTTCGCCCTGCAGAACCCGCTATTCACCGCATGACAGGATAGCAACTTACGGGAAGTGTAGCCTGTTCGGATAGGGGTTCGCCCCGTTATAAAAGTCTTTTTCCTTAGTCGCCCTAGCGTGAGTCTTCCGCTTAGGCACCGTCCCCACGAAGCACTTCGCTGAGTTGTCCCCAGCTCTTCGCGCCGTCCCGACAACGTGTTTTTCACGTTTCAAAACCGTGGTGTCGTTAACACACTTCATCAGCATTGCAAAGCACGTGGTGACGCAGTCAACGACCGCCGAACCTTCAATCGTAAAGTCGCCGATAAATCAAGCATTCTCGGCGTTTACCATCATAGGCTGGAGTGGATTACACCATCGCCATGCCGCCGTTGATGTGCAGCGTCTGGCCGGTGATGTACCCGCCTTCGTTAGAAGCCAGATAGAGGCAGCCTGCGGCGACGTCCAGCGGATCGCCGAAGCGCTGAGCCGGGATCATCTGGGCAATGTCGCCCTTCTGCTTATCGTTCAGCACATCCGTCATATTGGTCTTGATGAAGCCCGGTGCGATGCAGTTGGCCGTAATCCCACGCGAAGCGACCTCGCGAGCAAGCGATTTGGTCATGCCGATCATACCGGCCTTCGACGCGGCGTAGTTGCCCTGGCCGGGGTTGCCGAAAACGCCGGAAACAGACGCAATATTGATGATCCGCCCATATCCCGTCTTCGACCGCATCATGTGGCGCGAGGCAGCGCGGCACAGCATGAACGTCGACGTCAGGTTGACGGCGATGACGTCGTCCCACTGATCGTCCTTCATCACCATGAACAGGTTGTCCTTGGTGAGGCCGGCATTGTTGACGAGAATGTCCAAACGCCCACCCAGCGCCTTCACGGCGTCGTCGATCAGCTTGGCGACGGCCGTGCGGTCCGCGAGATCGCACGGCAGCACATGCACGCGGTCGCCGAGTTCCTTCGCAAGCGCATCGAGCGCTTCGACTTTGCGGCCCGAGATTGCGACGGTCGCGCCAGCTTTGTGGAACACGCGTGCGATCTCGGCACCAAGTCCGCCCGTCGCGCCCGTGACGAGGGCGGTCTTGCCGATCAGGTCAAACATCCAAATCTCCTTATGAACTGAGTGCGGCAAGCGCCGCATCGATATCGGAAGGGGTGCCAAGGCTCGAAGCGTTGACGCTCGGAGCCGTGCGCTTGACGAGGCCCGCAAGGACCTTGCCCGCGCCGATTTCGTAGAAATCCGTGACGCCGTCGGCCGCCATGAAAGCCACGCACTCGCGCCAGCGGACCGTGCCCGTCACCTGTTCGATGAGACGCTTCTTGATCTCTTCGGGATCGGAAATCGGCTGCGCCAGCACGTTTGCGACCACAGGAACGACCGGCGTGTTGACCGTCACGGCCGTAAGCGCTTCCGCCATCGCGTCGGCAGCAGGTTGCATCAGCGCGCAATGGAAAGGTGCGGAGACAGGCAGAGGGACAGCGCGGCGCACACCGAATTTCTTGCCGATTTCCGGCACGCGGTCGATCGCCGTCTTGTGTCCGGACAACACGACCTGCGTCGGCTCGTTGTCGTTGGCGATCTGGCAGACGTCGCCCTGGGCGGCTTCGGCAGCAACCTTCTCGGCAACATCGATGCCGACGCCGAGCAGCGCCGCCATCGCACCGACGCCGACCGGAACAGCCTTCTGCATGGCCTGTCCGCGCAGCCTCAAAAGGCGTGCCGCGTCCGACAAAGAAAATGCACCAGCCGCCGCAAGCGCCGAATACTCTCCCAGTGAATGTCCGGCGACGAATTTTGCGCTTTTCGCGAGCGATACGCCCTTCTCCTTTTCGAGCACGCGCATGACGGCCATTGAGACAGCCATCAGCGCGGGCTGAGCCTTCTCCGTCAGCGTCAGCGTCTCTTTCGGGCCTTCCCAGATCAGCGCCGACAGCTTTTCGCCCAGCGCATCGTCGACTTCTTCGAATACGGCGCGAGCGACGGGAAAGGCATCGGCAAGCGCCTTGCCCATGCCGACGTCCTGGCTGCCTTGACCTGGAAAAACGAAAGCGCGTGCCATCGTGGAGAAAATGCTCCCTGGGCTGGAATTGGGAATGACCTGCGCGCACGCAGATATTGGGCGGCCTTAGTCCACGCCCGCCCTTCCGGTGTCAAGAGACGCGACCATAGCCAACCGCCGCGCCTGCCGGACGCCCAAGGCCGGCAACCTATACGCCGGAGGCCGTTTCCCGTAACAGGGCTTTGAGATCCAAGGCCTTCGTGAACATGGCGATATTGCCGTCGGTGTCGCGCGGCCACTCGGCCTCAGGCCGGTCCCAGTAGAGTTCGACCCCGTTGCCGTCCGGGTCGTCGAGATAGAGCGCTTCGCTGACGCCATGATCAGCCGCGCCCGTCAGTTGGACGCCAGCAGCCATGAGCCGTCGCAAAGCATCCGCCAGCGCCGCTCGTGTCGGATAGAGAACGGCGAGATGGTAAAGCCCCGTCGTACCCGGAGGCGGCGGCGTCCCTCCCCGGCTTTCCCAGGTGTTGAGGCCGATGTGGTGGTGATAGCCGCCCGCCGAAATGAAAGCCGCCTGGTTTCCAAGACGCTGCATCAGCGTGAAGCCGAGAACACCGCAATAAAAATCAAGCGCCCGCGAGAGATCCGCTACCTTCAGATGGACATGTCCGATCTTGACCCCTGGGTCGATCGGCCGGGGCTCAACCGTCGTCGCGCCCTCCGCTGGCGTTTCGCGAATATCAGCCATCAAATCTGCCTCGGTTCGTTTTCATCGAGGATGACATGGGCCGAACAAGCTTGCCGGACAAGCTCGCCTAGCGTGGCAGATCGCCAAAGGGCCGGGGTAAAGATCGAGTTACCACAAAAAAAGCGCCGCGAGGCCGCGACGCTCAAATGTGCAATCGAAAAACCAGCAAAAATCTAGCCTTAGGCGCCGTTCGCTCCGGCGACGGGAGACGTGGCCTACCGCGAAGTGCCCCGCTATACCAGTTAGCCTTCGACCGTTTCGACTTCGCAAAGCTCGCCGTCGATCAAATCGAATAGAACGTCGGTGCCCGATTCTTCAGCTTCCTCAAGCGCTTCGACCAGATTGTCATCGATCGGTGCGACCTTGAGTGCTGACGTGTCGGTCACGCCATTCTCGGCCATGTTCTCTTCGCCCTCTTCGCGGGCCGTCTCTTCATCGTCCGCGACCGCCCAGATCGTCTCTTCAGTGTAAGCTGCGTACTTCATGTCGTTGGTCTCCCTCGACGCGCCGGATCGATCCCGGCAATCCCCTTTAGGGCATGATTCCCATGTTTGCGCCGTGGCCGTCGATCATTGTCGACTGTCAAATTTCAAAGTTGCATGGCCGCCACATTGTGGGGCGCTGGGTGGCATGCCGGAACGGCGCTCGCGACCCCGGCAACGGCCAGTGTTTCACCCGGCTTGCCCCAGCGCCAAAATCCTGTATAAGGCCGCCTTTCCGTTCGGCAGGAGGCTGAACGGGGGCTCAGGCTGCGCTGGCGTCTTAACCAACTGCGTCTGAGAGGGGCTTTCGAGCGCCGTCCCCCAGTGTCTTCTCCTATTTGGTGCCAGATCGGCCTTTCTCGGGTCTTTTGGGGCTTTGCGCCGGCGGAAAGATAAAGACGTCGCAGGACGTTATAACTCAAACTGAAAGGCCAATCGTATGCCGCTTTACGAGCATACCTTCCTGGCGCGCCAGGACGTGACCCAGGCCCAAGTCGAAGCTCTGATGAAGGAATTCCAGGGCGTCGTCGAAGAAGGCCAGGGCAAGATCACGAAGCAAGAATACTGGGGTCTCAAGAACCTCGCGTTCAAGATCAAGAAGAACCGCAAGGCGCACTACTCGTTCTTCAACATCGACGCCCCGCCGGCGGCCGTGACCGAAATGGAGCGCCGCATGGGCCTCCACACCGACGTCATCCGCTTCATGACGGTTCGCGTCGAAGAACTCGAAACCGAGCCGAGCGTCCAGATGCGCAAGCAGGACCGTGACGAGCGCGGCGATCGTGGCGACCGTGGCTTCGGCGGCGGCCGTGGCGGCCCTCCGCGCGGTGACCGTGGTGGCTTCGGCGGCGGCCGTGAAGGCGGCTCGACGTTCCGTTCGCGTCCCCCCCGCGATGGCGATGGCCCGCGCGGCCCGCGTCCCCCGCGTGAAGGCGAGGCTCCCCGTGGCCCGCGTCAGTCCAATAACGGTTCGGAGGGCTAATCCATGGCTGAGATCGCTTCCACTGGCGGCGGCGCCCGCCGTCCCTTCCAGCGCCGCCGCAAGACCTGCCCGTTCTCGGGCGCCGGCGCACCGAAGATCGATTACAAAGACGTCCGCACGCTCGGCCGGTACATCTCCGAGCGCGGCAAGATCGTGCCGAGCCGCATCACGGCCGTTTCGGCCAAGAAGCAGCGTGAGCTGGCCCGCGCCATCAAGCGCGCCCGTTTCCTCGGTCTGCTGCCGTACGTGATTAAGTAATCTGCGTCCAGGCGGGCCGGCGAAATTGCGCCCCGCGCCTGGAGCAATATCCAACGCGCCTTCCGGCCGGCTTCGCGAAGCGGTGTCGGAAGGCGCAAACCAAAATCTCCGTGTCTTCCGGCCGGCTCGCAGAATGCGAGTCGGAAGACACAAACCAAGAAGTTGGGTCAGGACGGGCAACCGGATCTGGCTCTAACCGCTCCGATGCGGGACAGCAAAGAAGATGCCGACGAACGCTTTCATACTTGCCCTTGCAGCGGGCCTCATCTCCGCAGTCGTATTCGCATCAGCGACGACGGGCGCGTTCGTGCTCCGCATCATTCTCTTTCTGCTGACACCGCTGTCGCTTTATCTGACCGGGCTTGGCCTCGGGCCAATCGCAGCGTCGATTGCCGCGATTACCGCCACCGCCTGCGTGCTGCTGATCGCCAACCCGCTCGCCGCCGAAGTCTATGCTATCAGCACCGCGATACCCGCAGTCGTCTGCACGCGCCTCGCGCTGCTGAGCCGCGAGACCAATGGCGAGCGCGAGTGGTATCC
This sequence comes from Pseudomonadota bacterium, assembly GCA_018242255.1. GTDB lineage: Bacteria > Pseudomonadota > Alphaproteobacteria > Rhizobiales > Hyphomicrobiaceae > Hyphomicrobium_B. The sequence goes on along the minus strand of JAFECH010000382.1, from coordinate 12,573 downwards.
GGTCGGCCGCATCACCATCGCCGCGGCTATTTTCGCGGGCGCCTTCACGATCCTGGCGCTGATACTGATGGGCGGCAACATCGATACGCTGATGAAGCTGCTTCGCACCGTCGTGGAAAGCTTCGTCAAGACTGAGCTGTCGCAAATTCCCGGCGCACCCGAAATCGGCGCGCCTGAAATCGACGAGATCACCCGTTCAACGCTGTTCTCTCTGCCGTGGGCGCTGGGCATACTCGCGATGGGAACGATCCTGATCAATCTCTGGCTCGCCGGTCGCATCACGTTGGCGTCCGGACGACTGCAGCGGCCGTGGCCTGATTTTGCCGCGTTCGCTCTGCCGCCGGGAGCGACCTTTGCGCTTCTGATCACCATCGGACTGACCTTCATCGGCGGCATGCCCGGATTGTTCGCAGCCGGTTTTGCGGCGCCGATTACACTTGCGTTCGCACTCGTCGGCCTGGCGCTGATCCATTCGCTGACGCGCGGTTCTCAGTGGCGAACCTTCATTCTGAGCGCGCTCTACATCGGCGTTCTTTTCGTTCCTCACCTCGGCTTGCTGCTGGCCATCACCGGCCTCGCCGAAACCGTCTTCCGCTACCGATCGGCACGAAAGCCGCCGGAAGCGCCGAACTGAAATTGCATTCCCCCGTTCAAACCAGGAGCTATGAAACACATGCAAGTTATTCTTCTTCAACGTATTGGCCGTCTCGGGCAGATGGGCGACATCGTCAACGTCAAGGACGGCTACGCTCGCAATTACCTGTTGCCGCAGAAGAAGGCTCTCCGCGCCACCGAAGATAACAAAAAGGTCTTCGAAGGCCGCCGCGCACAGCTCGAAGCCGACAACCTGGCTCACAAGTCCGAGGCCGAAGCCGTCGCCACCAAGCTCAACGGCCAGTCCTTCGTTCTGATCCGCGCCGCCGGCGACACCGGCCAGCTTTACGGCTCCGTCTCGACGCGCGACATCGCTGCGGTCATCACCGAGGGCGGCTTCACCGTGAACCGCAACCAGATCATCCTGGACAAGCCGATCAAGACGCTTGGCGTCACGCCCGCGACCGTTCAGCTGCATCCGGAAGTCATCTGCTCGATCTCGCTCAACATCGCCCGCTCGCAGGACGAAGCCGACAAGCAGGCCCGCGGCGAAAACGTTGCCATCGTGAAGGAAGAAGCTCTCGAACTCGAGACCTTCAATCCGGACGCCGCCTTCGAGGAAGGCGCTGCGCCGCGGGACGAAGCCGAAGAATCGGCCTGAGGACTTCACGCTCCTGTGGACTGCTTGGCCGTTGCGAGTTTAACACGGCCAAGCACTTCCGCAGTGCCCTATCGGGAGCGTGTTGATAGCGGGGATGCTTCTCAGGTTGCATGAACACAATCTCCCGGTCGCGACCTGGAATCGGTTAGCTTCCGGCGCATGGCAGATCCGGCAGTCCTCCCCACCGAGAAACTCAAACAGGTTGTCTCGGCCAATGAGCCGCTGACCTTCCGTCAGCCGCCACATAACATCGAAGCCGAGCAGGCCCTTCTCGGTGCGATCCTCGTCAACAACGAGGCGCTTGACCGCGTATCAAGCTTCCTGTCGCCCGACCATTTCTTCGATCCGCTCCACGCGCGGATCTACGAGACGCTCGGCACGCTCATTCATGCGGGCAAGACCGCGACTCCGATCACGGTGAAGACGTTCTTCGAGAACGTCGAGCCGATCGACTCCAACCTCACAGTGCCGCAATATCTCGGCCGTCTGGCGGCCAACGCCACCACCATCATCAACGCTGCCGAATACGGCCGTACGATCTACGATCTGGCAACCCGCCGCTCGCTGATCATCATCGGCGAGGACATGGTCAACACGGCCTACGACAGCGCCGTCGATCACGCACCGCGCGCCCAGATCGAAGAGGCCGAAGGCCGCCTCTACTCGCTCGCCGAGCAGAACAAGTACGGCAAGGGTTTCGAGACATTCAAATCCGCGCTGACGACAGCCATCGAAATGGCGAACAGCGCCTTCCAGCGTGCCGGGCATTTGTCCGGCGCATCGACGGGTCTCTCCGATCTCGACAACAAGCTCGGCGGTCTGCAGCGCTCCGACTTGATCATCCTCGCCGGCCGTCCTTCGATGGGTAAGACGGCGCTCGCGACGAACATCGCCTACAACGTCGCCAAGGCCTATCGTGGCGAACGCCAGCCCGATGGCTCGATGCACACCGCCGACGGCGGCATCGTCGGCTTCTTCTCGCTCGAAATGTCGTCCGAGCAGTTGGCCACCCGTATTCTCGCCGAGCAGGCCGAGGTGTCGTCGGAAAAGATCCGCCGCGGCATGATCGACGAGGCCGAATTCCGCAAGCTCTCGGAAGTTGCAACCGAGATGTCGCGCATTCCACTCTTCATCGACCAGACCGGCGGCATCACCATTGCGCAGCTTTCCTCCCGCGCCCGAAAGCTCAAGCGTCAGCACGGCCTCGATCTGCTCGTCGTCGACTACCTCCAGCTTCTCGCCGGCTCGAAAGCGAGCAGCAGTTCCAACCGCGTGCAGGAAATCACCGAGATCACCACCGGCCTGAAGGCACTGGCCAAGGAACTGGCGGTTCCGATCATCGCTCTGTCGCAGCTGTCGCGTCAGGTCGAACAGCGCGAAGACAAGCGCCCGCAGCTGTCCGATCTTCGTGAATCGGGCTCCATTGAGCAGGACGCCGACGTCGTCATGTTCGTGTTCCGCGAGGAATATTACATCGAGCGCACAAAGCCTGCCGAAGGAACGCCCGAATTTGCCGATTGGATGACAAAAATGAGCGCGGCGTCTGGCAAGGCCGAAGTGATCATCGGCAAGCAGCGTCACGGTCCGGTCGGCACGGTCGAACTGTCCTTCGAGGGGCAATTCACGCGCTTTGGCAATTTGGCCCGAGACTATATGTTGCCTCAGCACTAGAGGGGGCTCTGGGTGGGAACCTGAGATGACGGTCAATGCGCGAATGCCCGAGAGCGTAGCGAGGGCGACAGGAACGATAACGGTCGACCTTGGGCGCATTGCTGCAAACTGGCGGGCACTGGCCGATAAGGTTGCGCCTGGACGTTGCGCCGCCGTCGTCAAAGCCGATGCATATGGGCTCGGCGCAGAGCGCATCATCGCAGCGCTCGCGCGTGCAGGCTGCACTGCATTCTTCATCGCGACGCCGAGCGAAGCCGAAACGGCGCGCCGCATTGCACCAGATGCCGATATCTACGCGCTCGATGGTCTGGTTGGAAACGCTGCCGCCGCCTTCGCACATCACGCCGTGAAGCCGGTATTGTCGACGCTCGACGATGTCGTTGCCTGGTCGGCGCTCTGCCGCGCGCGCGGCGAACGGCTTCCCGCAGCAATCCACATAGACACCGGGCTGCATCGCCTCGGGCTTCCCGTGCGTGACGTTCGCCGCCTCGTTGCCGAACCGTCGATGATGGCCGGCATCGAACTCGACTTGGTGATGAGCCATCTCGCCTCGGCTGACAATCCGCGCGACCCGAAAAATCGCGAGCAGTTGCTGACGTTCGAAACGTTATCGGCGCTCTTTCCCGGCGTGCCGCGAAGCCTCGCCGCCTCCGACGGCTTGATGCTCGGTCCGTCCTATCATTTCGATCTCGTCCGGCCCGGTTACGCGCTCTATGGCGGACAGGCATCCCAAATTGCCCCAGCGCCGGTGCAGGCCGCCGTCTCGGTTGCGGCGCGCATTCTCGCCGTCGCCGACGTCGCGCCCGGCGAAACGGTTGGCTACTCCGCGACGTGGCGCGCCAAACGCCCGAGCCGTATCGCGACGATTGCTGCCGGATATGCTGACGGCGTGCCGCGCAATGCCAGCGCGCCTGACGGTCGTCCCGGCGGGCACGTTCTCATCAGCGGCCACCTTGCGCCGATCGTCGGCCGCATCTCGATGGATCTCACGACCGTTGATGTTACCGATTTGCCGGAAGGCGCAGCCATGCCCGGCGAATTTGCGAAACTCATCGCCGAAGACCTGACGATCGAAGATGCGGGATTCTCCGCTGGAACGATCGGCTACGAAATTCTGACGCGCCTCGGTCACCGCTTCACGCGCCTTTACGTCGACGAGAATCCGTAGGCGCCATGGCAAAGCCCTCGCGCTCCCTCTACGTCTGCCAGAACTGCGGAGCGACTGCGTCGCGCTGGGCGGGAAAGTGTACCGCGTGCGGTGAGTGGAACACGCTCGTCGAAGAGACGGATGCAGGCCCTCCGCCGGGTGCCGGCGTCACGCGCCAGAGCAAAGGCCGCGTCATCAAGCTCGAGACGCTCAAGGGCGAAGCCGAGGAAGCGCCGCGCTTCTCCAGCGGCATCGCCGAACTCGACCGCGTGACTGGCGGCGGCATCGTTCCGGGCTCCGCCATTCTGATCGGCGGCGAACCTGGCATCGGCAAATCGACACTCCTGCTGCAGGTCGCAGCCCACGTCGCCCGCAGCGGCGGACGGGCATTCTATTTCTCCGGCGAAGAAGCCATCGCTCAGGTTCGCATGCGCGCCGCGCGCCTCGGACTTGCCGATGCGCCGGTCGCCCTCGCCTCCGAGACGAACCTTTCCAACATCCTGGCGACGCTCGGCGACGGCAAGGCGCCAGACCTCATCATCATCGACTCTATCCAGACGCTCTGGGCTGATACGCTCGATGCGGCTCCTGGCACCGTCAGCCAAGTCCGCGCCGCGGCGCTTTCGTTGATCCGGTACGGCAAGATGGCGGGCGCTGCCATGCTGCTCGTCGGCCACGTGACCAAAGACGGTCAGATCGCCGGCCCGAAAGTCATCGAGCACATGGTCGACACCGTGTTGTATTTCGAAGGAGACCGCGGCCTCCCCTATCGCATTCTGCGCGCGGTGAAGAACCGCTTCGGCCCATCCGACGAGATCGGCGTCTTCGAAATGGTCAGCGGCGGCCTGCAGGAAGTCGCCAATCCGTCCGAATTGTTCCTCGGCGACCGCGACAGCCGGAGCCCCGGCTCCGCGATCTTCGCCGGCGTCGAAGGTACACGTCCGCTGCTCGTTGAAATTCAAGCGCTCGTCGCGCCATCTGGCTTCGGCACCCCGCGTCGTGCCGTGGTCGGATGGGACAGCAACCGTCTCGCCATGCTGCTCGCTGTGCTCGATGCGCGCTGTGGCGTCTCGTTTGCGAACCATGACGTTTATCTGAACGTCGCCGGCGGCCTGAAGATCACTGAGCCGGCCGCCGATCTGGCCGCCGCGGCGGCGCTTTTGTCATCCATCTCCGGCATTGCCTTGCCGCGAGACGCCGTCTATTTCGGCGAGGTCTCGCTGTCGGGAGCGGTTCGCGCTGCCGCCATGATGACACCGCGCCTGAAAGAGGCCTCAAAACTAGGATTTGGACAGGCGGTTCTGCCGGAAAACGGCGAAGTCGATGTCCAGGGCATGAAGCTGTCGCTTTCCCGCATCGCACACCTCAAGTCGCTTGCAGCGGCTACGGCGTCATGCGACTGATTCTAAGGGCGAGTCTCATGCTCGGGGAGCACGCGACCAAAGAGGGGATACGGCCATGGTCGGCCCGTTTACTTACCTAGACCTGGCGCTCATCGCCGTCTCGTTCATATCGGGTCTGCTTGCGATGTACCGCGGCTTTGCACGCGAGCTGCTGTCGATCGTCTCCTGGATATCGGCAGCGGGCGTCGGTTACTGGATCTTCGCCACCAAGAAAGACATGACGGCCGATCTCGCGACCCAGACCGGTTTGCCGCCGCAAATCGCAACAGTCGGCGTTGCAGTCGTCGTCGCCCTCATCGTCCTCATCATCGTCCACCTGATTACCGCGCGCATCTCCGATGCAATTCTGGATAGTCAGGTCGGCATGATCGACCGGGTCCTGGGCTTCATCTTCGGCGTCCTGCGCGGATTTCTTCTCTTCGTTATACCCTATATGGCCTATGAGGCCTTCATTTCGCCTGAGAAAGAAAAACAGCATCCCCTTGTTCGGGATGCATTTTTTAGGCCCTACGTAAAGGCAACGGGGGAATCGATCCGCAATGTTCTGTTGCAGGTCATTCCGCAACCCTCCGCGACGCCGGCCCCGGCCGCGCCGAACGAACAGCCTGGACAGCAAGGTTTTCTTGAGCAAAAGGGTCGTTCAGTCGCGCTGGTCATCAATGGCCAACGGTACTATATGACGCTCGCGTGACGCAGGCGGCGTCATGAGCGACGGCACGTTCGGAATCTAATACCCGGCGTATCGGGCAGAGCAGGGCGGCTCAATCGCGGGAGGTGCCTTATGGCACAGCAAGGCGGCGCGACGACGAAAATCGACGGGCTCACGTTCACGCGCTATGGCGATGATCGTCTACGCGAAGAATGTGGCGTCTTTGGCATCTTCGACCATCCCGATGCGGCCGCGATCACAGCGCTGGGCCTTCATGCCTTGCAGCATCGCGGCCAGGAAGCAGCCGGCATCGTCTCCTACGACGGCCGTAACTTCCACTCCGAGCGCCGCATGGGCCTCGTCGGCGACAACTTCTCGAAACCCGAAGTTCTCGCCCGCCTCAAAGGCCGCATGGCCATCGGCCACGATCGCTACTCGACGACCGGCGATCCCCTCATCCGCAACGTTCAGCCGCTTTTCGCCGACATCGATACCGGCGGCTTCGCAGTCGCCCATAACGGCAACCTCACCAATGCTCTGACGCTCCGGCGCGAACTCATTTCATCCGGCGCCATCTGTCAGTCGACCTCCGATACCGAGGTCATCCTTCACCTTCTCTCCCGCTCCAAGAAGCGCCGTATCGTTGAGCGCCTTGTCGATGCGGTTCGCCAGGTTGAAGGCTCGTATGCCCTCGTCTGCATGACCAACGACATGATGATCGGCGTCCGTGATCCGGTCGGCATTCGCCCGCTCGTGATCGGCCGTCTCGGCACCTCTTACGTGCTTGCTTCCGAGACCTGTGCGCTCGACATGGTCGGCGCCGAGTTCCTGCGCGAAGTGGATAACGGCGAAGTCGTCGTCATCACCGATGAAGGGCTCGAAAGCCATCGTCCCTTCCCGCTGCGCCCAGCGCGGCCGTGCATCTTCGAATACATCTACTTCGCGCGTCCGGATTCAATCGTCGGCGGCCAGACTGTATACGACATCCGCAAGCGCATGGGCATCGAACTCGCCCGTGAGTCCGCGCCGGCCGCCGACGTCATCGTGCCGATCCCGGACTCCGGCGTTCCCGCTGCTATCGGCTTCAGCCAGCAGTGCGGCATCCCGTTCGAACTCGGCATCATCCGCAATCACTACGTCGGCCGCACCTTCATCGAGCCCGAACAGCGCATTCGCCAGTTGGGTGTCAAGCTCAAGCATTCCGCGAACTCCGGCGTGATCCGTGGCAACCGCGTCGTTCTCATCGATGATAGCGTCGTGCGCGGCACCACGTCGAAGAAGATCGTCCAGCTCATTCGCGATGCCGGTGCAGCCGAAGTCCACATGCGGATTTCCTCGCCGCCGATCACGCATCCAGATTTCTACGGCATCGACACGCCGAGCAAGAAAGACCTGCTCGCCGCCAACATGACGCTTGATGAGATGCGCGACTTCATGGAAGCCGACAGCCTCGCGTTCCTGTCGGTTGACGGCATCTATCGCGCCATCGGCCTCGAAGGCCGCGATAATCGCGCGCCGCAGTTCACCGATCACTGCTTCACCGGCGATTACCCCACCAATTTGACCGATTACGGTGGCGAAGCCATTCCGAGGCAGCTATCCCTTCTCGCCGAAGTCGGCTGATGAGGGCGGCCTGTCCGTCCGTTGCTTTTTTAAAGAGTGACATATGACGGACACTCCTCTCTCTGGGCGCATTGCGCTTGTTACCGGCGCGTCTCGTGGTATTGGCCGCGCGGTTGCTCTGGGTCTCGCGAAGTCGGGCGCTCACGTCATCCTGGCGGCACGATCCCTCGGCGCGCTCGAAGCCGTGGACGATGAAATACGCGCTCTCGGCGGTGCCGCCACACTTCTCCAGCTCGATCTCAAAAAAGGCGACCGTGTCGATCAACTCGGGCCGACGATCTATCAGCGCTGGGAGCGCCTCGATATTCTGATCGCCAATGCCGGCATCCTCGGCCCTCTTTCGCCACTCGGCCATACAACGGACGAAGGCTTTCTCTCGACCATCGACATCAACCTCATTGCGAACTGGCGTCTGATCCGCACGCTCGATCCGCTGCTGAAGCGCTCCGACGCCGGACGAGCGGTGTTCGTGACGTCGGGTGCCGCCAGCGGCAAGTATGCCTACTGGGGCGCTTATTCTGCATCGAAGGCCGGGCTCGAAGCACTCGTCAAAACTTGGGCGGCCGAACTACAAAGCACGTCCGTCAAAGCCAATCTCATCAACCCCGGCGCCACGCGCACGCAGATGCGCGCCAAAGCATTTCCCGGCGAAGATCCCGCAACGCTTCCGGCACCCGAAGAACTCGTTCCGCTCTTTCTCGAACTCGCATCGCCGCAATGCGAAAGAAACGGCGGGACCATAAATTTCCGCGAATGGCGTGAGCCCATCGCCTAGCGGCTGCCTTATTTACTTTTTTGACAGCTGCGCTCTCTAGGTTCCCCAAATATCGATGAACTCTCCCTCGCGCATCGCAAGCGAGGTCTGCAGTGACGGATGTCGCCTCATTACGGTCACATCAACGCGCGTTTTGACGGTCGCGGTCGGGGGGCCGTTTCCGGTCGATCCGGACTGGTGGGGAATTCAAAGGGGAAGTCAGGGGAATGCTCTCGAAGAGAAGTCTTGTACTGTTGCTTACGTTTGCGGGCAGCACGCAAACGGCATTGGCAGACGCTTCCATGGATCGCGTGCTCAAGGAACTTCAGCCGGAAGAACGCGCTCATCAGGTCTGCAATCTTCGCGGCATCGACGCCGTACGCAAAGGAAGCCATTTGAAAGGGATCGACCGCGTCACGACCACCATTCAGAAGCCTGCCATATTCAAAGACAATGTCGTCACCGCGAAGGGCGGTGCGGTGCGCGCCAACAACCGTTGGTACTTTCTTGATTTCACCTGCACGGTCACGCCCGACCAGATGCGCGCGAAATCATTCACCTACAAGCTCGGCGGTCTGATCCCCGAAGCGAAATGGGACGACTACGGCCTCTGGCACTGACGTCAGGCGGCGCTCGCGCCGCCATTTTCAGGTAAACGAAATCATCATGCCATCGTAAGCGGGCTCCACGCCCGCAGGCAGTTCGCGCGCCAGCGTCGCGTAATCGAGTTCGCTCGTCATATGCGTCAGGATCGTGCGCTTCGGCTTCAGGCGTTCCGCCCACATGACCGCCTGCTTCACGCTGAAATGGCTCTCATGCACGCCGTGGCGCAACGCATCGACGATCCAGACGTCGAGCCCTTCCAGGAGCGGAATAGACTCCGCCGGAATGTCGTTGATGTCTGGCGAATAGGCGAGATTTGAAACCCGGTAGCCGAGCGACAGGATCGAACCGTGATGCTGCTGGATCGGCCGCGCGGTGATCGTACCGCCGCCGCCTGCAATGGCGATGGGCGCCACGCCGTCGATCTCATGGCCGTTGAGCATCGGCATGTATGGCGATCCGGGAGGCGTCTCGAAGCAATATGAGAAGCGCGACTTCAAGCTGTCGCCGGTCGCCTTGTTGAAATAGACGTCGACCCGGCGCTTCATCGCAAATGCGACCATGCGTAGATCGTCGATGCCGTGCGTGTGGTCGGCATGGTCGTGCGTATAGAGCACGCCGTCGAGCGCGGTGAGACGCGTCGACAGGATCTGCTCGCGAAAATCCGGCGAGGTGTCGATCAGAACCGAAGTGCGCCCGCCCGATCCAGTGCGCTCAACCAAAGCCGAGCAGCGCAGACGCCGGTTCTTCGGATTTTCAGGATCGCACGCACCCCAGTTCATACCAATGCGCGGCACGCCGCCGGATGAGCCGCAACCCAATATCGTGCATCTGTAGCTCATGCTGCGGCAGACCCGCCGTCTGTCGATGGAATGGATTTCGGCGGCTTCGCCTTGCTGTAGAGCCGGAAAAAATTCGCAGTCGTCGCAGCCGCAATGTCGTCGGGCGATACCCCCTTCACCTCGGCCAAAGCCGCAGCTGTGCGCACGACGTAAGCCGGCTCGTTGCGTTTACCGCGAAACGGAATTGGCGCAAGGAACGGCGCGTCTGTTTCGACAAGCAGCCGGTCGAGCGGCACGTCGCGCGCGATCTCACGCAACCCTTCGGAGTTCTTGAACGTGATGACGCCGGTGAACGACACGTAAAGCCCAAGCTCCAGCGCGCGCATCGCAAGCTTGCGTCCGCCCGTGTAGCAATGCAGCACGGCCGGAAACGCGCCCTTGGCGGTTTCTTCTTCGAGAATGGCAAGCGTATCGTCGTCGGCATCGCGCGTGTGAATTTCGAGTGGCAATCCGGTCTCGCGCGCCGCAGCGATGTGACGGCGAAACCCTTCGGCCTGCGCGGCGGGTGTGGAAGTATCGTAATGATAGTCGAGACCTGCCTCGCCGATCGCGACGACCTTCGGATGCTTTGAAAGCGCGATGATACGTTCGAGCGGAATATCGAGCTCTTCATGCGCGTTATTTGGATGCGTGCCGACCGAGCAATAGACGTCCTCGAAGCGCTCGGTGATCGCCTTGAGCTTGTCGAACTCGCGGATCCGCGTCGAGATCGTGACGAGCGTGCCGACGCCGGCCGCGCGGGCGCGTGCAACGACCTCATCAAGCTCCGGCGCGAAGTCGGGAAAATCGAGATGGCAATGGTGATCGACAAGCATCGGGCCTTTTTACCCTCTAGCGGCGTGAGAGCGCCGTGCGGCGCGTTGTCCGCTCACGCTTTGCTTTCCTCCGGCGCGACATAGCGCGGGAAAACGCCTTGCGGTTCAGGGGTTTTCGTCCCCGGCTTCAGACGTCCGGCGGCTCCGAGACTTGCGAAGGCGCGATCCTGCGGAGCAACCGCCAGCAGATCGAGTAGTTTCGCCGCGCTTTCCGGCATCACCGGCTGAATGAGGATCGCAAACTGCCGCACGCATTCCGCCGTGACGTACAGGATCGTCGCCATCCGCGCCGGATCGGTTTTCTTTTTCGCCCATGGCTCTTCCGCCGCGAAATAGCGGTTGGCATCGGCGATGACCGCCCAGAGCGCGTCGAGATATTTGGTGACGCTCTGCCGCTCCATCTCGGCGCGCGCTGTGATGTAGAGCCCGTCCGTCGCCGTGAGGATCGCTTCGTCCGCTTCGCTGAACGCGCCTGGCTGCGGAATGGCGCCGTCGCAGTTCTTGAAGATCATCGACAGCGAGCGCTGGGCGAGGTTGCCGAGATTGTTCGCAAGATCGGCGTTGATCCGGTTGACGATGACGTCAGAGGAATAGCTGCCGTCCTGGCCGAACATCACTTCGCGCAGGAAGAAATAGCGCACGGCATCGCGGCCGAACGTTTCCACCAGCTCGAACGGATCGACGACGTTGCCGACTGACTTCGACATCTTCTCGCCGCGGTTGAACAAAAACCCGTGCGCAAAGACGCGTTCGGGCAACGGAACGCCCGCCGACATCAGGAATGCCGGCCAATAGACGCCATGAAAGCGCACGATGTCCTTGCCGACGATGTGGACGTCGGCTGGCCAGTAACGCCACTTTGCGTTCGTCTCATCCGGATAGCCGCAAGCCGTGATGTAGTTCGTCAGCGCGTCGACCCACACGTACATTACGTGCTTGTCGTCGCCCGGAACCGGCACGCCCCAGTCGAACGTCGAGCGCGAGATCGAAAGATCCTTCAGACCTGACTTCACAAAGCTCATCACTTCGTTCAGCCGCTCCGGCGGCCCGACGAATTCGGGATGGTTCTCGTAGTAGGCGAGCAGCTTGTCCTGATAGGCGGAGAGGCGGAAAAAGTAGCTCTGCTCTTCTGTCCACTCCACGGGCGAACCCAGCGGCTCGCGGCGCACGCCGTCCTCGCCGACGGTCGTTTCCTTCTCGTCGAAATAAGCTTCCTGGCGCACCGAATACCAGCCGCCATAGCTGCCGAGGTAGATGTCGCCATTGGCGGCCATCTTCTCCCAGATCGCCTGGCAAGCCTTGTAATGACGCGGCTCTGTGGTGCGGAAGAATTCATCGTTCGAAGCGCCGAGTACCTCCAGCATCGAGCGGAAGATCGCCGAGTTGCGGTCGGCGAGCGCAAGGGGCGTGATCCCCTCTTTGTCGGCGGTCTGCTTCATCTTCAGACCGTGCTCGTCGGTGCCGGAGAGGAAGAACACGTCGCGGCCATCAAGACGCGCGAACCGGGCGAGCGTATCGCTCGCGATCACGGTATAGGCGTGACCGATATGCGGCTTGCCGTTCGGGTAGAAGATCGGCGTCGTGATGTAATATTTTTCCGCCACTTTCGGATTCTTTCTGCAGTGTCATACGCGGCGCGGGTGCGCGCCGTGCTCAGCCGCGGCTCGCCGCCTCCAGGCGCGCGAAACTCCCGAGGATGAACGATTTTCGGTCAAGGTTGAGCGTAACGGTATCAGCCTTGTCGCGGGCCAGTGTTTCCCATAGCTCGGCAAAAGTCGCAAGGCGCTGGGGTCCGATCAGGCGGCCCCCAA
>JAFECH010000381.1 GCA_018242255.1 Pseudomonadota bacterium | reverse complement strand
GCGGCGAAAGCATCGGCCTTGTTCGCGATTCTAATCCAGGGAATGACGAACGACGGAGTATCGGCCCACGTCACCATGGAAAACAGAATGCCGCCCGTCGAACCGCCCGTAATGGCGTCGATGACGCCGGGATCTTCGAGCGCCTTCGCTATGCCCTCCATTTGGAGTTTGTAGCGGCCCTCGTCGACGGAATTCGAGACGTCGACGGATACGACCAGCGCCGTATCGACCGGTGGCCCTTCCTGCGCCCGCGCGGACGTCGCCGCCAAGCCGAAGCTAGCGGCAAAAGCCAAGATCACTGCGATGACCGCTCGTACCTGTCCAACAAAATAAAAAATGCGAGGCTCCTGCAGGCGCGAGCACGGCGCGAACGCCGCGTTTCCTCCAAGCTAGCAAACAGGGATGATTGCGCAAGCCATTCACTCCGCCCGCAACACTCGCGCTCACAACGCGCGAACACTCCGTCAAAAGGCACAACCTTGTGCGTCGCCACATTTTTTCGCCGCACGGGGAGATGTCGGACTAGGCCAAAAGGTCGAGGAAGCTTACGGCGACGCGCTAATAGGCATTCTTGCCCGTCAGCAACGAAATGGGCGTCATCGCAATGATGTAAAGATCAAGCAGCACCGACCAATGATCGATGTAATATAGGTCGTGCTCGACGCGCCGGACAAGCTTCTCGTGAGTATCGGTTTCCCCACGCCAGCCGTTGATCTGCGCCCAGCCGGTGACCCCCGGCTTCATGCGATGGCGCGCGAAATAACCCCGCACGACATTCTCGTAGAGATCTCGCTCAGCACGCGCGCCGGTCGCGTGCGGCCGCGGTCCGACGAGTGACATCTGCCCTTGCACAACGTTGATGAGCTGCGGCAGCTCATCGAGGCTGGCGCGGCGAATGAACCTGCCAACGCGGGTGACACGCGGATCGTCGCGCGTGACAAGCTTGCTCGCAGTCGCGTCCTGCTGATCGACATACATCGAGCGAAACTTCAGAACTTCGATCAGCTCGTTGTTGAAGCCATACCGTTTCTGGCGAAAGAAAATCGGTCCGCGGCTTTCAAGACGGATGGCGATCGCTACGATCGCCATGATCGGCGATGCCAAGATCAAAAGCAGTGAACCGATCAATCGATCCTCCACCGCCTTCATCATGTGATCCCAGTCGCCGAGCGGCTTGTCCATTGCCGCCAGCATCGGCACCTGCCCGATGAAGCTATAAGCCCGAGAGTTGATCCGTAGCTTTGAATTCAGCGCCGAGATTCGCACGTCGACTTGCAATGCAAACAGTTTGTCGAGAATCTGCATCAACCGTTCTTCAGCGCGAGCCGGCACGGTAACGATCAGCAGGTCGACGTGCGATTTGCGGCAGAACTCCGCCAAATCCTCGAACGTACCAAGCCGCGCGACGCCGCCGAAATCTCCGGCCGAGCGATCATCTCGACGGTCGTCGAAGATGCCCAGAATATCCAGATGATTTTCCGGATCGCCCGAAAGTTCTTTGATGAGATCTTCCGCATCCTTGCCGCCGCCGACGATGACCGTGCGCCTGACGAGCACGCCGTCACGGGTCAACTTTTGTGCTGTGAGCGCTGCAACCAAACGTACCAGACACAACAGGATCGCTGTCAGCTCCATCCACGCGCCGATGTCGCGCGGTGGAATGGCTGCTTCTCCAGACAGAAAGATCAGGCCCGAGATTCCAAGCGCAACGACCGCGACCGAAATCATAACCTTCCAGACTTGCTGGGCAAACTTCCGAAGAGACGGAATAGTGTAGGACCACTGTAACCGAAGCACGGCGATAAACAGCACGGCGACGAAGGCCGTCGCACAAAAACTACGCCAAGACGGCTCAAACTCGTGATGTAAAAGTAAATTGATCAATGGCCACGCAGCCATAACCGACAGGGCATCGGCCGACGCGACGGCAAAAAGCAACTTCGGCCTAGAGGCGTTACCTAGGCGGTCGAAAAAGAAAGATCTCAATCTGGGTGCCCACTCTAACCCACGCGTCGAAGCATCTTTCTTGAAGATGGATTGGGCTGGACCCGTTTCCTCAACCATTGCGTAAACCGCGTAATCGCTACTTGCCAAAGTTGGCATACGCTCAGGCCGGTGATGCTCTGGTAAACGAAAGCGCCGAAGGCATCCGCAGAAATAAACTAGCAACGAAACAACGGCAGTACGGCAAACATAACCTTATCAATTGCGGAAAAATGAAACGCTTTGGCGCGATCCGGCGTTGTCACCGCTGAGCTTGACCAGGATTATTGACCGCAATGGAGCTGAGATCGACAACCGGCAGCCCCTTCGCAGCGAGGCGCTTTGCGTATCGGTCGCCAAGCGATAGTCTTTATTGGCCATTAACCTCTTCTTCTGAGGTTTCGGGGCCACAGCATCAGCAGTAACAACGATTACGGAGCAGGCGCTAATCAATAGGCAACCTGATTGAGATTATGTTGCAGGCCACTGTTTTATCGCGTCAGCTGCATACTTAAGGTCTGAAAAATGTTCAGTTTGCGCCTTCAGCGGAAGCGTTCGATCACTCGGTTGGCAACCAGCGCGCTAGCCATCATCGCGATGAGTGCCACGCTAACGCCCGCAGATGCCGCCAAGCGCAAGCAGCGCCCCATCGAAGTGACGGCCCCGGAAACTCTTTCCGGACCGCCCGTCATCGCGGTCGTGTCCATTAAAGATCAACGCGTTACGGTCTATGATGCGAACGGCGGCTCGATGAGCGGCAGAGTATCGAGCGGCCGCGACGGCTATGAGACCCCGGTCGGGGTCTACAGCGTTCTTCAAAAAGAAGAAGAGCACTATTCGAACCTTTACGACGACGCTTCGATGCCGTTCATGCAGAGGATCACGTGGTCAGGCATCGCGCTGCACGCCGGACAGTTGCCGGGCTATCCCGCGTCGCACGGCTGCGTGCGCCTGCCCGACAGCTTTGCCCAGCGCCTTTTCCCACTCACGAAGCTCGGCATGCGGGTCGTCGTTGCTTACGACGATGTCGCACCAGTCGAGATTTCTCACCCGTTGCTGATGAAGCCGACGCCGCTTCAATCCGTTCAGACTGCGACAGCGATCCCGATGTCGTACCAGACTCCGATCGTGGACGATCAGGATTCCACCCCCGGCTACTCACCGAACCTTCAGGCTTGGCCTGCACGCCAGGTGGAACTCAACGCGCTGAAATCCATCGCCGACGGAAAGCAGATCCTGGCCGATGCTGCCATCGACCAAGCCAAGGAGATGGAGCAGATCGTAGCCGACAAGAAGGCGCCACGAGACAGGGCCGCGAAAGCGCTCCGCAAAGCCGAAGCGATTAAGAAAGCCGCGGACGGGCTGGTGGCCGCAATCGACAAAAAGCTTTCGAAAGCCAAATCCGACAAAGCAACAAAGAGATGGACGGCGGAGAAAGAGCGCGCCGCTAAAAAAGTCGATGAAGTGGCCACAAAAGTTGCTGCCGCCACAGAAGCATTGCAAGCCGCAGACGCCGATTTGCAGAAGGCGAAGGATCAAGCCGCCCCGGCATTGGCCGCACGCGATCAGGCGGTTGCCGTTCTCAAAGAAGCCAAACGCAAGGCGTTGCCGATGTCTGTCTTCATAAGCCTGAAGACGCAACGGCTGTATGTCCGTCAAGGCAACGAGCCCGTTTTCGACGCCCCCGTCACCATCGCCGATCCGCAACAGCCCATCGGCACGCACGTCTTCACGGCCGTAGGATATAAGGAGGGCGGCAATGACGTGCGCTGGACAGCCGTTTCGCTCGAACACAAAGATAATGCCGACTATGCGTATAACGAAGATCGCAGAAATCGGCTCAGCGACGCTGACACGCCTCCCCCGACCGACGTAGCGGAAGCGAGCGCCGCACTCGATCGCATTACCATTGCGCCGGACGTAGCTGCAAAGTTGGAGAGCGCTGTATGGCCGGGATCATCGCTCATCATCTCGGACGAGCCGATGAGCAAGGAAACCGGAAAAGCGACGGATTTCATCGTTTTGATCAGCACGGAGCCGCAGGGCGGCATCAAGAAGCGGCCGAAGCAATTCTTCCGCAATGACAACTTCATGAGTGATAGCGCCGACGACTTTTACTACGGCTATGACCGTTATGGGCGCCGATCCTACCCCCGCCAGCGATCGATGTTCGGCTGGTGGTAAAAGACGCGTTAAGTGGCGCGGCTGGATCTGTGCCAGACGCAGGCTTCGTGTGCGATATGATCGGGGCGATAGCCCAGCGCCTCGAACACGGCTCGAGACGGCACTTTAGTCCCCTTATGGCGACGCATTCCTTGAAATTGCCGCGAGAAAGAGATTGCCTCCCGGACGACGGGCCGGGAGGAACCACATGAACGCACACGAACGTCTTCCAAACGACATCACTGCATTGGGCGTTATCGAGCAGCTTCGGGACGCCTTAAAGTTTGCCGACAGCGAGCTTCAGAAGCGCTGCATGATCTCAACCAAAGTACGGGAAGCGCTCGACTTGGCGGAACGCATCCTTGCAAGCGCCCAGCGCCAGTACGATTGATCGTCGAAACCTTGGAAGATCGCACGACGGCAGGTGATCGATTTGCTGCCCCTCTTTGCCCATAAGGTTCAGCAGCGAAATCAGCCGAGCCCGGAGGATCGCCGGATCCGTGCCATCAGCATCGAACAATAAGACAGAAGTCGATCCCAGCCTCCGAGGTTCACCGTCTCATCGAATAACTCTTCGAATTCGGGCCGCCGGCTGAAGCCCAATCGTGTCCGGTGCGGATAGTAAAAGACGAGCGCTGGCGAACGCCGCCACCAAACCTTGAACTCCGCATCTGACATCTTTTTCGGGGACACCGGCCACAGCAGGCCCCCGACGTTGGACATGTCGGCCGTGATGAGATCATAGACCGCGCTCGCGATACCCTTGCACTGATAGGACCGCGATACCTCCGCGTTGCTGATGACACAGACGCCGTTTGTCAGCATGACGATGTCGCAGAAACCGATAGGCTCCTCGCCGATGATGGCTGACAGTTCGGTTGGGAAGACTCGGTAGACCAAGCCGGCTTCCGACATCCAGCGGCTTACGAAAAAGAGCCGCTGGCTTTTGGTCCTCAGCTCGACGACCGGCTCCTCGCGAATAAGTGTAGTCAACCGACGAGCGACATCGTCCGCTGCTCGCTGTTTTGTCGTGCGCTGCTCCAGAAGACGAGAATATGTCGCCTCAGCCTCGTCCAGTCGCTTCGAAACGATCACGACCAAAACATCCCTTTTTGCAATACGGACATTTTTAATAATTAGTCAGAAAATGACCGCGGAATATTGCGCCTCAATCGCTCCCGATCCGTTAACGTGGGACTAGCTCCTTGGAACAATTGGGACTTCGGCCTCTGCTGACGCGATGATCCTGAAACAACTGTTAACGCTGCCAGGGGGCTTGCATCGCGTGGCTCGTCCAAACGACACTGGCGGAACAATAGGTAAAGCCGGCCGTATACTGGTCGAACGCGCCAAACCGAAGAAGAAGACCTCGCTTGCCCAAATGTCCTCTTCCCCGCGACATTTCGGCGGCCTGAACGCGTAATCGTCGCGTTGGTGACAAACTCACTAAGAGCTTATAGAGGGGGCATCGATTGTCTCTTTTTGTGCACTGCGCCGGCGAAATGATCCGCTCCGGCCACGATCAAAAAGCTCAATATTCCGGCCGGGCCAGTCGTATACCGTGATGGGCGTCGGGCGACGTGCGCGCCCATTTTTGCCTGTTGCGGCCGAACTTCCCGTTCCTGGCAACTGCAAAGGACTACGAAAGTTGCAGCCTTCGAATAAACGGAAGAAGCCGATGCAAGAGCGATTGCCAGAAAAAAAGCCGCCGGCCAACGGTGGCCAGATCACATCTTCCGATAAACAGCCGCTGCTTTCGAAACGAGGCATGAGCCTTGTTGGCGGTGTCTGTGTACTGGCCGCGATCGCCGCCGGCTATGCGTATTGGCAGCACGAAACCCTTTACCCATCGACCGACAACGCACAGGTCGAAGCCAACATCATCCAAATCACGCCTTTAGTGACCGGCCTCATTATGGATGTGAAGGTCAAGGAATTCTCGACCGTCCAGCAAGGCGACATCCTGGTCGAACTCAATCAAGCACCGTTCCGCGCGACCCTCAAACGCGCCGAAATTCGCCGCGACATCGCTAAGCAGCAGGCGGCCCAGGCGACGGGTGCGCAGGCCGCGGCAGCCAAAGGCAATGCAGAGGAAGCAGATATTGCCGTCGCCGAAGCCAACGCCGGACTATCGCACGCTACAATCAAAGCGCCGGTCGACGGCACGGTCGGCAAAGTCCGTATCCAACCGGGCGAAGTCGCGAAAGCCGGTGTGCCGCTGTTTCCGCTCGTCGACACCTCGACTTGGTGGGTCGATGCGAACTTCAAGGAAACGGACCTCGCCCGCATCAAGCCCGGCCAGACGGCATCTGTCTGGCTTGATAGCAATCCCTCGAAAAAGCTGACCGGCAAGGTCGAAGCCGTGAGCCGCGCCAGTGCATCGGCGTTCTCGCTGATGCCTTCGGAAAACGCGACCGGCAGCTGGGTCAAAGTCGTCCAGCGCTTTCCTGTTCGGATCGCGCTCACCGTCGAACCTGATGACCTGCCGTTGGGCGTCGGCGCATCTGCGTCTGTAACCATCGACACCACGTCCGATGGAGCCGGTAGTGCCGCCAAATAGTCAGGTTACGGCCCCAGCCGATGCCTCAGCCGAACCCAGCAGGCTGCTGAGCTCGCTTGCCGTGCTTTTGGCGGTGCTGATGGTCATCCTCGACATGACCATCGTCAACGTTGCGCTGCCCGATATGATGGGCACCCTCGGCGCGACACCCGACCAGATCACTTGGGTTTTGACGTCCTACATCGTCGCCGAAGCCATCGTAATTCCAATGAGCGGTTTTCTCGCTGAGCGCTTCGGTAGGAAACGCGTCCTGACAGTCAGCGTTGCGGGCTTCGTCGTGTCCTCGATGCTCTGCGGGCAGGCGCATTCGCTGATGCAGATGGTCGTCTTCCGGTTACTCCAGGGTGCCTTCGGCGCAAGCGTCGTCCCGCTCTCGCAAGCAACGATGGTCGACAGTTTCGAGCCCGAGAAACGCGGCAAGGCCATGGCAATCTGGGGGATCGGCGTGCTGCTCGGCCCGATTATGGGGCCAACGGTGGGGGGCTTCATCACCGATCACCTCGGCTGGCAATGGGTCTTTTACGTCAACCTTCCCATCGGCATCATCAACCTGCTGCTGATCGCAGCCTACATCAAGGCGACACCCTATTCGGGCTCACCCATTGATTGGCTCGGTGCGGCGCTACTGGCGATCGGCGTTGGCAGCCTGCAGATGTTGCTTGACCGCGGCAACAGCGAAGGCTGGTTTGCCTCCCAGATGATCCTCAGCCTTGCGCTCGTATCCTTCGCGTGTCTGGCCTGGTTCACGGTTCGCAGCTTCAACCGGCCTGACGCGATCCTGAAGCTCAACCTTCTGAGAGATCGCAACCTTGCGACGTCAACATTCCTGATCATGGCGTTCGGCGTCGGAATGCTGAGCACAATTGCGCTGCAGCCGCTGTTCCTTGAGCATTTGCTCGGCTATCCGGCAAGCACAGCCGGTTTAGTGATGGCGCCGCGCGGCATAGCGGTCGCCATCGGCATGATCGTGGTCGCAACGCTGATCCAGCACATCGATTCCCGTTGGCTTGTGTTCCTTGGATTGTCTCTATCAGCCGCCGGAACGTACGTAACGACGACGTACAATCTCGACGTCGATCGGTTCTGGATCATCGCCCCGAGCATCGTCCAAGGCATCGGCATGGGCATGATATTCGTGCCGCTGTCGACACTCGCCTATCAAACCCTGCCCAAAAACGCTTCGGATCAGGCCGCGAGCATTTTCAACATCGCACGTACGATTGGCGGCTCCCTAGGCATCGCGATCGGAGCGACGATCCTGACGCGCGCCACACATGAGAACCTTCAGACGCTGTCGGCCGGAATCAATCCCTACAATCCCGCCCTGAACATGTGGTTGAACGCGACGGGCCTGTCGCCTAACGATCCTCACGCGATGCAGATTCTCGGCTACGAGTTGACGCGCCAATCGACGATGATCGGCTTTATCGAAGCCTTCGGCTTCGTGACGTTGAGCTTCCTGTTGCTAATCCCGTTCGTGCTGCTGTTGCAGCAGACAGGCGCCGCTTCGCCTTTCGGCGACACCGGCAAGCACTAAAACTCGCCGGGTTTCTGCAACGCCTATCGCTGCTCCGTCTGATAGTTCGGATTGAACCACACCGGCACCTCTTCCGCGGGCAGCGGTGGCCGTCCGCGGATCGCATCCGCGAGCTTCTCGGCCATCATTATGGTCGGCACGTTGAGATTTCCACTGACGACGTCCGGCATGATCGAAGCATCGATCACCCGCAAAGCCTCAACGCCATAGACCTTGCCCGCGCCATCGACGACGGCCATTTCATCCGTTCCCATGCGACACGAGCACGACGGATGATAGGCGCTTTCGGCTTTCGCGCGGATGAAAGCGTCGATATCGGCGTCACTGGTTGCAGATGGGCCCGGAGCGAGTTCGGCGCCGCGATACTTGTCGAAAGCCTGCTGCGCAAATATCTCGCGCGTCAGGCGGATGCCTGCTCGCATCTCCTTCCGGTCCTGCTCGGTCTGCATGTAATTGAAGAGCACTCTCGGATACTCACGCGGATCGGCCGATTTGAGCTTTACATAGCCCCGGCTCGTCGGTCGCATCGGCCCGATATGGGCTTGATAGCCATGCCCCTTGGCGGCTGACGTGCCATCGTAGCTGATGGCCATCGGGAAGAAATGATACTGCAGGTCCGGGTGCAAAACGCCTGCTTCACTGCGGATGAAGCCACCGGACTCAAAATGGTTCGTCGCGCCCAGCCCTTTTCCCGTTAAAAGCCACTCGATGCCGATCTTCAATTTCGCCAGTGGATTGTTGGCGCTGTAAATCGAAACCGGCTTCGTGCATTCGTACTGAACGTAAGCCTCGATGTGGTCTTGCAGATTTTCGCCAACGCCGGGCAGATCCTGCACAACGGGAACGCCGTGTTTCTTCAGTTCGTCGGCATTGCCGATGCCCGACAGCATCAAAATCTGCGGCGAATTGATCGCGCCGCCGCTGACGATCACCTCGCGCGTCGCACGCGCCGACTGCAGATTTCCGCCATGGCTGTACTCGACGCCGACGGCACGACGTCCCTCGAACAGCACGCGCGTAACCAATGTCTTGGCTTTCAGTTCCACCCCGCCGCGCTTTTGCGCCGGACGCAGAAACGCCTGTGCTGCGCTCCAGCGACGGCCCTTGTAGACCGTCATGTCCATGCGGCCGAGACCTTCCTGCTGGTAACCGTTCATGTCCTCGGTAACAGGATAGCCGGCCTGACGGCCTGCCTCGATAAAGGTATCGTAAAGTGGGTTCGTGCAAGGCGCTGTCGTCACGTACAACGGCCCGGAGTTGCCGCGATACTTGTCGCCGCCCTTGAGCCGCGTCTCGGCCTTCTTGAAGTACGGCAGGCAGTTGAAATACGACCAGTCCTGCAAGCCCTGATGCCGCGCCCATGCATCGTAATCGAACGCATGGCCGCGAATGTAGATCATGCCGTTGATCGACGATGACCCGCCGACGACGCGTCCACGTGGGCAGTACATCCGGCGATTATCGAGATAGGGCTCGGGCTCTGACTCGTACCACCAATTGTATTTCGTGCCGGCTAGCGGATAGGCAAACGCCGACGGCATGTGAATGAAAATGCTGTTATCCTGAGGACCGGCTTCCAGAACGAGAACACGAACCCCTTCGTCTTCCGTCAGACGGTTGGCGAGAACACATCCCGCCGACCCGGCACCGACGATAATGTAGTCGAAGTCTTGGGTTTTGCTCATCGTTCCTTGGACCTCAGTCTTTCTGTCTTAATCTGACGACGCGTCATTCGTACGGGCACTGCACGTCGCCCAGTTCCACGTAGACGCTCTTCAACTGCGTATAATGCTCGATAGCGGCTTGGCCGTTCTCATGGCCGAAGCCCGACTCCTTGATGCCGCCGAACGGCATCTCGACCGGCGTGATATTATAGTTGTTGATCCAGCATATGCCCGCTTCAAGCCGCGCCGCTACGCGATGCGCGCGGGCAAGATCGCGCGTGAAGAGGCCTGCGGCCAATCCAAAACGCGTCGCGTTCGCGCGCTCGATAACATCGTCCTCGTCGCGGAACCGCAAAACCGACATGACCGGCCCGAAGATTTCTTCTCGTACGATGCTCATCTCATCGGTGCACTCGGTGAAAACGGCCGGACGCACATAGTTGCCGCGATCGAGCGGCGCCGCATCGACCCGTTCGCCACCGTAGCAGAGCCGCGCGCCTTCCGCCTTGCCAGCTTCGATGAAGCTCAAGACCCGTTCCATGTGCGGCCGCGAAATCAATGCGCCGACCTGCGTTTCAGGATCAAGTGGCAAACCGATGCGCAGTTTTTTCGTCCGTTCGACGACCATGTCGACGAAAGCATCGTAGATGTCATCGTGCACGAACACGCGCGTGCAGTTCGTGCAGATTTCGCCCTGCGTGTAAAAGTTGCCGAGCATTGCCGCAGAAACGGCCTGCCGAAGATCGGCATCCGAAAACACGAGAAGCGCCGACTTGCCGCTTAGTTCCATCGTAGTGCGCTTCAAAGTGGAAGCAGCAGCAGCAACGATCTTCTTGCCGGTGCCGACCGAACCCGTCAGCGAGATTTTCGCCACACGCGGATCGGTCGTCAGCATCGATCCGGTGCGCGCGTCTCCGTGCAGAACATTGAAGACGCCGTCGGGCAATCCGGCTTCCGAATAGATCTCGGCGAGCTTGGCCGACGTCGTCGGTGTCATCTCCGATGTCTTGAAGATCATCGCATTCCCGCATGCCAGCGCCGGCGCCGACTTCCAGCACGCGATCTGGATTGGATAGTTCCACGATCCAATGCCGACGCAAATCCCAATCGGCTCGCGGCGGGTATAAACGAACGCGTTGTTCAGCGCGATCTGCTCGCCGTGCAACGTCGCGGCCACCCCGGCGAAATATTCGATGCAATCGGCCCCGCTTACAACATCGACCACTTCGGCTTCCTGGATCGGCTTGCCGGTATCGCGAACCTCGATCTCCGCCAGCTCGCGATTGCGGTCACGCAGGATCCGCGCAGCCTTGTTCAGAACCCGTCCACGCTCAGCACCAGACATGCCGGACCAGCGAGAGAGCCCCTCTTTCGCAGATTGCAGCGCAGCATCGATCTCAGGCCCCAGCGCGATCTCGACCTGAGAAATCAGTTCGCCGGTCGCAGGATCGACATTCGCGAACGTCTCCCCGTCTGTTGCCGCAACAAAACGGCCACCGATATAGTTTTGGAGAACTTTCGCCATCGACCACACTCATTGAATTTGACCATGCTGCAAACCGAGCGCGGCACCCTTCCTTCGCAGCAACTTCCGGCGCCGAAGCCTGCACCGATCACGCATCAGGCTATGCCGGTCCAGGGCCATGAAAGCATTGTCAGATACGACACAAATGTTATCCACCGCGACAGCCTAAGCCGCGTCGGAACGCGGTCGAAAGTCGATCAATCTCGCGGTGCAACCGCCTTCTTTTGCAGCATCGTAAGCCTGTTTCTCCGGCAGAATTTGAACCTCGTGGAACTTGTCAAAACACGGCGCGGTGCTAAGATTTTGCAATGATCTGTTCGAAGTCATAGTCGAGCACGATGATCACCCGCCCCGGTCTTTGACTGGAAGCGGCACCATAGATTTGCGGAGCATCCGGGAGCTTTGCTGCGTGAATGACGTTCCGTCGAAACTCAGCACGATCCGTCGGATCGGCTTTCTAACACTGAACGAATACACCATGATCGCGCTTTCGAGCGCGATTGAGGTTTTGCGAATGGCCAACCGCTTGAGCGGGCAAGACCGCTATTCGTGGACCATCCTCTCTCTAGACGGCAAACCGACGTCCTGCAGTAACGGGCTTTCCTTCGCCAATGCCCAAACTTACGACGATGCCGGTGACCTGGACATGGTGCTTGTCTGCGGCGGCACTCACGTCGAACGATACGTTAACGACAAACTCATCAATCTACTCCGCCGGATATCGCGCGACGGCGTCGTGCTCGGCGGTCTGTGCACCGGCACCTATGCGCTAGTGAAATCCGGGCTTCTCGACGGCTACAAATGCACCGTCCACTGGGAAAACATGGCGGGCCTTCGTGAATTCCATCCGCGTGTCCAGTTCCAGGAAGAGCTTTTCGTGATTGATCGCGACCGTGTAACCTGCACGGGCGGTATAGCACCTGCGGACCTGATGCTTTCGGTTGTAAAAAGCGCATTCGGCAAGACGCTTGTTGCCGATATTTCCAATCAATTCATTCTCGAACGGGTACGAGACGGATTCGACCGCCAGCATATCCCGATGGCAGCGCGCTTGGGTTACAACAACAGCGCGCTGGTCGACATCGCTGCGCTCATGGAAGCCAATTTCGAAGAACCGCTGACGGCCGTCGAATTGGCCAAATTGGCAGGCCTTTCATTGCGCCAGGTTCAGCGTATGTTCCAGGTCTCGCTCGAAACAACACCGACCAAATACTATTTGCAATTGCGTCTCCGGCGCGCCCGCGAACTGCTCGTGCAATCGCAAATGTCCATTACACAGATCGCCATTTCCTGCGGTTTTCAATCGACCTGTCATTTCAGCAAATCGTATCGCGCCCTTTACGGACGAACGCCGCGCAGCGAACGTCAGCCCCAGACCCTTCCAGCTGAATTCAACGCGCCTCCGCCGACGCGACAGCGTAAACCCTTGGCGCGCGCACGCGTCTCCTCGATCTAGGTCGACTCCGGGAGCGCCGTTAGGCCGTCGAATTACGCAGGATCAATTGGACACCCTTCGCGAAAGGAGTGTAGCCTGAGGCGCGTACGCGCTAGATCGCGTCGCAATTGCAAAAATAGATAGCCCGGTGCTGATATTAGCATGTGTGGTCGCCCTCGCCGGGTGGCGCCTTCAACAGGTAACCGACAGAAGGGCGATCCAAATTCAGATCCCCGGCACGCGGACTGTTGTCCACTACGCCTGCCTTGCCAACAACAGGAGTTGCCATGACACGCATAGCGATTGGGGCCGCTTTCGCCCTCGTCCTGGCCGCAACCGCGGCGCACGCTGCCGATAGTGCCACTTGTAAAAAGGTCCGCTTTGCCGACGTCGGCTGGACCGACATTCAAGTCACGACCGGACTGACGAGCAACATTCTCGAAGCGCTCGGTTATGAGCCCGAGGTCAAGACACTCTCTGTGCCGGTGACCTACGCCTCATTGAAAAATAAGGACATCGACGTGTTCTTGGGCAACTGGATGCCCAGCATGACCGCCGATATCAAGCCATACATCGACGACAAGTCGGTTGAGGTTCTTGGCGTCAATCTAGATAACGCCGGGTACGGTCTCGTCGTCCCCGACTACGTCGCCGACGCAGGCGTCAAAAGCCTTAAAGACCTCGGCGCTCATAAAGACCAATTCGATGGCAAGATCTACGGCATCGAAGCCGGCAACGACGGCAACCGTATCATCAGCACAATGATCGCAAAGCCGGAAAACAACCTCAAGGGCTTCGAACTGGTCGAAAGCTCTGAGGCCGGCATGCTGACCGAAGCCGAAAAGGATATGAAGAAGAAGAAGTGGATCGTCTTCCTCGGCTGGACGCCACACCCTGTCATGGGCGCCATGAAAATCCACTACCTCGACGGCATGGGCGATTCCGGTTTCGGCGCGGCAACAGTCAGCACCAACGTCCGCGCCGGCTACGAAAAAGATTGCCCAAACGTCGCCAAGTTCCTGAAAAACGAAAAATTCAATCTCGCTATGGAAGGCGCGATGATGGAGCCAGTCTTGAAAAGCGGCGCCGATCCCAAGGCGACCGCTCTTGAATGGCTCAAGAAAAATCCTGACGCCGTCACGCCGTGGCTCGCGGGTGTAACCACCTTCGACGGCGGCGACGCGCAGGCTGCGCTGAAGGCCTACCTCGCAAAGTAGGGGACCTTACCACTATCCGCCCGGCACAGGCCGGACGGCCGCTTTCGAGCGGCCGTCCGCCGCCGATTGAAGCTTGAGCACTGGGAATGGCGCAGATGGACCCCGTATCGAAGCTTGTTACGGCCTGGAAAATTCCGATAGGCCAATTCGGCAAATCGATCTTCGATTTCGTCACGGACTATTTTCAATGGTTCTTCGACGCCATATCGACCGTTCTCGAGACGTTCGTTGACGGAACATCCGATTTCCTACTGCAGATTCCGCCGATCATTCTGGCCGTCATTCTCGCCGGTCTCGCCTATTGGCTGAGGCGTTCCGCTATCCTAGCAGTCGGTGTTTTGATCGGTCTGCTGTTCATTCTGAACCAGGGCTTGTGGAAAGAAACCGTCCAGACGCTCGTGTTGGTTCTGTCCGCCACCGCGTTGTCGATGCTCATCGGCGTTCCCATCGGAATTTGGGCCGCACACAAGCCCCACGTTTGGCGTATCACACAGCCGATCCTCGACCTGATGCAGACAATGCCGACCTTCGTCTATCTCATCCCCATCCTGATCCTGTTCGGCCTCGGCGCAGCGCCCGCACTGATCGTCACGATCATTTTCGCCATGCCCGCCCCCGTGCGCATGACCTACCTCGGTCTGACCTCTATTCCGAAGCCGATGCTGGAGGCTGGCGAAAGTTTCGGAGCCACGAAGCGCCAGCTATTGTGGAAGGTCGAGTTGCCGGCCGCGCTGCCGTCCATCATGGCCGGCCTCACTCAATGTATCATGCTGTCGCTCTCGATGGTCGTTTTCGCAACGCTCATCGGCGCACCGAGCCTGGGCAATCCGGTTAACCGAGCGTTGGCCAACCGCAACATACCGCTGGGCATCGAAGCAGGCCTTGCGATCGTGATCCTCGCCATCATCCTTGATCGCGTCCTTGCAATTAAAGCGGAGGTCCGCAAATGAGCGTCGCGGTCGATTTCAAGAACGTCGATATCATCTTCGGCAAGGATGTTGCCCGTACGCTCGCCATGGTCGATGCCGGTGCGACGCGTGCCGAAATCCTCTCCAAAACCGGAGCCGTGCTCGGTGCAGCGGGTGCGAACCTGACGGTCAACGAGGGCGAGATTTCAGTGCTGATGGGCCTGTCCGGCTCGGGAAAATCGACGCTGCTGCGAGCGGT
>JAFECH010000380.1 GCA_018242255.1 Pseudomonadota bacterium | reverse complement strand
GCATCGGCAGTTACGATGAAGCACTCGCCTATATCTGCCATCCGATACTCGGTCCGCGCCTCGCACAAATGACGGCGCTCATTCTCGAGCACCGATACGAATCGCTTCTCCATATTCTCGGCAGTCCCGACAATCTGAAATTCCACTCCTCGATGACACTCTTCGCCGCCGTCACCGGTCACGAAAGCATCTACGCGAGGGCGCTATTCACGTTTTGCAATGGCCCCGATCCAAAGACGATGGAGCTTCTCGCAAAAACCCGCAGACCGGCCGGTAATCCAAGCTCAGACGCGTAATCCGCATAAGAATTTCCCATGCGGCCGGCTTGCGAGACGGACAAAAGATTTTTGCGGTCTTAACTGTTCGTTACGCCGCGTCCCCGAAAATGTTCACGAACGTTGCGATTCCCAGGTTGTACGGCCGCGCGCTTCGTCGATGTGGCGAACAGCACCCGCACCGTTAGACCAAAGATCGCAGAGAGACACATTTCGGACCGAGCGCTTGCAAGCCATGAAAATCCTGCCGACCCTCGCGGCCGTCGCGATCGTTTTAATGCCGGCGCTGGCATGCGCTGCCGATTTCGGCGGTGAAGAAGCCCCGCCCGAAGAAGCTTTCGTGACGCCAATTCCGCCGCCGGTTCTGCTCGCTCGCCCCTACAATTACGTTTACGAGGAAGGCGGCATCTACTATGCGCCGCCCTACCCGATGCCCTACTTCGGTCTGTTCCCTCAGTGGGGACCGCAGGTCGCATTCATGCCGCAGCCGTATTGGCAGCCTCCACCCCGGCCGCTCCCGCCACCCCGTCGGCATCGCCGCCACTGGTAGGATTGCCCGTCGCTCACGTTTTGGCCGGCGCGCCGCATTTTCGGACTAAAAGCTGTGTTCTCTTGGCATCTTATCGCCGAGATTGATTTCCCGATGGGGAATTGAACGTGCAAAATTTCGACCGTTCTCCAACATAACGCCTGTATGACAGTTATTCTAGCCGGATGGCGGTAGCCATAAAGCCTATACCGTGACGTCCGGGGGGAGCCATGAGAAGAAGCAGCATGGAAAGTTTGCGCGGGGACCGCGCTTTGAACCTACTCTGGCAGGACACGGCCGTTTGCAAAGATGATCGGGCCGACGCCAAAGGACAGAAGGCTTGCTGTCTGTGGTTTACGGGACTTTCCGGCGCCGGGAAAACCACGATCGCCAATTTGCTCGACCAGACATTACACGCGTCCGGCCAGCACACCTTCGTGCTCGACGGCGATCGCTGTCGCACCGGGCTCTGCAGTGACCTCGACTTCACCGAAGCGGGCCGGGCCGAGAATGTCCGCCGAATTGCCGAAGTCGCCAAGTTGATGGTCGATGCCGGGCTGATCGTTATAGTTTCGCTGATCTCGCCACTTCTGTCGCACCGGGAAATGGCACGAAAGATTTTCGACGACGGCGAATTTCTCGAAGTCTTCGTCGACACGCCCCTGACCGTCTGCGAGCAACGGGACGCCAAGGGACTTTATAAGAAGGCGCGGCAGGGCCTCATCCAGCAGTTCACCGGAATCTCGTCACCTTACGAAGCGCCGCTGAATGCCGAGATTGAGCTTAACGGCCGGGCCCATCCCGAGGAACTCGTGACCAAGATCCGTTCCAAGCTCGAAGAATTGGGCGCCTTGGAAGGTCCCTACGGCTGACCGACACGCCGGACAGCCAGCCCCTGCGGAAACGCGTTTTCGCTAAGCGCTATCGCTTTAGCTGTGGTGCTTCATCTTCCAGGCCTTCACCGCCGCCAGCGTATTTTTCACGTGCCCCGACGGATCGAGCGCCGTGTACTCGTACGCGATCCGCCCATCCGGCGTCACGACGTAGGATGTGCGGCTGGCATAGGGCATGAAGCCCATCATCACCGCGTCATAAGCAGTCATGATCCGCTGTCCATTGTCGGCGGCCACCGGAAATTTGCTGCGGCACTCCGACGTCGAGAATTTGTTTAATGTCGCGATATCGTCGTTGCTGATCCCGATCACCGTTGCTCCGAGCGCGTGGAACTGCCCCATCGCCTCGGCGAAATCGTGCGCTTCCTGCGTGCAGCCGGACGTAAAAGCCTTCGGATAGAAATAAACGACGACAGGTCCTTTCTTCAGCTCCTCAGGCAGCGAAAACGTGAACTGCTTGCCGCCGAGCGACGCCTGAGCCTTGAACATCGGCGCCTTGTCGCCCGGTTTGAGCTGCGCCAGCGCGGGCGTAGCAAGAGCCGCGAGCGAAATCAGCAGGTATCCCAGGAAACGGATCAGCATCATTGGTCCCCTTACGTATGAAAACCCTGGGCCGGAGGATAATCCGACCTCGGCTTGAACTGGCGGACTTATAGCGCGCGCGTTGGGCTCCGGCACTCCTAAACGTTCACCGATCCCCGCGCTATCCGGCCGTCAGCCATCCGTATTCACGCGCTCCACAACGGCTTTCGACAGCGCGACGACATCGGGCAATGCGTTGCCGTATTTCTGCCGTGCCGTCCGCACGTTCCCCATTCCAGGATGAGCAGCAGCGTTCTGCAGCGCTGCCGTATACGGCACCGGACGGGATATCGCATTGAGATGCGCCAACCCCTCCTTGATGTGCTGAAGCATTTCACGTTGAAGAGAGTTCGTCGCCTGATATTGCGTGATCAGCGGATGCACCTTGACCTGTGCCGCGAGATCGAGATCGTCCGCGAGAATGAACTTCAGGAAGTCTGTCAGCGTCGAATAAGCGTTCGTCTCGAGACTTGTCGGCGCCAGGATGTGATGCGACAGCCGAATGCCCGCAAGCGCGAGCGGTCCAGGACCCGCGGGGCAATCGACCAGAACGGCGTCGTATTCAGCCTCGAATTTTGTCAGCTCCGCGCGCAGCGCTTTGGCGAGCTGCACATCGAGCCGGTCACGCCGACGTTTCCGATGTGCAGAGCGTTCGAAGTCGGCCATGTCGCCCAACAGCTCGTGATTGGACGGCACGATATCGATGAAACCTTTTTCCCGATCCTGAAGCTCGATGAGATCGCTTGCCGCCACCCGATGCGCAGCAAGGCGGATATCACGCCCGCGCGCAAACGCCTGAAGCATGGCGCCGAGACCGATTTGCCTTTCGCGCAGCTCCTGCTCCGCATCGATGCCGAGCAATGCCTTCGTCGCCCCGGCCTGCGGATCCATATCGAGTACGAGAACGCGAGCGCCATAGGTGAGCGCCAGGCCATCGGCCAGCATCATCGTTGTCAGCGTCTTGCCGACGCCGCCTTTCGGATTGGCGATTGCAATTGTAATGCTCACCGCCACACCTCCCGGCGCGCAGGCCTGGCGGCGCAAGTGTTGTATAGAAGCCTGACGAGGCAACGCACGAGCATAACGGAACGCCCCCAACTCCCCCGGGAGACACTACGTTCCACGTCGAGCAAATGCCAGCGCGGCGATGCCACAAAGCGCGGTGCGTCAAGGTAAACGGACCTACTTGCCACCGACCGGTCGGCGCGACGGGCCGTCGTCGTACCGCCACGGGCTATTTTTTCGCGCCCGCTCTCTTGCGACTTCCGGATCGATCTTGGGACGTTTGTTGACCGGTTTTGTTTCCGGCGTCTCAGTCGCCACCGCGTCGGGTTTGCGTTCGCGCCGTTGAAGCCATCCGAGCATGCTCATCAAAGAAAACCTTTACGACCACATTGACAGTCGCCGTTCGGCGCGCGGCCTGCTCTTTCGAGCAGAACAGCAGAATCAGTTGATCATAACAAACCGACACCGTTGGCACGCATGTCATAAAAACCGAAAGTTTGTTATCTGCGCGTCCCACTCGCGGCATAATTCGCGCATCATTTCTATCGCGAACGCTCGACGCGAGATGCCACAAGATGACACGAAAAACGGTCGCGAGATTTGCCCTTGCAGGTGTGATCTCGGCGTTGCTGTCAGGTTGGCTCGGACCGTCGACCGATGCTTGGGCCAAGGACAAAAAATCAAAAAGCTATGCCACGTCTCAAGCCGACCCCTGTGCCGAGCCGACAAAATTCGTCAAAGATCAGCTCGAAAAAATTCGCGCCTTGCAGGCGTCGCAGACGACGCGGCCAACCGACACCGTTTTCAGCTTATTCAGCTCGAGCACGCACGTCGATCATGACACCTACGCGCAAATCCAGTGGTTGCGACACGACGCCGACACGGTGAATGAGATGCTGCGCACCGGAGGTTGCAAAACAATCGATATCGATATGGAACTGAAAAACATGCCGGCACCAGAGCCGACACCAGCAACGCCAATCCAGAAGAAACATCGTCGGTAGGCGCCGACGTCTTTAAGCGCCCGAGCTGTGATTAGTGACCGCCGCCCGACGAAGCTCCGCCGTCCGCCCCACCCGCACTACCTCCGGCGCCAGAGCCAATACTGGAAGCGCCTGTGCCCGACGACGATCCCAGACCGCTTGTGCCCGTGCTCGTGCCGCTGGTCGAAGGCGCGCCGCGCATGATGGTATTGTATGAAGATCCCGATGACCCCGGATGCAACGCATCCGCATCAGGATTGCGGACCGCGGCGCTCGCCCCATCGTCGATCTGTAGCCGTTGCGGGCTGGGCGCCGCCGGATCGAGCCGGTGTCTTTCAACCGGTCCGGCCGCGCCACTGGGCGCTTCCGTCGTCGGTTGCGCACTTCCGCCGTTGCCTGGCATCTTCGGATCGTTCGCATTCTGCTGCGTTACGCTTTGCTGAATGCGCATACTCTCGGGAAGCGTGTTGTCCTGTGCCAATGCTGATGCAGCGGGCATCGCGATAAGGGTTAAGGCCGTCGCTGTAATGAGTTTCATGTCGCAGATCCTTTGCGAGACAAACGACCTCACGCAGCGACGGTTCCAGCAATAAAAAAGCCCCGGCAACTGGGGCTTTAAAGACAACGGGTTATGATAAGCGATCGTCAGCTTTTTGGGATCAACGTATCTCTCAACCGCTTAGTGCTGCGGTAAAGAAACCAACCGGCAAAAAACGGCGAAAACACGAGCAAAATGGTCATGTCCCACGTGAGCGAGACCGTCCGCATCAAGGTCACGACAACCGGCGACCGCGGTTCTTCGAACTCGCCCGGAATATACTCGTGCGCAACCGATGGCTCTAAAATCTCGACCGGAGCCGGCCGCCGAACTTTACGGGGCGCCCAGGACTTTCGTCGGAAATTTTCGATACGCCGCGGGCGATCGCTCACCTGCTGAGCTAAAACTCTCGATTGTCGCATTACTAACCCACCCTCTTACTCGCGACAGGAAACGCTCTCGACGGGCAAAACGTTCCGACATCAGATGAGCACGACGATTGCAAGCGAAAGTGACGGAAAGTCGGTGAACGGCGCGCTCAGCTGCCTATTCTTTCGAAAGATCGCGGCCAAAGTTTATGCTGAGGCATGTTTAATTACCGACCGGCCTGCATAAACGGCGACATCGCCAAGCTCCTCCTCGATGCGGATGAGCTGGTTGTACTTCGCCAGCCGATCCGAGCGAGACAGCGATCCCGTTTTGATCTGCCCGCAATTCGTCGCCACGGCAAGATCTGCAATTGTTGAATCTTCGGTCTCGCCCGAGCGATGCGACATCACGGCCGTATAGCCGGCGCGCTGCGCCATGCTGACGGCATCGAGCGTCTCGGACAGCGAACCGATCTGATTGACCTTGACGAGGATCGAATTTGCCGTCCCCTTCGCGATACCGTCCGCGAGGCGTTCGGTGTTGGTCACGAACAGATCGTCACCAACGAGCTGCACGCGCTTGCCGAGAAGATCAGTCAGGATCTTCCACCCTGCCCAGTCATCTTCCGCCATGCCGTCCTCGATTGAGATGATCGGGAAACGGTTGACCAGATCTTCGAGGTATTTCGCGTTAGCTGCACTGTCGAGCGACTTGCCTTCCCCGGCCAGCTCGTACTTGCCGCTCTTGTAGTATTCGGTCGACGCACAATCGAGCGCCAACATCACGTCGTCGCCAGGGGCGTAACCGGCCTTCTCGATCGCCTTCATGATGAAACCGAGCGCTTCGTCGGCGCTTTTGAGGTTCGGCGCGAAGCCGCCTTCATCGCCGACCGACGTGGCGAGCCCGGCATCTTTCAGGTTCTTTTTCAGCGTCTGAAAGATCTCCGAACCCATCCGGATCGCGTCCGCGCACGTCTCGGCGGAAACCGGCATGATCATGAATTCCTGGATGTCGATCGGGTTGTCGGCATGTGCGCCGCCGTTGATGATGTTCATCATCGGCACTGGCAGGATGTGCGCATTGACACCGCCGACATAGCGATACAGCGACAGGTTGTTCGCAATCGATGCCGCCTTGGCAACCGCGAGCGACACGCCGAGGATAGCGTTTGCGCCAAGACGGCTCTTGTTGTCCGTGCCGTCGAGCTGGATCAGCGCCGCGTCGATGCCGCGCTGATCTTCCGCGTCCATGCCCGACAGTGCATCGAAGATCTCGCCGTTGACGGCCTCGACTGCCTTCTGCACGCCTTTGCCCTGATAGCGGGACTTGTCGCCGTCGCGCAGCTCGATGGCTTCATGCGCACCGGTCGAAGCGCCTGACGGCACTGCCGCCCGCCCCTCCGCGCCGTCTTCCAGCACCACATCCACTTCCACTGTCGGATTGCCCCGGCTGTCGAGAATTTCGCGGGCAATGATGTCAACGATGGCGGTCATGGGGGTTTCCGATATTTTCTGGTTGGCTTGTCGAGAGACAACGGGTGTGACAGGGTCGGGCGGGTTTTAGCCGCAATCGGCAGCAAGGCAAAGTCCCTGCGGGCAGCAAAAGCCTACCCGAAAGGACATTTACCCGAGAACCAAGGTATACCATGTCGGAAACGAAGAAGTGGACCGGAGGTTGCCACTGCGGCCGCGTCCGTTTTGAGGCAGAGCTGGCCCTCGACGGCCTGAAAATCTGCAATTGCTCGTTTTGCCAGAAGCGTGGCGCCATCATGGGTTTCGTGCCGGAGACCGCTTTTTCCCTTTTGTCGGACAAAGACGCGCAGGCAGAGTACCTGTTCAACAAGAAGATGATCCACCACACCTTCTGCCCTGAGTGCGTATCGGCGCCTATTCCTACGGCACGACGCCCAGCGGCGCGACGATGGTCGCCGTCAACGTCCGCTGTCTTGACGGCGTCGATGCGGCGTCCCTGAAACCGTCGCTTTATGACGGCAAGAGCCTCTGATCGTATTCCGATGACGTCACCTGAAACATCTGCACTCGTGTTGTTCTCTGGCGGCCAGGATTCGACCGTCTGCCTCTCCTGGGCGCTTGCGCATTACGATCGCGTCGAAACGATTGGCTTCAAATACGGCCAGCGCCACAGCGTCGAGCTAGCCCAGCGCCATATCGTTCGCGACAAGCTTGCGAAATTGGGAAACACGGGCGCGCGGCTCGGACCCGACGCCGTGCTTGATCTTCCAGCCCTACAGAGCATCAGTGACACGGCGTTGACACGCGAAACCGAGATCACGTTCGCGGCTACCGGCCTGCCGACGACCTTCGTGCCCGGACGCAACCTCTTGTTCCTCACTTACGCTGCAGCACTTGCCTACCGGCGCGGCATCACCACTCTTGTCGGCGGCATGTGCGAGACCGATTTCTCCGGCTACCCGGATTGCCGCAACGAAACGATCCAGACGCTCGCCCAGGCGATCTCACTTGGCCTGGCAGAGCCGATGACGATCGAAACGCCGCTCATGTTCATCGATAAAGCCGGAACCTGGGCGATGGCGGCACAGCTCGGCGGCGACGAACTCATCGACATCATCATTGAAGATACGCACACGTGCTACATGGGTGACCGCACCAACCGGCACGATTGGGGTTACGGCTGCGGCATCTGCCCGGCGTGCGAATTGCGCGCGAAAGGCTGGACCGAATGGCAGTCTCAGAAGACCTGAAACGCGCCGTCGATCTCGCCGTTGCGGGCGATTGGGACGGCGCCCACCAGATCGCGCAACGCGACGAGCAAGACCCGCTGCATCGCTGGCTGCATGCTGTTCTGCACAAGATCGAAGGCGACGACTTCAATAGCCGCTACTGGTATCGCGGCACCGGGCATTCCTATGAGGAATTCGCTTCGCCAGAGGTCGAGCTTCATGCCATTCGCACCGCGCTCGACAACAGCGGCATCAAAAACTGAAAACCAGGCACGTCGTCGTTGCATGCGCGATGAGCTTGCCGCGCTTGTCCGTCAAGCGTCCCTCCGCCGTCGCAGCGCGACGCCCGCGGCTCATGATGAGGCCTTCCGCTTGCACGAGGCCCGTATCCTTCGTCATCGGTCGGAGCAGCGAAATCTTGAACTCCATCGTCGTAAAGCCGGTGCCCTTCGGTAGCGTCGAAAGCACGGCGCACGCCATGCAGGAATCGAGCAGCGTTGCCGTATAACCCGCGTGCACTGTGGCGATGGCGTTGTAATGCGCGACCTGCGGCTCGGACGCAAACACCGTCCGCCCCTCTTCCACCTCGACGATTTCGAAGCCGAGCGTCTTTTCAATCGGCATTCGCGGAACATCGCCCCGCATCATCGCTTCGAGGTACTGCAACCCGCTCATCGACGCCATCGTCTCGACATCGATGATAGCGTGGGTGTCCGGCGCAGAAATGCCTTCGTCAGTCAATGCCAAGCTCCCTTACGCGTCCAGCTTGAATGGATTGAAGTCCGTGTTGCGGTCGAAATAGTCCTCGTTCTCCGCTCGCTTCAACGCAGCGACGATGCGCACGGTGAGCGGCAAAAACACGATCTCGACAAGCGTCTTCACCACGAACTGCGAGATCATCAGCGTCACCACGAGATCGTTGGGCATGATCCCCGAATTGTAGAAGGCCAGCGGATAGAACAGCGAGGAGTCGACCGCCTCCCCCGCAATCGTCGACGCGACGAACCGCCAGCTCATGTTCCGCCCTGCGCTGCGCACCTTCATCTTGGCGAGCACATACGAATTGACGAACTCACCGCAGAAGTAAGCGATCATCGAGGCGCCCGCGATCCGCCACGTGTTGCCGAACGCGACCTCGTAAATATGCTGGTTTGGCCAGCCGGGCGCGGGAGGCAGCGCGACGATGACGGCCGCCATCACCGCTGCAAAGATAAGCGCCGCAAAACCCGTCCAGATCACGCGGCGGGCACGGGCGTAACCATAAACTTCTGTCAGCACATCG
Organism: Pseudomonadota bacterium; assembly: GCA_018242255.1. GTDB lineage: Bacteria > Pseudomonadota > Alphaproteobacteria > Rhizobiales > Hyphomicrobiaceae > Hyphomicrobium_B. Next base: position 8,447 of record JAFECH010000380.1, on the reverse strand, counting down.
CCGAAGATGTAGGAGATCGGAAAGAACAGCACGCCCGCCCCGAAGGTTACCGGCCCGATCAACGGCAGCGTCAATGTCGCGGCCTTGGCCGGACCAATCAAATTCGAGCAAATGAGCACGACGACGAAAGCAACCATCACGAGGTCGAAATACCGATAGGTGCGCTGCTCGGTCACCATTGCCCCCTCTGAGACTAGGATAAGTCGCACTTGACTGGCGCCCCCGGCACCGTAGGTATCGCCGCATGTATGCCGTCAAAGAGATCTTCTATACGCTACAAGGCGAGGGCGCGAACGCCGGGACACCTGCGGTGTTTTGCCGGTTCGCCGGCTGCAATCTCTGGAGCGGCCGCGAGCAGGATCGCGCCAAGGCCGTCTGTCAGTTCTGCGATACCGATTTTGTCGGCACGGACGGCACCGGCGGCGGACGTTTCGACACGGCCGAAACCCTCGCCCGCGCCTGCCGCGATGCGGCGATGCCTGCGACCGACGCCCCGAAATTCGTCGTTCTGACAGGCGGCGAACCGATGCTGCAGGTCGATCAAGACTTGGTTGATGCCCTCCACGCGGAAGGCCTTCGCATCGCCATCGAAACAAACGGCACGCTTCCCGTGCTCGACACCATCGACTGGATCTGCGTCTCGCCCAAGGCGGGCTCCGAGCTGAAACAGCTCCGCGGCCACGAATTGAAGCTTGTCTTTCCGCAAACGGGTGTCGACCCGGCTCAATATCTCGATCTCGCCTTCGAGCAGCGCTTTTTGCAGCCGATGGACGGCCCCGATCAGACGGCCAATACCCAGGCGGCGATCGCCTATTGCAAGGCTAATCCGGCCTGGAGGCTGTCCGTCCAGACCCACAAATTGCTCGGAATCCCTTAACGGCCGGGCTTTCCGCGCCCGTTTGGCGCGGATTTGGCCTGCTACCGGGGGTGGCGAAGGCGGGGAAAATCCCCTATTTGAGCGCCATGCAGATCTATAAGGAATTCCAGTTCGAGGCGGCCCATTTTCTGCCGTCGGCACCGCCAGGCTCGCCGAATTCGCGCGTGCACGGCCATTCTTTCCGCGCGCGCATCGTCATCGACGGCGAGCCCGGCCCAAAGACCGGCTACATCTTTCATTTCGATGAGCTTGCCGCCGCATTGGCCGACACCGAAGACGCGCTCGACCATCGCATGCTGAATGAGATCGACGGCCTCGAAGCCCCGACGCTGGAACGCATCGCCATGTGGATCTGGAACCGGCTCGCCAACCGCATCCCCGGCTTGGCCCAAGTCGAAGTCCATCGCGATAGCTGCAATGAAGGTTGCATTTACCGTGGGCCGGCTCCCGAAACGCGACTGGCTGCGGAGTAGCGCGCCATGGCGGCATCAAAGCCGGACGTCACGCAGCTCGGCAAACAGGTCGGTATTCCTGAAAGCCCAGACAAGGCTGAACTTGAGCGTGTCCCTAACCCACACGCCGATACGAATTACGTCGCCCGATTCGCGGCGCCGGAATTCACTTCGCTTTGTCCGGTGACGGGCCAGCCCGACTTCGCGCATCTCGTGATCGATTACGTGCCGGGAAAGTGGCTGCTGGAAAGCAAATCGCTGAAGCTTTATCTCGCGTCGTTCCGTAACCACGGCGCTTTCCACGAGGATTGCACCGTCGCAATCGGCAAGCGCATCGCCGCGCTCATCAAGCCGAAATATCTGCGCATCGGCGGCTACTGGTATCCGCGCGGCGGCATTCCGATCGATGTCTTCTGGCAAACAGGCGCGGCGCCGGTGGACGTCTGGCTGCCCGATCAAGGCGTCGCGCCCTACAGGGGACGAGGCTAGGCCCGTCCCCCTGAGAGAGCTCACGACTTAAGTTTGATTACCAGCGATTGTAGTAACCGTATCGCCAGTGACGGCGATAATACGGACGATATCCATAACCATAGTACGGACGCGCGTAGTAACGGCGCCGCCAGTACGGACGGTAGCCGTAATAGCCACGACGCCAATAGCGATGGCGACCATAATATCTGCGCCGGTAATAGGTCTTCTCGACGACGCTATTGCCGCTCTTTGCGACCGTGTTGATCGCGGCGACATTACCGCCGACGGCTGCGGCCTGCGCGCCGGTAGCCACAAAACCGATGCCCAACGCCAGGGCGACGGCCAGGAATAAGTTTCGCATCTTGGTCTCCCGAGTTTGTTGCTTCGTGAGTTCCGCTTGCCGCCTCACGCCACCCACCCAAATGCGGCACTGCGAAACGGCTAACGATGTGATCCGCACCCACCACGGAGCACCAACCCGCAAAGAGATATGCCCCTCCGGCCAGCCGGATTTGCGACCGTTACGTGAACCGGAGCTAAAGAGTTCCCCTTTTTGACACCCGTTTTTCGGCGAAAGTCAGCCCGCGCGCAGATTATGATGGGAAATGTTGGGCTACCTATCGTCGGGCAGCGGGATGAATTCCTGCTCATCACCCGGAACGATGTCGAACCGGCCTCGCCGCCACTCATCTTTCGCCGCCTTGATGCGATCCTGCGACGACGATACGAAATTCCACCAGATGTGCCGCGGGCCATCCATCGGCTCGCCGCCCAGCAGCATCAGCCGGGCATTCGATTCCGCGAGAATGGAAATCCGGTCGCCCGGCTTGAAGACGAGAAGCTGACCCGCCTCGAACGACTGCCCTGCAATATCGATGCGCCCCGAGGCGATATAAACGGCGCGCTCGTCGTAGTCGGGGTCGAGCGGCAGAACGGCACCGGGCGCAAGCACGGCTTCCGCATAGAACGAAGCATGCGGAAACTCGGCAGGCGATGACTCGCCGAAAAGGCTCCCCATGATGATGCGCACGCGCTTGCCCTCTCCTTCAAGCCGCGGAAGTTCGCTGACGTCGAGATGCACGAAGCTCGGCGCCGTCTCTTCGTGGGATTTCGGCAGCGCCATCCACGACTGGATGCCAAACAGATCCTGACCAACGGAACGCGCCTCCGCTCCCGTGCGCTCGGAATGAACGATCCCGCGCCCAGCCGTCATGAGATTGACCTCGCCAGGCCGAATGGAGAGCGCCGAACCGAGACTGTCGCGATGCGTGATCTCGCCGTCGAACAGATAGGTCACCGTCGCTAGTCCGATGTGCGGATGTGGCCGGACGTCGATCCCTTTTCCTGCGATGAACTGCGCCGGTCCCATTTGATCGAAGAAGATGAACGGCCCAACCATCTGCCGCTGCGCCGAAGGCAGCGCGCGGCGTACCGAGAAGCCACCGAGATCGCGCGCCCGCGGCACGATCACTTGCTCCACTGCGTCGCACGATTGCCGATCGCCCGGAACAGGATCGTTATCCGTCAGCCAGCTCATCGATGCCTCCATTGCTCGAACGTTTGAAAGACCGTCACGATCCGACAAGGAAGCGAGACTTCTCGCTCGCAGTCGGACGGCGACACGCCTGCCGCGTACCGAACCACGACAGTCTGTTGCGCTGGACCCAATCATAGATCCGGTCGCCGATGGCATTGGGAACAATGCGTCCGGCAGAACCAAGGAACCGCCAAGGCTGCGGCATCGTCCGTGCCGCCGCCAGAACACCGGCCCATCGCGTATAGGGCAGACCATCCGCGAGAACCATGAAGGTATCGAACGCTGCAGCATCCAGGCGATAATGGCGGTAGAGCGCCTGCGGCAGCGGATCCTGGATCACCGCAAAGCGAGTGTCACCCTTGGGATCCCGATTGAGCATCCACTGCACACCGCCTGAACACAATACGCATAGCCCATCGAAAATCACGATCGGGTGCCTGTCGTCGAACGCAGGCACGGCCGGATCGTCACGATAGCTGTAGGCAACGGCGCGCATCGGACCATTCATCGCTAAAGATTATGGGAGTTACGGTAAAAGACGGCAATTGCAGAGAAAACGTTTCATTCGCCATGCTGCCGAAATCTTCGCTCCGACGCCCTTTCGATCAAACGCTTCTCCGGTTAACACAAATCCACAGAAATGCAGCCCGCCGGAGTTTGCCTCATGCCACATCTCAATGCTGGAACGCTTTGCATGATCGTCGGAGTTTCGAGCCTGGCGTTCGTCCAGCCGGCTGCCGCCGACGAGCCGATCAATTGCGCCAAGGCGGAATCGACGGTCGAAATGAATTTCTGCGCCGACAAGGATTATCAAGCTGCCGACAAGGAGCTGAACGCGGCCTATGCCGCGGCCCTGAAGTCTGTCCGCACCCGCGATATGGAGAAACCTTACGACGCCAAAAGCTTCGAAGAGGCCTTAAGAACCGCCCAGCGGGCGTGGATCGCCTATCGCGATGCCGACTGCAAAGGCGTCATTGCCCAGGTGTGGACGAATGGCACCGGCGCAACCTCCGCGATACTCGGATGCATGACCGCCAAAACTGTGCAGCGCACCAAGGAGTTGAAGGAAGAGTTCGAACCTCAATAGCCGGCGCGACTCAACCTGACATAAACCCGTTGCATCGAAGTCAATCATCCGTGACGCCATCCGTCTAATTGATAAGCGTCAATTGGCTCCCGCTTCCATTCGCGATACGCCTGCACCACATCTATTGCTGCCACCGCAGCGTCGCTTTACGAAGCTAAGTCGCAGTATCAGTACGGGGCTCGAAATATCAGACCGTTTTGAGTTTTCTTATCTGCGTCGTCCGTGGCCAATAGGGGTCGCGCACGACCGAGCGATGTCAGGAGAGATAACAATGACCCTTTCGCCCATCCGTTTGAGCCTGTTGGCTGGCTGCGCCGCAGCGCTCGCAGCGGCGTTTGCAACGGTTTCGCCCGCGTCGGCCGACCCGAAGGTCGCGCTTGGCACCTTGACCTGCCATGGCCATGGCGGCGTGGGTCTTATCTTCGGCTCCAAGGAGAGCATGAACTGCGAATTCACCACGGCTGTCAGCGGTCGCGTCTTTCCCTATCACGCAACGATTAGCCAGGTCGGCATCGATATCGGCTTCACCGGCGCCAGCACGCTTGTCTGGACGGTCCTTGGCGGCACCAGCGCCGTGCCGGGCGACGCTCTTGAAGGAAGCTACGGCGGCGTCACGGCTGGCGCGGCTGTTGGCATCGGCGCCAGCGCCAATGCCCTTATTGGCGGCTCCAATCAGTCCATCGTTCTTCAACCGGTTAGCGTTGAGGGCCAGACCGGTCTCAATCTTTCGGCGGGTGTTGCCGGCTTGACGCTGACGCGCTCCTAATTGGTCCCGGGCCGCGTTACGACGTGGCGTAGCACCTCGTGACGCCACCAGTGAAAGCCTGACGTATCGCCGTTCTCCGACAGTCTGAGCCGACAATCCACGGCGGCTTGATCTTTCCGGAAAAAATAGCGCTCCGCACTTGTTTGCGGGGCGCTTTTTATTACTCCGCTTACCTCCGAACCAACCACGACGAAAGTCCGAATGCGGACGACTCAAGCTGCGCAAAGAACAGTGTATGAGTATATCTGCAACATTTTTTTGCCATGCGAATCAATCGGTTTGTTCTACTAAGGCTCAACAACCCCGCGAGGAGAAACCGATGACGGACCTTTCCAAAAACGTCGAAGAAATGTTGAGCCGACTTGCGGAGAATGCACGCACTGAGCAGGACTTCGTCCGCACACTTTCCGACGCTCTGCGTCGCGTCGACGAGCAGCTGTTGCGCGACGTTCGCAACATCTCGCTGCAGCACGAGCTTCGTCGTGAGGCCATCCTCGGCGAGCTTCAGGAATTGGCCTCGCGACTATGCGCTCTGCCGGTCCGCGGCCCCTCGCCCGATGTCGCGGCAATCGATCAGCAAGATCATCACCAGATCCAGGGCGAGATCGAGCCCCCGCCCGGCATGACTGCCGGTGCCGACTGGCGGCAGGCCACGCAGAACATGCAGAACATGAACGACGAGTTCGATTTCAGCTTCAACTCACCGCGCCACTGATTGGAACTCGCCGCTTCAGCGGCTGATGTAACCCGGCATTCTTGCCGCCTCTCGCGACCGGGCAAGCCACATAGCCCGGTCGTGCGCGTAATCGAAATCCCGCCGCACAGTCGAGCGCGGGATGCGGGTGCGGAAAAAATCCGCCCAGCGAAACTCGGCATAGGGCTTGCCCGTCTTGGCGAAGCCTCCAGCGCCTCTCACCGACCACGCCAGATCGCGATAAGGATCGCTCAGCATATCGTCGAGCCGCTCAGGCAATTTCGTCGGGGGCATCGCACGACCATGTCCATCGTAAGCGTGCAGCAGTCCGAGCCCCGCCATCTTCTGCAGAAATCTTTTGCGCGGTAGATGCGAGAGATCGCCGACCACCGTGACGAACGCCTCGTCGACGTCGCTCTTGAGTAGCGCCAGGCTCAAATGATGATGATCGATGATGAAGAGATCGTCATTCGGTCCGCGAACGGCCGGGATCGGCCGGTCTTCCAGAAAGCGGCGGAGCTTGCGGTTGTTGCGCGCCCGCCTCTCCACTTTCTCGCGCTTGGCGTCCACGGCGCGCATGCCGACGGCCATTTGCGTCGGCCTCAGATCTTCGAGCGGCACGCTCAGCAATTTTGATTTTCTAGGCTGCACCCTGATGGGCGGCAGCGAGACAAGGAAGGACGAGACAACTGGCGATGCAAACGCCGGTTCACGCGAGACAGCAAGCAGCGACATGACTTCCCAAAGTGCGAATTGAACGGTCGCTTAATCATTTCGTCGCGATGGTTAAAATTTTATTGCCGGCCGTTCGCACGGGCGCATCGGCCGCCGCCGAGCTCACCCAAAATGCTATTGAGAAATCGGAAAAAAATTTATCGCGCAGCTGTCTCCGAGATCCCCCGGCGGCGCGCCACTTCTTTGGCCGAAACTTCGCCCGCTGAAACCAATGCATCGACGCATCGCTTTGAGAGCCCCGCACCGACGGCCCGCATGCACGACCGCACCTGCGGGCTGCTGGGGCTAAACGCACTGCAATGGGCGTAATAATCGGTTGCACATGCGATCTGCACCCGCAGGCTGACGGCATTTGCATTGCTCGCAAGCAGCGTGGCCGCCGCCAGCGCAACGATCGAGACGCCTGCCGAACGCGTGCCGGCCTTTAACACACACCTCCAAGACGCCATGGGAAAACTCCTTCTCTTCTCCCGAGGAGAGCCACCGCGGCTCTCATGAGAAAAGAGAAATAGCGGAAGGCGCGACCCTCCCGCTGTTCCCGGCGAAACGGGTCATCCGTGTGCGAATGATGGCACAGTCGATCGAGATTTGCCGACCCGCGGAACCGGATAGGAAGCAGCGACGGCGCCGTTCTGGCGCGCAACCCGGCAGGCCTGTTCATAGACGACAGTCGCGGCCGCCAGCGCAGTGACGCCCCCTTGATCGTACGACGGCGCCACCTCGACAACGTCGCAGCCGACAATCTTTAAACCATCGAGCTGCCGAAGCATGGCGAGCAGCTCCCGCGGCATCAGACCGCCGGTCACGGGCGTGCCCGTCCCCGGCGCGAACGCCGGGTCGAGACAGTCGATATCGACCGTCAGATAGCAAGGGCTGTCACCCGCAAGCGCCTTCACCATCGACGCAACCGCCGCCGCTCCTTTATCGGCGACGACCATGTTGTCGAAAATGTTCATGCCCTTCGGATCGTCCACCCAAGTCCGGATGCCGATCTGGCTCGACTTCGCCGGATCGATCAGCCCATCGTCGATAGCCTGCGCGAACATCGTGCCATGATTGAGCTCGACACTGCCGTCTCTGCCGATCCGCGGCGTCCACGTATCTGTGTGCGCATCGAAATGGATGAGTGTCAGCTGGCCGTGCACTTTCGCGTGCGCCTTCAACAGCGGATAGCTGATGAAATGATCACCCCCGAGCGAGCATAAAAATGCGCCTGTTTCGACCACCTTGGTCGCCGCATCTTCAATGGCAGCCGGGATCGTTTGCGGGAAGCCGTAGTCGAGCCACGCGTCGCCGAGATCGACGACGTTCACATAGTCCAGCGGATTAAATCCGCCGGGATACGCTTTCAGTTCGGCAAGTTGCGCCGATGCGCACCGCACGGCATCCGGTCCCAGCCGCGCACCGGGCCGGTTCGACGTCGCGATGTCGAGCGGAACGCCAAGAACGGCGAAATCTCCGGCCTTCGCCTGCTTGACGAGCGGAGACCTGAGGAACGTGTGCGTTCCTGAATACGTTTGTTCGGAAGAAAGACAGTCGGGAGAATGAGAAGTGGACGTATAGCTCGCGTTTACGCCGCCCGGGATGATACCGGAATGCATGACGACCTCGATTGTTTACGATGTCGTCCGGCCGACACCTTTCACAATCTACCGGGCGATACCCGGCGCCTCCGTTTCGCGGCTGATCGGAAGAATGCCTGACCCGTTATCCCAGTCAAGCCCCCAAACGCATGGCAGCTCTTCCGCTCGCAAAGCCCTCGCAAGAACCCGAAGCGACCTCAGGGAGTTAACAAAGACCGCAATTTCAATAGGTGCAAGATATGACC
>JAFECH010000037.1 GCA_018242255.1 Pseudomonadota bacterium | reverse complement strand
CAATTCGCGGCTGGCAACAAGCAAGGGACGGGCGACTTCTTCATCCTCGACAATAAAAACAACCCGATGGTGATTCAAAGCACTGTTAGGTTTTCTTGGGAAAAGCAGCTTCGCGACGAACGCATCACACGAGTAACGGCGGGAGACTCGATGCGCGCCGCGATGGAGCAATCGCTGTCCACGCTCCGTCGTTACGACCTCTACGGAATACATTTCGATTTTGATAAGGCGACGCTCCGCTCCGATTCCAAGTCGCTGATGTCCGACATCGCGCAAACGCTCAAACACAACCCGTCGTGGACGCTTCAGGTGAACGGTCATACCGATTCCATCGGCGACGCCGGCTATAACCAAAAGCTCTCCGGCCAGCGCGCCGGTTCTGTGGTGGCGGCGCTGATCGCCCAAGGCATCGACGCCAGCAGGCTTCACTCTTCAGGGCTTGGAGAGACCCAGCCAAAGGGAGACAACGCAACGCTTGAGGGTCGCGCACTCAACCGGCGCGTCGAGTTGGTGCGCACGGACAGGTGAAGTTTCCGAACATAAGCACTTATGAACAGGAGTAACGGGTATGTCTTCAAAAAGGATTGTCCTGACCATCCCTCTGATGGCGACGCTATTGGCTATGGCCGCCGCGGCTGACAATGCAAAACCGGTCGTTGGGACTTTGACGTGCAAGGGTAAGCCCACCGTCGGATTGATCATCGGGTCAAAGCAGACGTTCACGTGCAGTTTTAATCCCACGGGGAAGGCGCCCCCGCAAATGTATCGGGGAGCGATAACAAAGTTCGGTTTGGACCTCGGCGTCAAAGGCGCGACGGTCCTCGTCTGGACGGTCCTGGGATCGACAGGACAAATTCCAGCTGGCGCACTCGCGGGCAAATACGCGGGTGTATCCGCTGACGCGTCCGTCGGCATTGGTGCTGGCGCAAACGCTCTCGTGGGCGGCTCGAAAAACTCGGTCGTTTTGCAGCCGCTGAGCGTACAGGGTCAAGCCGGTGTCAATCTCGCAGTTGGTGTTTCCGGCCTCGTCCTGCAGACGATGTAGGGGGGACGAGATCTGAACCAGGTTGACGTTGACGGCGGGCCAGTCGCGCTAGACGTGTGTGGCGTTCCAAGCCGGCGCTCGACGGAGTTTGTCCGTCGAGCATTCTCTCTCATGAAAACAGCCTCCGCGGCACTTTTCCTGATCGGAATCGCTTCCGGTCTCGGCTCATGTGGAAATGACGCCCGCCTGCCTGCCGTCCCACTTGCGTTGGCCGCCGAGTCCATGCCGCTTGATGAAGAGACGATCCGTTTTTATCCGGATCGCGATGGTGCCGCTCTGGCGAAGCTTGCGTCGGATACACGCAAAAGAGCCGCGAGAGCCGGTCGATTCATTCCAAAAGGTGGACGGCCGGTTCAGCCGACAACCTTTCTTGCTATTTCCGGTGGTGGTGACGACGGCGCATTTGGCGCAGGGCTACTTCTCGGCTGGAGCGCCCGCGGAGATCGTCCCAAGTTTGATCTTGTTACTGGTATCAGCACGGGAGCCCTATCTGCCCCCTTTGCATTTCTGGGTAGCGAGTACGATGACGAACTCAAAGGCGTCTACACTAGAACCTCTGCGGAGGATATTTTTGAGAAGCGCAACTTCCTCGCTGCGATCAATGATGACGCAATGGCAGACACATCTCCGCTGCGCGATCTGATCTCGCGCTTCGTTACTAGGAAGTTGATTCAACGCATCGCCGAGGAGTACGGAAAAGGCCGACTCCTTCTCATCATGACAACAAATCTCGACCAGTCTCGGCCGGTTATTTGGAACATTGGAGTCATCGCAGCGAGTGGAAAGCCAGAGTCGCGCAATCTTATCATCGAAGTCTTGCGTGCGTCGGCGGCTATTCCGGGAGTGTTTCCGCCCGTGATGCTGGACGTGACGATCAACGGCAAGCATTTTGAAGAAATGCACGTGGACGGAGGAGTTGTCGCTCAAGCGTTTCTGTATCCGCCCACATTGAGCTTACGCGGCATCGGTAAAGCGAACCCTGATCAAAAGCGCGTTGCTTATATTATTCGCAATGGCCGGCTTTTTCGCCCTGAAGAGAGCGTCCGTCGCCAAACGCTTTCGATCGCTCAGCAGGCGATTTCGACGATGACGGCGACGAGCGGAGTCAACGACATGTATCGCTTGTACATGACCGCCAAGAGGGATGGAGTCGGCTATAATTTGGCGTTTATAGAGCCGGATTTCTCGGAGCCATATAAAGGCCCGTTCGATCGCGGTTACATGAATAAGCTCTTTGAATACGGCTACAGCAAAGCGCGCACAGGCTACAATTGGCACACGTCTCCGCCAGGTTACGCTGAATAGCCATCTGACAGAAAGCAGAGATCCCAACCGAGAGAGATTGCTGTCGCCTCGAAGCTGAGCCGATGTCGGCTATCCGCAAGGCGGACATCGCGTTTTAAAGCGTCAGCACTGCCAACGACTGCTTCAGGCCAGTCACGTAGATCGATCTTTTTTCATTGCTCACGGAATTACTCACGTGAGCAATTCGTGCACACGGCCGCTGCTGATCCAAATACGGGGCTGCGACCCCCAGTTCTTGAACCCAATAATTGACTATTTCTGGCAACTGCTTCCGGAATCTAATAACCGATCGCGCTTGTGAATTTCAAGTATGTCCAATAAAGTATTGGACCGACCGGAGTTCATAAAATCTAGAAACATGAAGCACTTAAGTCACAGATTTTCAGTGGCCCCCATGATGGATTGGACGGACCGGCATTGCCGCGTGTTTCATCGCCGCCTGACGAAGCGTGCGCTGCTTTATACTGAGATGGTCACGGCCGATGCCGTCATTCATGGCGACCGGGAACGATTGCTCGGGTTTTCCGCCGAGGAGCACCCGATTGCTCTGCAACTCGGCGGTTCCGACCCAGCGAAGCTCGCGACCGCCGCGAGGATTGGCGCCGAACTGGGATACGACGAAATCAATCTCAACGTCGGCTGCCCTTCGGATCGCGTTCAGGAAGGCCGCTTCGGCGCGTGCCTGATGGCGGAGCCCGAGCTTGTGGCCGCGTGTGTCTCGGCCATGCGCGAAAGCCAGCCCGTTCCCGTTACCGTCAAGTGCCGCATCGGCATCGACGATCAGGACGCCGAGGCCGATCTTTCGCGCTTCATCGACGTCATCGCGGACACCGGTTGCGGCACGTTCATCGTCCACGCCCGCAAGGCTTGGCTGAAAGGTCTTTCGCCGAAAGAGAACCGCGAGGTGCCTCCGCTCGATTATCAGCGCGTCTATCGGCTGAAGGCGCGACGGCCTGATCTCACCATCGTCGTCAACGGCGGCATCGAAACCATCGCCGATGCGCAAAGACATCTCGAACACGTCGACGGCGTCATGCTCGGCCGCGCCGCTTATCAGAACCCGTACATTCTCGCGGGTGTCGATAGCGCCATCTTCGCCGACGCATCCGCACAACCGACGCGAGGCGAGGCGTTGACCAACTTGCTTCCCTATGTCGAACGCCACGTCGCCAACGGCGGTCGGTTGTCGAACGTCATGCGCCACATTCTGGGCATCTATCACGGTCAGCCGCGCGGCCGTGCGTTCCGTCGTCTGTTGAGCGAGAGAGCAACCGGCGCATCGGCCACCGCCGACGTCCTCAGCGAAGCAATTGCGCTGGCGGAGCACGGATTCGGACGGCAAGACTGTTCCGATGCAGCCTGACCCGAACGCATGACATTCGCAGCGATCCCGACGCATCATCTGATAGAATTGCTGGTGCTCCTCGCGGGCGCGGGACTCCTCGCAGGGTTTCTGTCGGGCCTTCTTGGTATCGGGGGCGGCGGTGTGCTGGTTCCGGTTCTCTATGAGGTCTTCGGCGCCGCGGGCGTTTCCGAAGACATTCGCATGCACATCACGCTCGGCACGACGCTCGGCGTCATCGCACCGACCGTATTTCGATCGTTCGCCGCGTATCGCGCCCGAGACACTGTCGATATCGACGTCGTCAAACGCATGGGGCCGTGGATCTTTCTCGGCGTCAGCGTCGGTATCGTCGTCGCTTATTATGCCAGCAGCGAAGTCTTGCGCTGGGTATGGGTGATTTTCGGCTCGGCACTGGCCATCAAAATGTATCTCGGCCGTGACGACTGGCAGATCGCAGACACACTCCCGCGCCGCCCTTGGCTGGAAATCGCGGCGTTCCTGATCGGCCTCGTTTCGACTTTGATGGGCATTGGCGGCGCGACGTTCACGGTGCCGCTGTTCACGTTGCACGGCATGCCGCTGTTGAGAGCCGTCGGCACCGCGACGGGCATCGGCACAGTGATCGCCGTTCCGGGAATAGCGGGTTACATCATCTCAGGCTGGGGTGAACACGGATTGCCGCCGCTTTCGCTGGGCTATGTCAGTCTTGGTGCGCTGCTCATTGCGCCGCTCGCAGTTTTCGCGGCGCCGTATGGCGTAAAGCTAGCCCATGGCATTTCGAAACGCGCACTGGAGCTGGCGTTCGCCATTTTCCTAACGACCGTCGTCACGCGCTTCCTGTGGACGCTTTTTTGATGCGCACCGGTGACAGGCGTTCCGAGCGCCGGCCGCCGGTGCGGGCATTGTGTCCGCGTTGTGCCACATGATTTGCGCTGGCGGCCGGCTCCACGCAGGGGAGCCAGCGCCAACAAAGCTGTCGACGGTAGCAATAAAAAGGGGCGCTAACTAAACAGCTATCTTCTGATTGTACTCGCCGACTTCGGGGAAGCGCGAAAGCTGCTGGTCGATATCTTTGAAGATCGCCTTCATGTTGGCTTCCGACGTCGGACTTTCGACGACGACGACCAACTCGGGCTTATTCGACGAAGCCCGCACGAGTCCCCACGTTCCGTCTTCTAGCATCACGCGCACGCCGTTGACGGTGATGAGATCGCGGATCGCCTGACCGGCGACGGTGCCACCCGTCTCCTTCTGCTTGGTATAGTGCTCGGTGATGCGGTCGACGACACCATACTTCAATTCATCGTCGCAGTGCGGCGACATCGTTGGCGAGCCATACGTCTTGGGAAGCGCGTCGCGCAGGTCGGCGACGGTTTTGCCAGGACTGCGATCGAGCATGTCACAAACTGCGATGGCGGAAACGAAGCCGTCGTCATAGCCGCGTCCGAGCGGCTCGTTGAAGAAGAAGTGACCCGACTTCTCGAAGCCGACGAGCGTTTTGTGTTCGAAGTTGTAGCGTTTGATGTAGCTGTGGCCCGTTTTCCAATAAGCTGTGGTCGCGCCGTTGGCGATCAGCACCGGATCGGTGGTGAAAAGCCCTGTCGACTTCACATCGACGACGAACTTCGCCTTCTTGTATATTGCGGAGATGTCGCGGGCGAGCATGACGCCAACCTTGTCGGCGAAGATCTCATGGCCGTCGTTGGCGACGACGCCGCAGCGGTCGCCGTCTCCGTCAAATGCGAGACCGACATCGGCGCCGGTTTCCAGAACCTTTGCCGAGACGGCATGAAGCATCTTCATGTCTTCAGGGTTCGGGTTGTGGTTCGGGAAGGTGTAGTCGAGATCGGTGTTGAGCGGAATAACTTCGCAGCCGATGGCTTCGAGTACCTGCTGTGCGTATGCGCCGGCCGTGCCGTTGCCGCAGGCGGCGACGACCTTGAGGTGGCGTTTCAGCTTCGGCCGATTGGTCAGCGCCTTTATGTAGCGTTCGGCGAGATCGGGCACGAAGATATAGCGCCCGCCAGTCTTGGCTTCGAACTCGCCGTTGAGAACAATCGACTTCAACTCGGACATATCGTCGGGCCCGAACGTCAGCGGCCGCGACAACCCCATCTTGATGCCGGTCCAGCCATTGTCGTTATGGCTCGCCGTCACCATCGCGACGCCTTCGACGTCGAGTTCGAACTGCGCGAAGTAGGCCATAGGCGAGGTCACGAGCCCAATGTCGTGCACTTCGCATCCGCCCGCGAGCAGCCCTGTCATCAGCGCCTGCTTCACCGAGCCGGAGTAAGAGCGATAGTCGTGGCCGACCACGATGCGTTTCGGAACTCCGCGGCGCGCAAAAAGCGTCGCCATGCCGAGACCGACCGCGTTGAGGCCCATGAGATTGATTTCCTGCGGGAACAGCCAGCGCGCATCGTATTCGCGGAAGCCGGTCGGCTTGACGAGCGGAAAGCGCTCGAAGTCTGCCGTGTTGGGCTTCAGATCGGCGCGTGGCTTGGGCAGCATGAGGTTCTCCTCGAACGTGGTTCATTCGGGGACCTTAACGCGTTTTGGCACGCGCGTGGTTCCGACGGGCCGCTCTATCAGCAATGTTCTGGGCGGAAAAGTGGAATAGTCACTCTTCAAGCTCGAGTTTATCGCCGCGCATCTCGACGCGCGACAGCCGTCCGAGAAACGACATGCCAAGGAGCGTGCGTTCGGAAGCCCCACGTTCCGACACCACGCCTTTGACGTTCCGCACCGTGATATCGCCGATTTCAATGCGCGAAATCGTAACCGGCGCAACCCTGGCGATGCCGTTCGCCGTTTGCGCGGTGTGCGTAAAATCCGACGGTTTCACGAAAATTCCAGCTCTGCTGGCGTCGTCATAGGTCAATGCAACGAGAGACGCGCCGGTATCCACCATGACGCCGATTTCCCGGCCGTTGATTTGGACCTTGGTCAGAAAGTGTCCATACTGGCCCGCTGGCAGCGTGACGGAATTGCCAGCGCGGGCGGCAGAAGCGGGCGCATCCGGTGAGGTGGTCTGTGTCGGATCAGTCTGATCGGCAACCACAGGCGATCCGACCCGGTCCATGATGCCGGCGACGATGCCGGGATGGGTCAAAGTATAGGCCAGCCCGGCGGCACCGACGGCCGCGATGGCAAAGGACGCGAAAAGACTGGCCGTGGCCGACGACATTTCCTGTGCCCTTTCAACAGCGCCGCGAACCATCACGTCCGGGCGAAGCTATTGCCGAAGCGTCGCGAAGTTGCCTGCCACTTCATATGACCCGAGACGTCTTAAAAAACTGGAACCGAGAAGGGTTTCGTTAAGAGTTCCAGCCTTCGCCACGAGGCCCTCGACGTCGGTCATGACAACGGGGCCAATGCGAACCGATTTAAGCCGCACAGGCGCCAAGTAGCTCGTGCCGTTGGCCGTGCGCAGCGGCGTGTCATAGCTGAGCGTGTCGACATCGATTCCGGCCTTTTCGGCATCCGATTGCTTGAGGATGACCGTCGCCGCGCCGCTATCGATGCGTGCCGTCAGAGTGGCGCCGTTGATTTCGGAATTGGCGAGAAAGCCGCCGTCCATTGCCCGGCGAAGCCGTACCGATGCGGAAGCATCTCGGGGTGTCTGTACAGGATCGTCGGCGTGTCGCGCGAACGTCATGACGTCGGCAAGCGAGAATGCCACGTCCTTGTTGAAAGCGCCGGTGACGAGCACCGCTCCGGCGAGGCAGGCCGCCAGCGTCGGCCAGATGGCAAGCCGCCGTTCGCCACGATGGCTCAGAAGCGTCGCAATGTAGAGCGCCAGAAGTATGCCGATGACGGATGCCGCGACCGGCAGGTTCGGGATCGCATCGAAATTGAAGCCGCCGAACACCGACAGGCCCAGCACCCCGGCGAGCCCGACGACAACGACGAAAAGCAGAAAGATCAGCATGCACGGGCCTTGAGTAAGATGGTGATCAGCGTGCGTCTCCGGCAACGCGCAGCGGCGCTTCGGAACTGAAGGACGAAGATGATGAGCGCATGCGTGGCTGTCGCGGCTGCCGCGCTGACCCGGGTTCGCGATGACGGTCCTGTCCCGAGAGCTGCGACGGCGATTGCGGATTGAGAACGCGCTGAGGCGGGATCGTCACGGTTACCTCTGTTCCCTTGCGCAACTCTGACTGCAGGTCGAACGTGCCGCCATGCAAATGGATCAAATTCTGCACGATCGACAATCCGAGCCCCGTGCCGCCTTCGGCCGTTTGATGGGCGAGCGAGCCCTGGCCAAACGCCTGCAGCACGCGAGGGATCTCATTCTTTGGAATTCCAGGGCCCGTGTCGGCTACGGTCAGGAACTGGCCGCCATCCTGCGTATGTCCAACGATGAGCGTGATGCGCCCACCCTTCGGTGTGAACTTCAGCGCGTTCGACAACAGGTTGAGGCAAATCTGGCGGATCGCACGCGGGTCGGCGCGGACCGGCGATACATCCGGCGCGAAATCTTCGACGATCATAAGCGCCTTTGAATCAGCCTTTATCTTCACGAGCCGCTGACAATCCTCGGCAATATCTGTCAGGCGGATGGATTCCTCGGTGAGGTCGTAGCGGCCGGCCTCGATACGCGAGAGGTCGAGAATTTCGTTGATGATCGAGAGCAGGTGATCGCCGCTCTTGTAGATATTGTGCGCATAATCACGATAGACGTCGTTGCCGATGGGGCCGAGCAATTCTCGCTCCATGACCTCCGAAAACCCCATGATCGCATTCAGCGGTGTGCGCAGTTCGTGGCTCATGGTGGCAAGAAAGCGCGATTTGGCCTTGTTCGCGGCCTCTGCCCGGCGCCGGGCTTCATCGGAGATGGCGGTCGCTTCCTCAAGTTCGGAGATCAGGCCGTCCTTTTCCGCCCTGTATTCGACCATCGCCAGCGCGGTCGAGTGCAGTCCACGCGCCAGATAGACGAAAAAGACGTGAATGCCGATCGCCATCGAACCGAGGGCAAAATAGAACGGATCGCCGAGCGAGAAGAGCCGCCCCGCTACCGCAACCGTCATCGGAACAGTGCCGGCGAGAAACAGCGCCGGCAGGGTCGAAGCGAACGTCATGCGGATTGCCAGTACGACCATCAATGTCGCGAAAATAAATACATGCGACGAGAACGTTGCCGGCGACGTGAGATGATGCCCTCCGCCGTGGATCGACATGCCGATCAGTGCGAAGGCCGCGAGCGCGAAGCCGTTGACGAGTTCGATGCGGATGAAATGCCGGCGCCACTGTTTGACATTCACCTCGGTGCGAGGAATGGAAAGTAGCCGCCGGCACTGATCGAGCATGTACACGCGCGAGATCGACACGATCGCGATCCAGGTCGTTGCTTCCGTGAAGGACGCCCAGAACATCGACGTGATGTAGAAGATGAAGCACAACGCCGGCATGGCGAATGGCGCGCTTGTCTCATTGCGCGCGAACATCGTCAGAAGCTCGTACTCGAATTCCGGCTTGCTGACGGTGCCATGCGTGAGCTTTTCGCGGAATGACTTGAGCTCATTCCGAGATTGGGTCTGCTGCATAGGAGCTGGCGTGTCGACGGCCGTTGCCTCGACACTCTGAACGTTATCGTCCATCCCGCGAGCCGTTATTCCCGTTCGAGTTTGCGCGTGCTCATGCCGGGCGCAGTTCGTAAATTGGCGGCAATTCGTTAAAGCAAGCCTTAAAGGCCTCCTTCCCGGCCAGATGGGAGGATAGGCAACTCGAGCGAAGGGAAGCCGCAAATGGGGCGTTGGCGACGCCATAGACCGCGAAAATGGGCAGCTTTCGTTAAGCTTGCGCTGGTTTTAACTTTGTTTGCCGCAGTCATCATCGGCGGACATCGCCACGGGAGCACGCGATGGCACCGACCGGAGACGGCCGATCCATATCCGACAACGGTAACCGGCTACGGCGATCCCATTGATGGCGACAGCCTCTGGGTCGGCAGAGAAGAGGTGCGCCTGAAGGGCATCGACGCTCCAGAATGGCAACAAGACTGCGAAAAAAGTGGCGCGCGCTGGGATTGCGGAGAGGCAGCGCGGGATGAACTCGTTCGCGCCATAGGCGACGATGAAGTAACGTGTGCCATCGTCGAGCGCGACGTCTACGGCCGGATGCTGGGCCGGTGTAAGGCAGGTGGCCGCGATCTCAATGCGCAGATGATCGCCTCCGGCATGGCCGTCGCCTATCGGGAGTACTGGAACGAGCAAGCGATCGCGCGTGCCGAGCGCAAGGGAATTTGGGCCGGAGCCTTCAAAGAGCCGCGCGATTGGCGTCGCGAGCATGCCTCCGGAAACGACAGGTGAACCATGCACATTATCGAGACACACGCCGCTCCAAGCCCCAGACGCGTTAACATATTCCTCGCCGAGAAGGGCATCGTCGTTCCCCGCGAGGAACACGATATGATGACGGAGGACCTCAAAAGCGGTGCCTTCGCCAAGCTCAATCCATGGCACCGTGTCCCAGTTCTGGTGCTGGATGATGGTCGGACGATCGCTGAGACCGTCGCCATCTGCCGCTATTTCGAGGAGATCGCGCCCGAGCCTCCGTTGTTCGGCGTCGGAGCCATCGGCAAGGCTGAAGTTGAGATGTGGAACCGGCGCGTCGAGCTTGGTTTGTCCAGCGCCGTGTTTAGCGTTTTCCGCCACCTTCATCCGAAAATGGCCCATCTCGAAGTGCCCCAGGTCGCGGAGTGGGGGGAGGCTAATAAAGAGAAAGTTGCATTCGAACTTGGCCGCCTCGATGCCCGCCTTGCCGACAGCCGCTTTATCGCCGGAGACGATTATTCGATCGCCGACATCACGGCTCTCGTCGCCGTCGATTTCATGCGGCCCGCCCGCCTCGGCAGACCGGATGCGTTTGCCAACGTTACGCGTTGGCACGGAGAGGTTTCAGCCCGGCCGAGCGCAAAAGCTTGACGTCCATCGGCCGATAAGTGGAAAATATTACCAATCACCACGTTGACAGACAGCATATATAGAATAATAATCTCAAAACGCGTCGCGAAAGTGTAAAATGTTGTTCTCTTGGCCAGGGCGGTGCCGATGCTCGACGAAATGGACGTTAAAATCCTGCGCATTCTGCAGCAGGATTGCACGCGCCCTGTTGCTGACATCGGCAAGGAAGTCGGCCTTTCGACGACGCCCTGCTGGCGCCGCGTTCAGAAGCTTGAAGAGTCGGGCGTTATCCAGCGCCGCGTCGCCATTCTCGATGCGCAGCAGGTGAACGCCGGCGTGATGGTGTTCGTCTCGATCAAGACGGACAAGCATTCGCTCAACTGGCTGGAAAAATTTCACGCAGCCGTCGCGGAATTTCCCGAGGTCGTGGAATTCTATCGCATGTCCGGCGAGATCGACTATCTGCTCCGCGTCGCCGTGCCCGATATCGCCGCCTATGATGCTTTCTACAAAAAGCTGATCTCACGCGTCGACATCGCCAAGGTGTCGTCGGCCTTCGCGATGGAGCAGATCAAGTATACGACTGCGCTTCCGCTGCAGTTCGCCATCACCGAGCGTTCGGGAAAGAGCGAACGCGCCGAAGCGTAGGAGTGCTTGCCTTCAGCTCGATGTTTTAGGTTTGAGGCGCGCGATCAGGCTCGACGTATCCCAACGGTTGCCGCCGTGAGCCTGAACATCCGCGTAGAAACCATCGACGATCTTCGCTACCGCCAGATCGGCGCCGTTCGATTGCGCTTCATCAAAACAGATCGCGAGATCCTTGCGCATCCAATCGACGGCGAAGCCGAAGTCGAACCTGCGCTCGTGCATGGTGTTCCACCGATTGTCCATCTGCCACGACTGCGCAGCGCCCTTCGAGATCGTCTCGATCAGCGCCGCCACATCCAGCCCAGCACACTCAGCGAAATGGATCGATTCCGCCAACCCTTGGACCAGCCCGGCGATCGCAATCTGGTTGCACATCTTGGCGAGCTGACCTGATCCGGAAGCCCCCATCAGACGAACGGCGCGCGCGAAGCAGTTGATCAACGGCTCCGCCTTGTCGAATGCAGCCTTGTCGCCGCCCGCCATGACCGTCAGCGCGCCATTCTCGGCGCCCGCCTGCCCGCCGGAAACCGGACAATCGAGAAATGCAAAACCACCGGACGACGCCGCCGCCGAAAGCTCGCGCGCAACTTTGGCCGATGCCGTCGTATGGTCGATGAAAATCGTGCCAGCGCCCATCGATTGAAAGGCGCCGTCAGGTCCGGTCGTGACGCTGCGCAGATCCTCGTCGTTGCCGACGCACGCAAACACCGCCTCGCAGTCACATGCAGCTTCGGCCGGCGTCTCAGCGACAGTACCGCCGAACTGCTGCCGCCATTTCTCGGCCTTGGCCGCAGTCCGATTGTAGACGACGACTTCGTGGCCGCCGCGCGTCTTCAGATGTCCAGCCATGGGATAGCCCATGACGCCAAGACCCAGCCAAGCCACCTTCGCCATATCGTCCGTTCCTGTCCTGCGTTGTCGCGCGTCGCATCCGACCGCAGGGCAGATGACAAAAAGAAGCGCCGGGATCAACAGCCTTAGGCCCGGTGTCTGGTCGATTGAGTTGCGAAGAGGCCGTTAGTAGCGGCGGTTCTGAGCGGCCCAGGGGTTGTCGCGGTCAAATCCGCGCACCGGCTGGGCGCTAGCGATGCAGACGACGCCATTGCGCCGATCCCGATGGCAATCGACGCTCTTGCCGGCGGCAGAACGCCATTCCGAAAATTCCGGGCCGTAACGATCGGCGACCTTGCTGCGCCAGCCCTGGATCGCGGCACGACGGGCGTCGTCTTGACGAACGCTCAAAGGAACCCCGTCATCCGGAGCCGACGCCTGGACCTCGATCCGCGGCATGGCGCCGACGTCTTGTATTGGCGGGCCACCGACGCCCCGCGGCGGCTGAGTTGGAGGCGGAGGCGAGGCGCCGCCGTTCCGCGATGGTGAAAAGACGTCCTCCGAAGGCGAGTAGTGGCCACGAGGAGACGAATAGCTGCCATTGGCGGCTGGAGGAGGGGTAGCACCGCTGCTCTGATAGGCGTCCGAGTTCGACTCGCCAGCCTGATATGGGGGGGCCGCCGCCCCTCCGACACCTGGAGCCGGGCCCTGGTGCGTCGGCGTATAGCTGTCCGGCGGCGGATCGGTTGGCTGACCACCGGTATTGTTGAACCCCTTATACGGCGAGTATTCGAACGTCTGCGCTGCCGCAGGCAGTGAGGAGCCCGCAATCAGAGCCGCTACCGCGGCGATCAGCTTCAGGGGCAGACGGTCCATTCACGTTCTCCGGACGGCAGATCGCCAAAAGCCATCGCCGATAGATGCACAAGCCTGTGCAGATGCTAAATGGCAGCAAGCCAAAACCTGATACCGCCGCACCGCCGCACGGTATGCTAAGGAATGAGCCTCCATTAAACCTCCCGGACCATAATGACAAATTTGGCGAAACTTGATTCTCAGCCCTTATCAGTAACATACAGCGACGTCGTCCGCGCAGCAGAGGCAATTCGCGGGGCCATCGTCCCGACGCGCTTTGAGCCCAGCCGAACGCTCAGTGCGCTTCTTAACGCCGACATCTGGCTAAAGTTCGAGAACCTGCAGTTCACCGCTTCCTACAAGGAGCGGGGGGCTCTGAACAAGCTCTTGTCGCTGTCGGAAGCAGAAAGGCAAAGCGGTGTGATTGCCATGTCAGCCGGAAATCACGCTCAAGGTGTGGCCTATCACGCTCACCGGCTCGGAATTCCCGCGACGATCGTAATGCCGGCCTCAACGCCGACGATCAAGGTCGAGAATACGCGCAGTCACGGCGCCGAGGTTATTCTCGAAGGCCAGACACTTGAAGAATCCTTCGCCTTCGCCGTCGCCTACGGCACCGAGCGCGGCATGACCTTCGTCCATCCCTTCAACGACCCGGCCGTGATTGCCGGCCAAGGGACGGTTGCGATTGAAATGCTGGCGGTCGCCCCCGACCTTGACGTGCTGATCGTGCCGATCGGCGGTGGCGGCTTGATCTCAGGCATGGCTGTCGCCGCGAAGGCGATCAATCCGAAGATCAAGATCATCGGCGTCGAGGCCCAGCTTTACCCGTCGATGCTCAATGCTGTGAAACACGCGTCGCTTCCTGTCGGCGGTGACACACTTGCTGAAGGCATCGCCGTTAAGACGCCGGGCAGTCTGACGAAGGAGATTGTCGAAGCGCTCGTCGACGACATTTTGCTCGTCTCGGAGGCGGATCTCGAACGCGCCGTCTCGCTATTGATCACGATCGAGAAAACCGTGGTCGAAGGCGCTGGCGCCGCCGGGCTTGCGGCGTTAATTGGAGCGAACAGGCTTTATAAGGGCCGCAAGATCGGGCTGGTTTTATGCGGCGGCAACATCGACACGCGGCTGCTCGCAAGCGTTCTCACGCGCGAACTTGCTCGCGACGGTCGCTTGTCGCGCCTTGCGATCGATCTTCCAGACCGGCCCGGCCAGCTCGCCAAGGTTGCGGGCGTTATCGGCGGAGTAGGGGCCAATGTCGTGGAGGTCTATCATCAGCGCGTCTTCACCGACGTCCCGGCAAAAGGCACTGAGCTTCACCTCGTCATTGAGACGCGCGATCGCGCCCATCGCGATCTGGTCGTGGCGGGGCTGAAAGACGCCGGGTACTCGGTGATGGTGAAAAGTTCTACCGGCGCCGGCGCGCCCTGACCCTCGGAACACAATACTTCAATAAAATAAGGGCCCT
>JAFECH010000379.1 GCA_018242255.1 Pseudomonadota bacterium | reverse complement strand
CTCTTGAGTCCATCGGCGCCGATGTTCAAGAACAGCAGCGGATTGCGATTGATGAAGCGGTGCTTCCGATAGCGAAATTCCTTCTGTCCGAAGACCGGATAGAAGTCCGGATATTCGCGGATGATGTGCCGCGCCAGAATGGCAAGCTCGCGCGCCGTCATCAGCTGGTGGGGATCGGGCAGCCCCGTCGCGTTGCCGAAGGTTGATTTTTTGAGGCCGATCCGCCGCGCCTCTTCGTTCATCATCCGAGCGAACGCGCCTTCCGTTCCGGCCATATTCTCGGCGATGCACATGGCGGCATCGTTGCCCGACTGAACCGCGACTCCCTGAATAAGCTCATCGACCGTCACCGTTGTGTTGACCGGCACCATCATCGCCGACGTGCCGGACGGCGCGCCGCCGTTGCGCCAGGCATTGACGCTCATCTTGTACTCGTCGGTCTTTTTAACGCGGCCTTCTTTGATGGCGCGAAAAAGCACTTCCAGCGTCATCAGCTTGCTCATGCTTGCTGGCGGGAAAAGCTCGTCGGCGTTGTGTTGATAGAGGATGGCGCCCGTCTCGGCGTCCATCAGCATGGCGTGCGGTGCCTTGGTCGCGAACCCCGTCTCAGCGGCATTCGCATTTTGAACCACGACCGCAAGCATCCCTGCGATCGCAACAATGACGAGCCAAATGCTCCGCGTCTTCCACATCGCTCGAATCGTTTCCGTGTGATGCCGCCTGGCTAGACGACCCGACTGATGGAAACCGGAGTATCCGACTGCATTGAGACATGGTCAACGCCGGGTTAACGCAAATTGTGCGATGAGCCGCTTAATCCATCACAATCGCGGTATTCGCGACACCATATGTCGCAATGCGATTCTGCGCACGCGAGGCATCGCCATGCGAGAACGGTCCGACGCGGACGCGATAGACCTGCATGCCGTTTCCGGCTTGTAGAGGCGCCACTTCTACCGGGCCCAAAGCGCCAAGTTCACGTCTGAGCCTCTCGGCATTCGAGCGATCGCGGAAAATACCGACTTGCACATACGCACGTCCCGTATAGCTGCCATTCGCAGGTTCGTCGTACGCCGATACGGGCTGATAGGCATCGCCATTGTCGCCGGAAGATTGGGCAGGCGCAAACGGTTGCGGGGCTTCGAATGGCTCGGGCTCAGGTTCGGGCTGGCGCTGAGGCGCGGCCGTCAGAGACATGCGCCGAGAAAAATCGGGCTCGCCGATACTCGCCGTCTGTACCAACTGGCGTCGCGAGCGCTGGGCCGGCACAGGCGGCGGCGGAACAGGTTTGCCCGCGAGAGCCGCACGATAGCTGTTGGGATCCCAGCGGTCAGACGCCTCGGCCGGCAAGTCGGATGGGCTCGTCTCAGCCTGCGCATATTCGCGAGCGGGCGAAGGTTGGCCCCGATACTGTTGATCGTTCTGCTGGGCCAGGAATTGCCGTTCCCGGCTGTCGTCGCCATTGAGCGGCGCCAAACCGGCATACCGCACGCGGACCCGAGCACGCCCCTTGCCGACGTAACCAAGCTGCTTAGCCGCCGCATACGACATGTCGATCAGGCGATCGTTGACATAAGGGCCGCGGTCGTTGACGCGAACCAGCACCGTCCGCCCGTTGTCGATATTGGTCACGTAGGCATAGCACGGCAGCGGCAGCGTTGGATGCGCCGCTGTCAACGCATTGGCGTCGAACACCTCGCCGTTTGCGGTCCGCCGACCGTGAAAGTCGGCGCCATACCAGGAGGCTATGCCATATTCGTCGTAATTCGGATTATCGCGCGGAACGTACCACTTGCCCGCCACCTTGTAGGGCGAACCAAGTTTGAACTGGCCGCCGCCTTTCCGCACACGGCCCGACGCAACCCGCGGACTACTGCTGACGCCATATTCGTCTTCGGTAAAAACGGAGCGATTGACGCCCGTGAGCGATTCCGGCGAAGGGCTGCTCGAACAGGCGCTCAATAGCGCTGCGGCACTGGCCGCCAGCATCAGCCGGCAGGCAAGCCTCCCGTAAAGGCCCCTTTCCATGTACGCAAACCCAACTCGATACGCTACGCCCGCCCAAGCGCACCCTCACCGCAACTAAAGAAGACGAGGATGGCCGAAGCTTGCTGGAATGATGACAAATGCTGCTTAGGATCAGGTTAAGCGCAGGACTTGAGACCGGAGCCGGAACCCGCTAGGAGGGGCGACCCGGACAACGCGCATCGAGGCCCGCCTATAAAGGCGCCCCGCAGCAGGGTCCCGGAGGGGTGGCCGAGTGGTTTAAGGCACCGGTCTTGAAAACCGGCGTGGGCGCAAGTCCACCGTGGGTTCGAATCCCACCCCCTCCGCCACTTCAGTCCCTGAGTGGGCACTGAGTTTACGCCAGCTTTTCCGGTGAGCGCCTGTAGCAGCCGGTTCTTTGATCCCATGATCCGAACCTCACCGTCCGCGACCTCGACCCGCTGGGCGAGTGCACGGAGATGGTCGCGGATCGCGCGATCACCGCAGAGAATTTCGATGCGTTGATGGACTTCTACGCAGAAGACGCAACGCTAGTCGTGAAGCCGGGACTCAACGCGACAGGTAAAGCGCAAATTCACAAGGCATTTGTGGCGATTGCTGATCACTTTAAGCATCAGATAAAGGTCAAACAGGGTGCTATGAAGGTGATCGAAGGCGCCGACACCGCTTTGGTCATCATGGAGACCATTTTGGACGTTGTGGATGTGGATGCTGCAAGCACCTCCATCACCAGACGGGCAACCTATGTGTTCCGCAGAGATACCAACGGCAAATGGCTTTGCGTCATCGACAATTCCTACGGCACCAATCTGCTAGATGTATAAAAAGTAAAATCGGAAAGCGTTGCGATCGTCAGCCTCAGCAGTGGCGGCTGCAACGAACTACGTGCGAATGGATCACAAGATGTCACATGCGACACTGCACATGTTGTGCGGAAAGATAGCCTCCGGAAAATCGACTCTCACGACTGATCTACGCCAGATGCCATTGACTATCGTCATCAGCGAGGATTCGTATTTAAAACGACTCTTTGAATCTGAGATAAATAACGTTACGGATTACATCCGCTGTTCCCGGCGCCTGCGTGATGCCATCAGCCCTCTTATTCAGGACTTGCTTCGGATAGGGGTGTCAGTTGTGCTGGATTTTCCAGCGAACACACATGCCACTCGATCTTGGATGAGAACACTTTTCGAGTCGACTGGAGCCGATCACTGTCTACACTTCCTTGACGTGCCGGATGAGGTCTGCAAGGCTCGACTTCGAGCACGCAACGCCACGCAAACACATGACTTCGTAACTTCGGACTCGGAGTTCGATCAAATCACTAGCTATTTCGTTCCCCCTTCTGAGACAGAACGGTTCAACGTTATTCGTTACGAAACGATCTCCAGCAAAGACGAGCTGTCCCAAAATTCCTAAATTTCGCAACGAAATCTGGACTGCTGATTCTTCGGGGGAAAATTCTGTCGCGAAAGTCAGGTGCAAAAGTCGAAATTGCGCGACGGATTTTCGCGACCTGTCGCAGCCGGAGATTCCGGCTGCTGCTCGTCCCGCTCACGAATCAGGATTTCCGCGATGATGCAACTGCTAGTCCGAGAGGGCTATGGCGTAAACGTAGTGCTCATCACTATCGATCGCGGCCCGCCAGCTTGGACTTCAATCCCTAGAGCGAACACTTCACCGCCGGGAGCCAATATTCCGACTGACCACCGCCTACTACCACGCTGTAAATGGCTGGTTCCGAGATTACCTAATTCGTGAATTGCACGCCGACGAAATCGCCATCACGCCGGATCTTTTTGCACCCGAAGGTCTGGCATCGGGCTGGGATCATCAGCATGAAAAACGGTGGGAGCCTGCGCTCGCCGACGAAAAGTCGCGCGCCGCTTTCGGAAACGTCGACAACAAGGCAGTCGACCAAATTTGCGCCTTTCGCATCCACCGCCTTCGCCATCAAGAAAGATGCATGTCGTTCCCGGCGCCTGAACATTCCCGTCCCTTTCATTCCGGTCCCGACCTTACAATTCATTGCTTACAGAGGAATAAACAGTGAGCTGACGAAATGATCGCAGGCAGGCGGTTCGACGCGGCGCATCAGTGACATCAGCAAGCAATCCCGCTAGGCCCATTTGTCGCGCCTGACGGCAACCACGTCCGCGTCGCCGGGAACCTGGCCGTGCTGCGCCAGCGCAAGACTGAGCACATGATCAACGCGACCGTCCCCGACGAGCCGCACGGAACGCTGTTCGTGGTCTGGCCGCCAACCGACTGCAGATCGGCTTTCACAAGGACCGCGCCCACATGGTCGACTAAGCGATCAAACATCGGCGCTGGGTTGTCCGAGATCTGCCATCTCGGACTGACTGAGGGACGGACTGTAGGGTGCGCCGAGCGCTGCGGGCAAATTCAGCGACGACAACAAAGCTTTAACCGCGAGTACGGCGAACACCCCCTCCGCCTCACAGACCCGCGTTACCCTTATAGATGTATCAACCAATATGAACGACGCTGGCATGCCCTCATCAGGAACCGTCCATGTCAGCGTTGACGAATTTTATAAAGATCATCGGGCGCCATCCACTTACCAGCATATTCGACTTATCGCTGGCAGCCTTCACGATGAGCGGCGCCGTAGCACTAGCCTTGGCGTACGATCTGGAGGCGATGTGGAGTGATATGACGCCCCGCGAGCGTCATCTCTGCGGAGAGGAAATAGTCGGGCTTGCCGTTCTGCTCGGCGTTTGCGTGACGATCTTCATTTGGCGCCGTCTGCTTGAAGACCGCCAAGATCGGGCGCGATGGCAACGCACCGACGCGGAACTTCAGGAGCAACGCTTTCTGGCAAAGATCGATCCGTTGACCGGGCTCGCGAACCGGCGCGAGTTTCTGCGCACTCTTGAGGATTGCATAGCAGCAGACACTGCCGCCTCCGTCTTACTGCTCGACCTCAACGGATTTAAGCAAATCAACGACACCTATGGTCATGCGGTCGGCGATGACGTGCTGAAAGCTGTCGCTGGTCGTTTTAGCGAAGCGGCGCGGTCCGACGACGTTGTTGCGCGACTTGGTGGTGACGAGTTTTCGGTGCTCGTACGAGACCTGTCTGATCAACATCAAGTACGGCAGATCGGGCGCCGTTTCGCCAAGGTTCTTGCTGAGCCCATTCTCGTGGACGGTCACCAACACTCGGTTGGAGTGGCAGTCGGAATTGCCAACTGGCCCGACGATGGGGCAACCGCCGCTGCACTTTTGAAAAAGGCCGACGCAGCCATGTATCACGCAAAACGGTCAACCGCGTACGCCATGTCCTTTTTCGATGGCAATGCTCCACGATTGGAAGATGTCGGCCGCGTGCTATCGCAAAATGCGCGTTAGAGCGCGGCTAGCTCTTGCCGGAGACGCGTCTGATCTCCGCATCCAAGCCCCCGGTCAGCCAGAGGCGATACATTTTTAGGTCCGCCTGCAACGACCAGACCGGGTTTTCAAATGCAGCGGGCTCGTTTCGTTCGAAAGCAAAATGGCCGACCCATGCGCTTGCGTAAGAACCCACAAGCCCTGCAGCCAAATATTTGCCCCGGCCCGTTTTCAGCCATGCCGCAACACCCAATGCTCCGAGCGTCGTTCCGATCATATGCATGGCGCGTGTTTCCGGTTTGGAATGCGCCCTTAGATAGTACGGCCAGAATTCCTCAAACGAAGCGAACCTAGGCGTAGTGGCGGGAGCCGAGCGGCGTTTGGGCAAGGAGCTAGGCATTACCAATTTCCTCAGTTGTGTTGTCGTCAATGACCTAGTGTGGCGGCGATGCTCTGCTTGATCGACGTGTTAGCCGCCTGCGGACTGATTTCCGCTGGCTGTCCAGGACACGCGTCGGACCGAGACCTCGCGATGAGGTCTTTCAGGGCAAACGCTTTCCCGAGGATGTGAGGCGAGAAGTGTTCGACGACCTTCGCGCTTGCCGCGTTGCCCCACAGGATCCCGGTATCGAGCGGCGCACCGGTCAAATCGCCTGCAGCAGTAATGCAGTTCATCGACCGCGGAAGCGCGTTGATCATCGAATAGCGAACGCGGCCGGAATACAGGAGTGCAAGACGTTTAATCGCGCTGTCGAACAATGTCGCGTCGATTTCATACGGCCCCCAGGAATGGATTTGACGTCCCGCGCTGCAGGCCATTTGCAGAGTTTTGGTAAGCGAGAAATTGTGACCTTTCTCCGAGCCGAACGGCTGAACGACAGCAGTTGCGGGCAGCCAGCTGATGGTCTCTGGGCGGACAACCCCCTTCGCTAGATCATCGCCAAGATAAAAGCTCGCAAAAGTGTGGGCGTGCACCAAGTCACCGTCCGGCCCTTGATAGGACCAGACAATCATAAAATAGCGGCCCGTCAGATCTGTTGTCTCGGCAGCCTTCAAAGAAGAGGCCTGCCCGATGGACAGCAGGAACATGCAGAAAAAACCTGCAAACAGGTTTTGTTTTGCGACTGTCATAGTCAGCACCTGCTCGATTGGATGGTTGGCGAGACCGACTAGCAAGCCGTTCAATAAATGCCGTTTTGCGCTGGATAGTTCCGTGACGGCTCAGCCGGACGCTGAACGGCAAACGAAAACTGCCTGGCATGCGGCCGGGCGGGCATATTCCTCGGTTCTCAGCGAGATCGTTACATTGAGCGCGGGCGACCCAATGGCTACCCTTTTGCTCGCCTTTGAGCCGGTTGCTTGCGCGACCATTCTACCAGCGTGCCTAATGCTCTCGGTTTGCTGATCTGCTTTTGGCGTAAGGGCGTTGAGCGTTAAAATGCTGGCAACGACGAAGGCAGCAATTGTCAGCGCATCGCCGACCGCGCTTAGCCAATTTTGCTGCAGCCAGCATTTGGCCCAAAACCAAGTGTCGCGTTCAACCAGAAGAGAGTGGGTCGCGTCAGCCGCTTCATTCGCGGTTACTCGTTTAAAGAACCACTCTGCAGTCGAATACTTATCGAGAAAGGCTAAGGTCATCTGGATGACAACGCCGAGCCCAAACAGGAAGCCTATCAACCAAAAATGCGGGATGTTTCGAAATTCTTTGAAGAGATCTTCTCTCGCAACGAACGCTGTTGGCGCGCCGACGCCGAACACGAGGAACCAAAGCCTTAATGTGTTCGCATGCTGCCGGTAGCCCTCCTGAAGGGCTTTGAGCAAATTGTCATCGCGTTTCGCGGCATTCAGTGCTGTAGCGGCTCCGCCTAACGCTGAACTATACACGTCCAGCTTGGTGGCGACCTCGTTGAGTTGACTAGCCGCGACCTGTAGAGCAGTGCGCGCTTCTTTGATCTCGGCCGTTGCGGCCGCGAGCGCGTCATTTCCCCCGTCGTTCATCGAACCCTCAAATACTACGCAATCATTCTGCTCGCCTGTAATTCAGATCTTTGTTTTGGGCACGCTGGCAAGCTATGCGCGAATAAGGTCGCACACAGTAATTTCATCCGTCGATCTGATCAGCCTGGCCGAGTGTTTTCGCGAAATTGCAGCATTGTTCGCGCTGAATCGTAGGCACGCGAATAGCTCACGAAGTCATTGAAAATCTGCACTCCTGTAACGCGTTCCGTGCGCAGGTCGAACAGCTCGAGTTTATAAGCTTTACCAGTGGGCGTTTCCGCTTCGAAGGAGCGAAGCATGAAAACGCTTCCCCTCAGGTCTGGATGCAGCATTGATGAACTTCTTCCACGCCGGCGGTTTTCGGCGGAAGCTCTTCTGTTTCATGCTCATCTCGGGCATCCGGACCAGATGAATGGCCACACCGACCGCAATAATTTGAGCCAGCTTCAATTTCACACGGAGGGGGATTACCGGGCGAGTGACCGCAGGTACACCCGGAATGGCCGTAGCACTGACCACACATGACAAACTCCTATTAAAAATAGATACTTCGCAAAAAAATGGAATGTGAATGCAAATCATCAGCAATACGCAGATTATTTGCACGAAACGAACACGTAGACCAGGATATCCATCCGGCAGCGCTTCACATTTCTGCGAAACGCGACAACGCTCCGAAAGGATTGACGATCGCTAGCCGTCTCGGGGTAAATCAACCACCGTCGGCCTCTGATTGTGGACGAGGATCCCCGACGCGCTTCCGCGCCATTCGCTCGTTAACGAAAACAGCCCCGTTCAGTCCTTCGCCGTGACGAAGTTTCTTGGGCTTAGAGCATGATCCTGCTCGTCTATCTGCTCGCTTCCGCTATCCGACAAACACCCACTCGCATGGAGTAGCCACCACGAATTGCTTGCTAAGTCTGATTGAGTCGCCCCTCTTCCAGCAGCTCGAAAAGTCGCGGGATGGCCCATACACTTGCAACGTTTCGGCGAGGTCTGCGAAACTAGAACGCAGCGTTCGTTTAATTCAGTCGAAGCAGGTCAAACTGACTGAACGCGCGAACGGATTTTATCTGTCCACGTTTTCGCTCGATGATCACGTGTGCATCCGTGACCGGTACCACAATCCACGCCGGCCCCGTGATCGCGGCGATCTGACTAAGCGGGATCGTCATCACCCGCACGCGCGCATAAGGAAGTTCGTTCAAGCCCACACTCCAGTCCGTCCGATAGAGGGGCGCCGGAGCCTCATGTACCAGCGCGGAAATTTTGGCTCCTTCAATCTTTGAACTGATATAGGCGGGCTTCAAAAAGATATCGTGCATTGAATGGTAGGTTGCGTATCCCAACAGGCCGAACACGATTACGCTGATGGCTGCGACAAATGTCGGTGCCTGCCTGGACAATACGTCGAACGAGATACCGCCCAGCACGCACAACGGCAGGACCATCGGCAAAACGTAACGCGGATTTATCTCGGCAGGCCAGATCAGCAAAACCGAAGTGCACGCCAAAGCGTAACAGCTTAGCGCTAGGAGAAAACGCGAAGGAAGTTTTCGTTCTGCCGCCTTGAGGTTAGCCAACGACAGCGCCGCTGCCAGTACCGCGGCCGGAAAACATTCGAAAAAGAAATCGACCGCGTTCCCAAACGGATGAGGCCAGGTGACACCGCTTGGCGAAAGACGCGTGTACCGCATCCATACATTTTGGGCGTCTGCGGAGAAAACATGGACGTACCATAACGCGGTGGGAACGATAGCCACGCACCCGGCGAGGAAAAGACCGGGCAACTGCCGCCAGTCGGACGTCAAAACGATGAAGACCAGAACACCCAGAAAGAAATATGCCGCCGGTTGCGGTCCCTTCAGAAGGGCGGCGATGGCCAGCACAGCACCAATGGTACTCCAACGGCCAAGCGTTAGCTGACGAGCGGTATACGAATTAAACCACATCATAAACGCGGCGAATAACAGCACCGCAAGCGGCAGGTCGGCGACCGAAGTCACGTAGTATCTCATGACGAGCGGGCAAGCCAAAAACAATCCGGCCCCGAACAATGCCGCTTCTCGACTGGCGACGGGCCGCAGAGCGCGCCAGACCAGCAGGATACCCGCGACGAGCGAAAGAACGACAGGAAGGCGGGCGATAAACGGTTCGACGTAGCCAAGCGGCATGCTCAGCACAGCGATCA
The DNA here is from genome assembly GCA_018242255.1 of Pseudomonadota bacterium. Taxonomy (GTDB): domain Bacteria; phylum Pseudomonadota; class Alphaproteobacteria; order Rhizobiales; family Hyphomicrobiaceae; genus Hyphomicrobium_B. Next base: position 12,465 of record JAFECH010000379.1, on the reverse strand, counting down.
TCCAGGATAGAAGCATCGGCCGCTCTAGCCAGGGCAGATTGTACATATGCTGGTTCAGCCAGTTGCCGTCATCCAATGCGCTTTGGGCAACGGTAACCGTTAGTCCTTCCACGTAATGATACCCGTGAAAAAGAGCTTGCGGGACTGAAACGAGCAGCGCCAAGGCGATGATCAGGACGATCGCATCATCACGCCGCGCCAGTGTTCTCCAAACGCCGATCAAGTATTGGGCGCTGTGACCGAGGGCCGGTGCGGGCAATTCTTCGCGCTGCCGCGCGCCAACAATTTCGTCCGACATGCTATGTGATTTTCCTCATGAAAGGCAGGAAAGCATGCATGCAGGAGTTGCGGCCCGTCACGGCAAAATCTGGTCGTAAGCCATACGGTCCTGTATGAGATCACCTTTAGATATAGGCCGGGACGGCAAAAACACGCCGCCTAAAGGGGCGCTTTTCCGGAAAGCTTACAAAAGCGTGACTTTCCAACCGCAATTGCGTCACGCTGCCCTCGAAGGTCCGAGTTTTATATCTCCCAGCTACCGCAACAATTGACGTCAAACTGATGCGCATACTTCTCGTTGAAGACGATCAGGAAACGGTGATGATCGTACGTGAGAGCCTGGTCGGCCAAGGGCACGAAGTCGTCGTCGCAAAAGACGGCTCTGAAGGCCTCAAGGCCGCAATGGTAGAATCCTTCGATGTCCTCGTTATCGATCGGATGTTACCGGGGCTCGACGGCCTGCACCTGGTGCAAAGTCTCCGGCGCGCCGAAGTGTTGTCCGGCATCATCCTGCTCACGGCCGTGGGCGGCATAGAAGACCGGATAGAAGGCCTGGAAAGCGGAGCCGACGACTACCTTGTGAAACCATTTGCGCTAGGCGAACTGATCGCCCGCATCACCGCATTAGGCCGTCGCCCCCCAGGTCCCAAGCAGGACGTCACATTCCGAATTGGCTCGTTGGAGGTGAACCTCATCCGGCGAGAAGTCCGGCGAGGAAGCGAAGAGATTCATCTGCAGCCACGCGAATTCAAGCTGCTTGAGATCTTCCTCAGAAATCGCGGGCGCGTGGTGACACGATCCATGCTGTTGGACGAGATGTGGGGACTGGAACTCGACACCAAGACCTCTATTGTCCAAACAAATGTCAGCCGCCTGAGGTTGAAGATCGAGCGGCCTGGCGATCCGCCTTTGATCCGTACCGTGAGGGGATTGGGATACATCATTGATGCGACATAGGCATACCCGCGGCACGGCATTTCGTTTGGCGGCGCTGGTCGCCGTGATCATTACACTCGTCAACTCCGTAATTTTTTCGGCACTCTATTATTCCCTTAGCGCGCAATTGACCGCACATTTGCGCGCCCATATCGACGAAGTCCGCAAAACGCTGGTCGATGTCGTAGGAAACGAAAAGGACGGCTTTCAAGAACTATCGACCATGATCGATAGCCACGCACGCGTCGCAAAGTCGGACGAAGATATTTATCTCTTGACCGATGAAACGGGAAAATACATCGCGGGCAACGTCGCTTCGCTGAAGCCATTCGAGGGATGGCGGGCCATTCCCTGGAAAGATCTAAACCTTCTGGGAGACTGGTCCCCTCACAGGGCAAGCGATGCTGTTATCGGCCGGTGGACGCCAATCAAAGGTGGCCATCTGTTCGTCGGCGACGGCAACGGCGATATCCGAGACGCACAGCGATTGCAGCTGAACGGTCTGCTGTGGGGCATCGCGTTGTCGGTGATATGCGCGATTTGCGGCGGCTGGTTTCTTGGTATTCGCGCCCAAAGGCGTATCGGTCAAATGGAAGAGGTTTTGAACGCGGTGGCAGGCGGCGCGCTTGACCGCAGAGTACCGCGAGGAACCGCCTCGGACGATATCGATCACGTTGCGGCGCTGATCAACGCTGCCCTCGATCGCCTGCAGCGTCTCTTCGAAAACTTACGTCAGTTGTCAGTCGACATCGCCCACGATCTGCGTACCCCGATCAGCCGCATGCGCCAGAGGCTGGAGCGGGTGCGCTCCGGCGCCGATAGTATCGAGGCCTATAGGGAAGCCGCAGACGCGTCGATCGCAGAAATCGACAATATCGCCGAAACCTTCGACGCTCTGATGCGCATTTCAGAAATCGAAGCAGGCGCTCGCAAAAACAGGTTTGCCAACGTTGATCTCAAAATCCTGCTGACGAACATCATCGATGCCGTGGAGGCCGTCGCAGAGGAGCGAGGGCATCGCTTGAAACCGCTGCGCGCGGCCGAAGGCCCCTCTATCGTGTACGGCGATCGCCGCCTTCTGAACCAGCTCTTCGTCAACCTCATAGAGAACGCGATCGTTCACTGCCAGGACCCGGCCGATATCAGCGTAGAAATCGCAAGCGTTAACGGCGCTCCTGCCGTGCGTGTACGCGATACAGGCCCGGGTATTCCTGCTGATGAGCGCGAAAGAGTATTTCGCAGATTGTATCGGTTGGAAAAGAGTCGAACGACAGCAGGCAATGGTTTGGGCCTAAGTCTCGTAGCTGCGATCGTTGATCTGCACGGCGCGCGCGTCACGCTCAGCGACAACGAGCCAGGGCTGATCGTCGAGATATCGTTCCCTTCAGTCTGAATATCGATTGCCGCCGATCACAACGAACAGCATGTGCATGGCCGATGCTGTCAACGCCATGAATACGCCGGCGAACGCGACATCGGAAAAGAAATGCCCGCCTTCGGCCATTCGAATAAATCCGGCGAGCGTCCCCAATATCACGCCGCTAAGAGCCCAAAATTTCGCCTCGCCAGGAAACAGAAAAACGGCAGCAAAGAAAATGATGTAGATCGATGAGGCCTCGCCCGAAAAAAATGAGCAGTTCCGGCTGCATTGATCCGAGGGCGTGGTGGGCGGCGCGTAGATCTTTGAACCGCCGAACTCCGTAACGTGAATAGGGCGTGGACGCCCCCAGTGGTCCTTGAAACCGAGATTGGCAATCGTCAACGGCCCGATCAAAAGACACATGGCCAGATATAGCCATTGAGCCGCAGAGAGCGTCAGCCAGCGTTTGCGTTTGCGCACGCTGAGCGAGGCGACGCAACCGATAACTGCGAACGTGCAGACGAGCCAGAACAACACTGAGAACCCGTTCCGGAGACCATTAAAGAAGTGAGACCCGCTTCCAATGAAGTGATTTGAGTTCACGTAAAGCTCTTGGCTTACGATCAGATCGAAGCGTGGGTAGGCATGATAGAAAAGCAATAGGCAGACGCCGACCGCAGTAGAGCCAAAAAACATAGCTGCTGCAATGGCGTAGCTCGCCTGAGGAGTGGACGTCATGTTTGACTTCCACGTCTCTGCACTGTCCCCCACCAATTTGAACACTCCCCCGATATTCCGGGCACAATTGAACGGATTCCATGCAGCCTTTGAGGCCGGAACGTCTCAGAACTGTAAGCAAAGGCTCGTTGGCGTTTCACCAGCGTTTTGAGACACTTGATCGACGCCGATCGAGAGACAGGTAAAGGATGAGAAGGAGCAGCCCTAACGTCACGAGCGACGCCTGCCCGCGCGGCAAGCTCAAACCGCCTGCTTCAATAGGTTTCGTCAGGAAATCGCCGAACGTCGCGCCGAACGGGCGAGTAAAAACAAAGGCGATCCAGAACAGGATCACATCGTTGATGCGGGTAAAATAATGAAGGAGCGCAACGACGCCGATGATCCCCGCCGTCACCACCGCGCCTTGAATGAAACTAAGGCCGGCATCGTCGACGAGATAATCGCCGAACGCTGTTCCGAGACTGTTGGAAAAGAGCACCGCGGCCCAGAACATGATTTCGACGTCGCGCCGAACAATCGGATAGACCCGCAGCGTACCTTCCCGCACACGCCAAATTGCCAATGTCAGAACTAGTGCAGTCGAGAGTAGGACGGAGCCAGTGAAATATCCAAGCCCCAGCGAGCGGTCCATAAAGTCTGAGATTTCGGTACCGGCCGTCGTCGTCGCAATGATCGCCAGCCAGAACAGCAGCGGCCGATAGATTTCGCTTTTGATCTGCAGGAAAAGCAGAGCGACGAGAATAGCAAAGGTGATGGCAAGGCCGACATAGTAGCCAAGATTAAGCGACATCGAGATGAAGTCGCCAGCCGTTTCACCTAGCGTCGTCGCTAAGATTTTCATCACCCAGAAGGCAAGCGTGACTTGCGCAACTTTCGAAATTTGCTTTTGGGCGTCATCCATTTCAGCGAAACTCATAGATCCGCGATCAAAACGTAGACGTTTGGACCGGCTGTTGGCGTCATTGCGACTCAGACAGCTCCATGCGAGCGCCCAGCGGCGCGATCAGCGCTCTCGCTTCGACGTAGTTCAAGATTGCCCTGATTGCAGATTTGCGATCGCGGTAAGTACGATTGTTGCCAACGATCCGATTGGCGACGAGGGTCCATGTCGCGATACCTGCAGGCGTTGAAAGGGTCAACGCATCGATGCGAGCGCGGAAGACTTCGGCATCATCGATGTGGGGCGCAAGCTCCGAACAGATGTCGTTCGCGAGCGCAGTGTTTTGGCTTTTAAAGCGGCGTGCTCCACCACCCTGCACTACAGTTGGAAGGCAAATCGCGGCGCAAAAATCGTCGACGGATGCACCCGGCCGCCCGGTGAAGACCTTGAGCAGTTCACGAATGGACGAACTCCCCCTGAGGGCGCCGGCGGCGCGGAGCCCTGCGGCAATCGAATCAAGTGTCTCTTTCAGGCGCGCGGGATGCTGGTCGGACGGAGACATGCGTTTGACCCGGGCCGCAATTGTTTCGTCCCGCCCGCGATCCAATACGGTTGCCAAGCTATGCAGTTCATAGGAACGATCGAAATCCGCGATCGCCGCAAAGGCGCGAAGAGCGCTCGCGAGTTCTTTCGTGTGCATAAAAAAACCGCCTCCTCGGCATATTTTCTTGCACCGAGCAGACACAATGGTTCGGAGTGATTTTGCGGCATCAAAACCACAGAATTGTAAGACTTCGGATGGGCCGGTGGACTCTGGCTCGATGCCTGCTGACCAATACAGTCTGTGGGGAGCCGAATCGGCCAGAAAACCTGCCCATAACGGTTCCCTGGTAAACAACGACTATATCGGTAACAATACAAGCGGCGGGCTCTGCGAAACGCGCGCGGAGCCGGAGGACGCAACGCGCTTCGCGCCGCCCGTCAGTTTTTGGCAAATATCCGGCGAAGAATGCCGGGCTTCTCCGAGGCTGCCGGCCCGGTGCCTTCGCTCCCAGGCGCCTGATCTTTCACGAGACGATGAATGAAAGCGAGTTTGCTTATAACGGCTGGCGATAGCACGAATGGATAGAGATCGGGCTGTCCCATGCTGCGATTGAGGCTGTTGACCGCAAACGTAACCGGTATCCATTCGCGCATCAGTGTTTCCACATCGGCGATCGTGTAAGGATTGCGGTCCGCAGTTGCGCTAAGGCCTTCCGTCGCTGCCAATCGCGGTGCAATCCGCAAATTGAATGTGTGCGCCATTTCGAGTGTATCGATGACGTGCAGATAGTGCGCCCAGGATTCGGCGAAGTCTTCCCAAGGGTGCATCGTCGCATAGGCACTGACGAAACTGTCACGCCAGTTGGCGGGCGCACCGTTCTGATAGTGCGCTTGCAGCGCACTGTTGTAGTCAAACGTTTCGTCGCCGAACACTTCTCGAAATGCCTCGATCTTGCCCCCATCCCGGACGAGGCGATCCCAATAGTAGTGACCGACCTCGTGACGGAAATGGCCGAGCAGCGTGCGATAGGGTTCATGAAGCTTGGTGCGGAGCTTCTCGCGCTCGGCATCGTCCGCCTCCTGCAGCGAAATCGTGATGATGCCATCGTCGTGGCCCGTCAGAACTTTGGCTTGAGGGGCCGAAGCGAGGAAATCAAAAAGCAAGGGCTCGGGGTCCCCGTCCGCCCTCGTCGGCACCGGCAAGCGCAGCTTGAGCAACGTGTACATCAACCGCCGCTTGGCCTCCTCGATACGCTGCCAGCGCGCAAGATTGCTCGGGTCTGAGAAATCCGGAACCGTTCGGTTGTGCTCACAGGCTTGGCAGTAGGGCGTCGCCGCAGACGCGTCTACGAGCCAATTGCAGGCCTGAAGTTCCCAGTTGGCGCAGAACCGATATTGGTTATCGCTGTCGGCGAGCGCAATCCAAGTGCTGCCATTGGGCTTCACGGCGCTCATGGTCTCTTTGGATGGAAGATACCCGACCTGCAGATGGCAGCGCTCGCAAAGCGTATTCTCAAAAAATAAAACTTGGCTGCAATTCTGGCATTCGAACAATTTCAAGGGATTTGGTCCTTCCGCCCCGCTAACACTGAGTGGCACAATCTGCACTGCAACGTCGAAGCCACTTCGAAGTTGCCTGCCCGTAGGCGAATTTGCAGGAAATGTTCATGACGGAGGGTCTATCGGACGGCGATGATCTTTTGTCCTCGTTACAATACGGGGAGAAGTTCATAACAGTGACGATCGCGTTGGGATGGAGCTTCATATGTTCGCCGATCTATGCAGAGTACTTTTTCTCTCGATATTTTGTGTGGTCGCGGGGGCATCGAGTGCCCTCGCCGATAGCTGCGGCGACCGTGTTTCCAATCTGCAGTCGCAAGTAAAAGGCCTCACTTTGAAGCAGCGAACGCACGTCACGGATAGTTTTGATGCCTTCTACGTCGAAATCGCTACGCCACCGGCGCGGATAACAATCTCTTGCGGAGCAAAGGTTCTGTCATTTGACGCAGAATGGCGCGGGAAAGATTTCGTAGCCTATAGCGCGCTGCTTGCGGAAGTAGGCAATGCCTTTGATCTCGGCAGCGACGATTTCTCCTCGTCGCTGCAAAAGTGCTGGGACAGTGCAAACATAGATAGCGGCGAGGATGAGGAAGGAACCGTTGTCGTTCATTCAAAGCGCGCGCAAATCAGTTGCGCGAACTCAAACGGAACGGCTGAAATTAGCGTATTGCCCCTGCCTCATTAGAAAATTGAAAAGCTTTTAAAAAACGATCATGGGGGATTGTCTGATGATCCCCCAGATCGATGAGTTATTTAGAGTTTGTCGGTCGCATCATCGACCGCTTCGCGCACTTTATCGGCCTTCTTGGACACGGTGGTCTCCACCTTGCCCTTCAAGGCCTGTGCCGCACCTTCGGCCTGAAGCTTGTCGGAGCCGACCGCATAGCCGACCTTCTCCTTAGCCTTACCGATGACAGTATCGACCGTACCTTTTAGGGTGCTCATTGTGCCTCCTTTCGATTGATTACGCACGATAACGCCTGAAATCGCGTTGTTGTTCCGGATGGAGGCAGGCAAATCGTCCGCGAGCTGTCGATATGGCTCAGATGCGATCGAATGAACTGAACCCTTTTGCCCGCTGTGCGTTCAAAGAAATGCACGCGCCCGGTGGCAACCGGCCGCAACAGGGACTGATGAACGCAGCCATTTTGCCGGTTTCTCGCTGCGACAACAACGCATTGGTACGCGCTGACATCTAACCCGTTCCGGGCGAGTGCACTTCCCTTGAAAAAGAGCGACGTGTTCTTTGATCGTGCTTTGCATGCAGTGTATGCACGATCGGCTATGAGAACATGGTTTGCGCGCCTGATCGCATTGAGGGAAAAGTTTTGGCCGAACTCCGCGGGATCCTCGAAAGCCGGCAGGTCTCGATTTATTTCGCCGCCGTCGCGTCGGCCGCATTGATCGCTCTAACCGCTGGTGGAACCGATGCCCTGGAAACCAGCATCAATCCTGCCCTCGCCGCGATGCTGTTTCTCACCTTCTTGCAAGTTCCTTTAGCCGATCTCGGCCAGGCCTTCGGGCACGGCCGTTTTCTCGCCGCGCTGATCGTCACGAACTTTGTGGTGATGCCGCTGCTCGTGGCGCTCCTCGTGCAGCTCCTTCCCGACGATCCGATGCTCAGGCTCGGAGCGCTGCTGGTGCTGTTGAGCCCTTGCATCGACTACGTCGTCACCTTCTCACACCTCGGTCGCGCCGACGCCCGACTGCTGCTCGCCGCCACGCCGGTCCTGCTGATCTTGCAAATACTGTTGCTGCCGGTCTACCTCCAGATATTTCTCGAACCGAAAGTGGCAGAACTCATCGACGCTGGACCGTTCGTGCAGGCGTTCGTCTGGCTGATTGCCATTCCATTTGCGTTCGCGGCTCTGCTGCAATACTGGGCAGCGCGGAACAGCGCCGCTGGGCGCCTGTCGTCGATCCTCGGTCTTCTGCCGGTACCCGCCACCGCGATCGTTCTTTTTGTCGTTGTCGCGGCCGTCGTGCCTGAGCTCAGGCCGGCGATAGACAAAGCTCTGAGCGTCGTCCCCATCTACCTCGGCTTCGCAATCCTCGCGCCACTGATTGGCTGGCGTATCGCGCGCTTGTTTCGACTAGATGCTCCCGCTGGACGTGCCGTCGCATTCAGTGCTGCGACGCGCAACTCGCTCGTCATCCTGCCGCTCGGCCTGGCCATTCCTGGCGCTGTGCCGGTTCTTCCGGCCATCATCGTCACACAGACGCTGATCGAGCTTTTGAGCGAGCTCGTTTACGTCCGTCTCATGCCGAAACTCAGCACCGGTCGCGAAGCCGAACCGGCCTGACCAATCCAGCCGCAGCCCCTCGCAAATTAAAATGCCGCGAGCCGCCGAGTCGGACGCTGGCCGATGTCGTCCGCCCGTCTTCTGAGCCACGTTCCACCCTTGAGATCGGCCTCGGCCACGCAGTCGTCGACCCAGCTCACCAAGTTTGACGTTTGTTGGCGCAGGCTTTCGAGCTTCAGGATGCGGCGCACCTCCATCATTCGCCCCGGGTGATGCGGGAAGACCGGCCTGTCGTCGCGATCGACGTTCCAGTGGCACAGAATCATAAGATCGCCGTCACCCGCCGCGCCTTCTTTTACGACGTCCGCAAGAATGTCATCGACCGGCAGAACTTCCGAGAACCCACCGCCGTACCCGACGAAGAGCAGAATCTGCGCCAAATTCTGCGGTCGCCGCAGCGCGTTGCGCAGAATGACGTGCCGGTGCATCTGCCGAAGCGCCGTCCTGAACTCACCATCGAAAATCTGCAGCAGCGCCGTGCCGCGATCATGATCGGAGCTACGCCAGAGCGTTTGCCCGGCGTCGTATTCGAGGTCGACAAGGTTGGCGTCGGAAGAAGAAACAGGTGAGCGGAAAGACATGGCGGGCCCCCGGATACGCTCAAATGCCCAGCAATTCGATTGCCGGTGCAATGTGTTTCAGAATCCCGCAAGATGATCAGTAATGCCAAAACTGGGTCGAAAGAATGACAGAGCGGAGCATTTGCCGCTATTTGGCTTTGATGAAATCAACGAACGCCCGCAACGGCGCAGGGACGAGCCGCCTTCCGGGGTAATAAAGAAACGGCCCTGAAAACGATTGCCACCAGGGTTCGAGGATCGGCGCCAGCGCGCCGCTATCGAGTTCAGCGCGTATCCATTCCTCGAAAATAAAGATGATCCCGGCACCGGTGACGGCAGCATCTACTGCCAGATCGACCGTCGCGCCCGCCTGAACGATCAGAGGCCCAGTGGGATCGACAAGAATGACCTCACCATCGCGCTCAAACTCCCAAGGTGGCATTGCGCCACTCGGAAAACGCACCCGCAAGCACGCGTGCTGAAGCAGATCGCGCGGATGATCAGGGCGTCCGTGCCGCGAGAGATACGAGGGAGCGGCCGCCGTCGCAAAACGTTGGACACGGGGACCGATCGGCACCGCGATCATGTCTTGCTCGAGCCGCTCATCGTAACGGATACCGGCATCACATCCAGCCGCGAGCACATCGACAAAGCTTTCTTCTCCGATAATTTCCAATTTGATGTCCGGATAGGCGGACAGAAACTGCGGCACGATCTGAGGAAGGACCAGTCGCGCAGCACTCGCTGGAACATTCAATCTGAGCGTTCCCGCCGGCCGGTCGCGAAAGACATTGACCACGTCCAAGGCGGCTTCGACTTCATTCAACGCTGGCCCGAGCCGCTCAAGCAAACTTCGTCCGGCATCCGTCGGCACAACGCTGCGCGTCGTTCGGTTGAGAAGGCGGACGCCAAGCTGCGCTTCGAGCCGACGCACGGCATCGCTCAATCCTGACGCACTCACCCCGCTTGCACGTGCGCCTTCTCGAAACCCTCCTGCCCGCGTCACGGCAACGAACGCGTTCAAATCATCTAGGTCAGCCTTCATTGTTCGTAATTCCGTACAACATGTTCAGATTATGTGGGATTATCGAATGGCGAACAACCGCCTATCTCCCTCACACGTGACAAGGAGATCGCTAATGACCAGTCTCGACGCTTCCGGCACATTCAAACTCGGCGACCGCACGGTCCGGCGCCTAGGCTACGGCGCCATGCAGCTCGCCGGACCCGGCGTTTTCGGCCCGCCGAAGGATCGCGCCCAAGCGATCGCCGTTCTGCGCGAGGCCGTTGCGTCCGGCGTGGACCACATCGACACCAGCGATTTCTATGGCCCGCACGTCGTCAATGAGCTGATCCGGGAAGCGCTTCATCCTTATCCCGACGACTTGGTGATCGTGACCAAAGTTTCCGCCCGCCGCGGCGCCGATGCCTCCTGGATTCCGGCCATCTCGCCGGAAGAATTGACCCAGGCTGTGCACGACAATCTGCGCAATCTTGGCGTCGACGTTCTCGATGTCGTCAACTTCCGTAGCATGTTGGACGTGCACGGACCCGCCGAAGGATCAATCGAAGAACAAGTCACGGCGCTTGCCAATCTGCAGCGTCAGGGCCTGATCCGTCACATTGGCCTCAGCAACGTCACACGCAAACAGGTCGAGGACAGTCGAAGCATTTGCGAGATCGTATGCGTCCAGAACCTCTATAATGTCGCCCACCGTGACGACGATGCGCTGATCGACCGGCTTGGGGCCGAAGGTGTCGCCTACGTTCCCTTTTTTCCACTAGGTGGCTTCACGCCGTTACAGTCGTCGGAATTGTCGGCAGTCGCCGCGCGTCTCGGAGCGACGCCCATGCAGGTCGCGCTCGCATGGCTGCTTCGCCGCGCGCCGAATATTCTTCTGATCCCCGGCACGTCGTCCCTCGCACACCTTCGTGAAAATATCTCCGCCGCCGAGCTGCGCTTGCCGGATGACGCAATAAGCGAGTTGGACCTCATTTCAGCGTCCACTGCTCCTGCAAACGGGCACTGAGGCGAACGTCACCCAAACGAGGGAACGATTTCCAGCCGGAAGCCTTTATCCTGCATGGAAAACGGCAACGATCCCCCGACCATCCCTTTCCCGACGCAAGAGCCCGGCGAATTGCCGCCACTGCCGCCTGAGCCGAATAAGCCGCCCGAGCCGTCGCCAATCCCGATTGACGATCCAGGCCAGCCGATGCCGCATCCGCCGAGACGGTGAACGCCGTCAGGCGCGGCAGGTAGCGCGACGCTCACACCGACGCGTTCACGGTGCGGCGGGAGCGGGATTGAGGTCACAATTTTGCAGCAGCCCGCGCAACGTCTCGACGTCGCCGCCGTAGGAGATGAAATGCGGGTTGTCGTATGACCCGTCCGTTGCACAGGGGATGCCATATTCAAGTTCGCGGCCGTCGGATGTCAGCGTGCAACCACCCGCACCACGCAGGACGGCGTCACCCGCCGCGGTATCCCACTGCATTGTCCGCCCGAAACGCGGATAGATGTGTGCGTCCGCCATGGCCACGAGACAGAACTTCAACGACGACCCGACCGAGACTTTTCGGTCGACCGGCAGCTTCTGCAAAAAGTCTTCCGTTTCGACATTGCCGTGCGATGCGCTCGCGACCGCGGTCAAGCGGCCGCCCCCGCATGACGCCCGAATTTGTGAGCGCTCTCCGATCGACGCATCCTGCAAAATCGTGGACCGGAAAGACGCAGAGCCATCGCTGCTGAAAAGCTCGCCGCGAGCCGGTGCGAAGACAACGCCGAGTTTCGGCTTTCGATTTTCGACGAGGCAGATGTTGACCGTGTAATCCGGTCTGCCGCGAACGAATTCTTTAGTTCCATCGAGAGGATCGACGAAAAACAGTTTGCTGTACGTCGATAGATCCGCCGCGCAGGAGGCTGCCGATTCTTCGGCGATGATCGGAATATCTGGAGCAATCGTCTGCAGGGCGCGCACGATCAGCTCTTCGGCCGCCTGATCCGCATCCGTTACCGGACTGCCGTCGGACTTTGTCATGACGTTTGCGCCGGCTTCCCGAATTTGAGCGATGAGCATGCCGGCTTCGATTGCGATGCGTTCGAGCTTATCGAGCATTCCCCTCACCCGAACAAACGGGCAAGACGCCGTTCGCATTGGTAGCGCGGCCTGAGAAACTCCGAGCGGGTGAATTGACTTCGCCATTCGGGCGCGAACGTCACGTCTTCTTTCATCACCCACCGCCGCCAGAGGTAGCGATCGAGCAGCGTGCGCGATTTAAGCTCCGCGCGATCGTCTTCCGACA
>JAFECH010000378.1 GCA_018242255.1 Pseudomonadota bacterium | reverse complement strand
AAGATCCAGAAATTCAAATTACGCGAGATGGCCAAGGACGAGTGAGCGTCCATCTGCACGGAACTTCCATCGCGCGCGATGCTTTCACAGGTATCCGTTGCGAAGGAAAGTTTCGTTGCCCGCCGTTGCACCGTTTCCCGATTGGCTGACTATTCTATCGTGGTCGACGCTCTACCTGGGCGTCGGATGCGCAGCACTGATCCTGGTCGATGTCGCACGCTTTCCCCAACGCATGGGGATTATGAATGTCGTATGGCCCGTGACCGCGCTGTTCGGCACGGTGCTGGTTGTGGCGCTTTATTTTAAATACGGGCGCAACGCGCAGTTTTCGCACCACGGCGAAAAACACAAAGCGCCGGAGACGCCATTTCCGATCATAGTGGCGAAAGGTACGCTCCACTGCGGCGCAGGCTGCACACTCGGCGACATGATTGCCGAGACGCTGGCGTTCCTGTTTCCGGCAATCGCGATCCTGTTCGGGTGGAAAACCATCTTTGCCGACAAGACGTATGCCGTGTGGATTCTCGATTTCGTTTTGGCCTTCGGCCTTGGCGTCATCTTCCAATATTTCGCGATCGTGCCGATGCGGAAACTGTCGCCAGCCGAAGGACTGCGAGAAGCCGTCAAAGCGGACGCGCTGTCTCTTGTCTGCTGGCAGATCGGGATGTACGGGCTGATGTATCTGGCGCAACGCTATTTCAGCGCGTCATTCGGCCAGCAAGCGACGCCGGACGGTCCGGTGTTCTGGTTCGCTATGCAGATCGCGATGGTCGCCGGGTTCATTACCAGCTTTCCGGCGAACTGGTGGCTGATCCACACGGGCATCAAAGAGAAGATGTGAGCGACGGCACGCCAACGCCGTTAATAGCGCGCCGAATTTGAGCTGAGATGCGAAATATCGGGTTCCGGCCAGATCACAGGCACGAGCAAGCGGCTGGCGATCAACTGCGCGCCGCTCATCGATAAATGGTTATTGTCGAAGTAGAGCACAGCGCCGTCAGCGTAGGGCTTGCAGCGCTTGTCAGAGCAAAGCTCAGACGACACAGGAATGAAGACGGCGCCGTGCGCGGTCGCGATTGCACTCAAACGCGCCTCGACGGCGTGGACTCGCTTGGCGCCATACTTGAAAGAAAAATCGTTCGGATCGCCGCCCTTCGCCGTCCAACGCGCAACGGCTGCCGGAATGCCGGGTGCTTCGGGCAGATCGGGCACGGGCCCGAGAACGACAACGCGATGCCCGGCGGCTTGCAGCGTGGCGATGGTGCGCTCGAAGCTCGGCCAGAACCGATCGGGAAATTCGCGATCCCATGCGAGCGAATAGGTTGCAAGCACGACAGTCGCAGGAGAAATCGACGTCAGCCGGTCGATGATGCCGTCGTTGTAGTGTTGGCAGCGATCGTCTCCGGGGAACGTGAAGCCTGCAGCAGGCGGGCAGCCTGACGCCGTGATCTGGCGGACGCTGGCGTGACGAGCCTTTGCGAACTCGCCCAGCGCAGCGCTAAATTCGGCTCCATGGCTGTCGCCGTAGACAATAACGCTCGGCGCGACGTCGTCGCCGATTAAGCAAGTATCATCGTAGGAGCGCTTGCCCTCGCCGTGGAAGTGGCACTTCTCGCGTAGCGGGCTGGCATCGGCTTGGGCCGCCGCAATTTGAAGAACGGCGTCGGGGAAGCGCTGCGGCATGCCGTTCAACCCGACGAGAATAGCCGCCGAGGCTGCGAGGGCGCCGAGGCCGAACGTACCGCCCTTGAAGATCGCGCTCGACGTGAAGCCCTTAGAGCCGTGCTGACGGAACGGCTGCTCGACGAAATACCACGTTGCGGTCGCAAGACCGATGGCAACAGTCGCGAGGGCCAGTTGCTCAATGCCGGAGAGGCGTTCGGCCGTCAGGAGCTTCGTGAAGACGATCAGCGGCCAATGCCAAAGATAGAGGCTATAGGAGATGAGGCCGAGCAGCATCAACGGGCGCGATATGAGCACGCGCGTACCGAGGGAGGGTGCCGATACGCCAGTTGCGCCTTCGCCGGCCCAAATCGCCATAGCCGTGCCGATGCACGGAAGCAGGGCTGCGGCGCCCGGGAATGGCGTCTTTGATGTGTAACCCAAAATCGAAATCGCGATCGCGGCCAGGCCCAAGGCTGCCGCCGTTTCGGTTTGAAAACGCGAGGCCGGGCGCGGCAAAAGTCCGAGCGCGACGATGGAACCGGCCAGCAATTCCCAGGCGCGGGAATGCAGAAGGTAGAACGTAGCCGTCGGGTGCTCGGGCAGGAAGGCGATGCTGGCGGCGAGCGAGGCTGCGAACGCGAGCCATACAGTCGCCCCGACAGCCCGCGGCCACCAGCGAAAAACCGCCATCAGCAACAGCGGAAAGACGACGTAGAATTGCTCTTCGATCCCTAAGCTCCAGGTGTGGAGCAGAGGCTGGGTGCTGCTACCGGGATCGAAGTAGCCCGAATGCTGGAAGAACCAGACGTTGCTGTAGGACAGCGCCGCCGCCATCAGGCTCGACGCATAACGCTGCAGTTCGTCCGGCAGGAGAAACGCCATCGCCGCGGCCGTCGTGCAAACACAAACGAGCACGAGAGCGGGAACGATGCGGCGGATGCGGCGCTCATAGAAGCGCGCGATGCTGAACGAGCCCGCGCGCAGTTCGGCGGCGATCAGCCGGGTGATCAGAAAGCCTGATAACACAAAGAAAATATCGACGCCGACGAAGCCGCCGGTCACGAACGGCAGGTCGAGGTGGTAAGCCACGACCGCTGCGACGGCGATGCCCCTCAGTCCATCAAGATCCGGCCGATAGCCTGCGCCCGGCTTGGCGGCATGGCTAGCCACGCGCACACCCCCCGGCGACGGCTGGGACCGATTTCCTTGCGACAGCGCTCATGGATCCTCAAAAGACTTGCGAATTCCGGTGCGCAATCGCTGCGCGGAATTGCACTATCGTCATTCGTCGACCAGCGCTCAAACGATTTATTTCTCGCGTTCCGTCGCCGTATTCAATGCGCGTTCAGGATTGCCACATAGCTGGCTTTTACGCCTTGCTTTCGCCTTCGGCGCCCCCAGGTGCCTGGGATGGATCCTCGGGACGAACCCGAGGATGAGATCCTGGTGCTAGTTAAAACTCGACTTCGAGTTCAACGATCTCGTCGGCCTCGACGAGCGCGCCTTGTGTCCATTCCTGCATCATCGGCCAATGGAAAACGGTATCGCAATAGGCGGCCAGTTCCCGCTCGAGAGGCACGGCGTAAGTGCGGAAGCGAGTGCAGACCGGGGCATACATGGCATCGGCTACCGTCGGCGTTGCGCCGAAAAGGTAGGGGCCGCCGTATTTTTCGAGACATTCGGCCCAGATCGCCTTGATGCGCTCGACGTCCGGCCGGGCGCCGGAGAAGATCTTGAAGGACTGGTGGCGGGCCTTCAGGTTCATCGGCAGCGCCGAGCGCAAGTTGTAGAAACCGGAGTGCATTTCGCCCGAGATCGAACGGCAGTGCGCGCGTGCCGCCTGATCGGAGGGGAGCAGCCCGGCATCAGGCGCGATCTCGGCCATATATTCGGCAATCGCGAGGGTGTCCCAGACCGTGACGGCACCATGGATCAGCCGCGGCACCCGAACCGAGGGCGACAGCAGCAGAAGCTCTTGGCGGATCTCCTGATCGTCATGGGTCACGATCTCCTCATCGAAATCGAGCCCGGCCATCCGGCACAGCAGCCAGCCGCGCAAAGACCACGATGAATAATTCTTCGACGATATCGTCAGTGTCGCATTCGCCATCGACGATCCGCTCCGTCGCATCCTAACCCTGCCTAAACAATCCTCTCGCAGTGCAGCGAATAATGCACTACGTTTTTCAGTCGCATGGTTTTTTACGGTTACCGCCGGGGGGACTTTCTCGCGAATGCTTTACCAAGCCTATCAGTTTCAAGACGACCTTCTCGCTCCCTTTCGCGAAGTCGCCAAGAACTCAAAAGCTGCGATAGAAAAAGAGCTTTTCCCAACAGTCGATGCCCTGAAGTCCCATCTGGCGGCGGGCTTCGAGATGATCTCTCGGTTCCAACTCACCCATACGCGACCCGAATTCGGCATTTCGACGGTGCGAGTCGATAATCGCGACGTGCCGATCACGGAAGAAGTGGCGCTTAGCCTGCCGTTCGGAAATCTCCTGCACTTCAAGAAAGATATCGACACCCCACAGCCCAAGGTGATGGTGATCGCGCCGCTGTCAGGTCACTTCGCGACCCTCCTCGCCAAGACCTGTGAAACCCTGCTGCAGGATCACGACGTTTACATCACGGATTGGGCCAACGCGCGCGACGTGCCGCTCGAAGCCGGACGCTTCGGCGTCGATGAGCACGTCGACTATGTCATTCGCTTCATTGAAGAACTTGGTCCAGACACGCATCTGCTCGCTGTCTGCCAACCGTGCGTTCAGGCGCTCGTCGCCGTCGCCGTGATGTCGGAGGACAAGAATCCGGCGACGCCCCGTTCGATGACACTGATGGCCGGGCCGATCGACGTGCGCGAAAGCCCAACGGCCGTCAACAAGCTCGCGAACGACAAGCGGCTGTCGTGGTTCAAATCAAATGTCACAGCGCGGGTTCCGTCGCGATATGCGGGGGGCGGACGCCGGGTCTATCCGGGCTTTGTTCAGCTATTCAGCTTCGTCGCGATGAATGTCGATCGTCATCGGGCGCAGCACCAGAAGCTCTATGATCACCTGGCGAACAACGAAATTGCGGAAGCTCAGAAGATCAAGACGTTCTACGACGAGTATTTCGCTGTGCTCGATCTGACGGAAGAGTTCTACATCGAAACGATCGATCGGATTTTCCAGCAGGCGCAGCTTGCGACCGGCGACTTCACGTATCACGGCCGCAAAGTCGATCCGGGCAAGATCCTGAGAACGGCGCTGCTAACAGTTGAGGGCGGACGGGACGACATCTGCTCTCTCGGGCAGACGTCCGCTGCGCACGACCTTTGTCATTCGCTCCGACCGCATTTGAAGCGTCACCACCTGCAAGCCAACGTCGGCCACTACGGCACGTTCAACGGCAAGCGGTGGGAGCGCGAGATTTATCCGGTTGTGAAGAACTTCATCTTGTCGATGGAATGACGTGCTGCGGCGTCAATCGCGACGCCGCTCTCGCATAACCGCTTCCATTTGGGGACACGCATCTGCGCCACAGGCTTGCGGGCTCGGCACGAAAGCGCGCCAGCCAGCTTGCCCGATCGGAAATCCGGCGCTCTATTTCACCCAGACTTTATGCTGACAATCGAGCCATTTAGCGATGATGGAGCGATCATGGAATTGGATCGCTCCGCAGTTCTGGCAAACGATCATCAGCACGTTAACCGGCGCGGTACTGGACGAGGATTTCCGCTCGCACGTCAACATGTGAATGTCGACGTCACAATTTGAGCGGAAGCGCCCGCACACCGGGCAACCAGTGATGTGTTTTCCGAAGAGAAATTTATCGACCTCAGCTTTGGTGAGATCGCGTGTTTCAGTGGCCGTATCTCGTTCCACTGTGGCGGTATCATTCATCGCAATCACCGTGGTCTCATTAGATATCTTTGAATCGTATGATGAGAACCATCGTCGCACAAGACGAGTTCAGTACTTCAGCTGATATTTAATGCCGATTCAGCAGGATAATTCTTGTGCGTCGCAACAACCGCGCAGTCATTCAGTTCTTCGCTGCACACCGATAACTTTCACCTGCTCATTTCATCAGCGGGCGATGCATCGCTTTGCATGGGAACAGCACGTCAGCCAGCACGTTGACCACCCGAACGCGAGGGGCAGTCGCGTTTCGGCAACCAACAGATGGAGACGTTTTATGCTGAAATATTCAATTGCTGCCTTGGCACTCGTCGCGACGTCGACGTTTGCGCTCGCAGATCCGAATAATGGCGGTCCGGGCGCAGGCGGCGCGGGACCGGGCGGTGGCGCAGGTGGCCCCGCGATGGAGCATTCTGGCGGCGCTGCCGGAGGTGCAATGAAGCGCGAAGGCGGCCCGTCGATGAAAGGCGATTCCGGTCCGTCAAAGAGCTTTAGCGGCGGCGAAATGAAGAGCGGCCGCAACGAGGGCATGGAAGGCAAGCACAAGTCGATGGATCGAGCGGAATCTTCCGCCGACCGGAAAACTGAGAAGAGCAGCGAAAATCGTCTGAACGACAAAGAAAAAGCCGGTAAGCACAATCGCCAAGCCGAAGATTATGACCGCAGCGGCAAGAGCGAAGACCGGGCCGAGCGCTCAGATCGCAAAGACCGGATGCGTTCGGACGAAGCTAAAGACAATTCGCGGCCCGATCGGGGCGCCACTGGCGCCAGCGAAGGCACGGAAGGTAAGGCACGAGCAAAGGGATCGCTGACGAACCTTAGCACGGAACAGAAGACGCGCGTGCGGCACGCCTTCCGCGACCATCGCGTGGCGCCTGCTCGTATCGGAACGTCCGTGAGTATCGGCTTCGTCGTTCCGCGCTCGGTAGAAATCTATCCGGTCCCATCGACGATCATTGCAATCGCACCTGACTATCGCGGGTACGATTACTTCTGGATCGACGAGACCCATGTTGCTGTGGTCGATCCCGATACGTTGGAAGTTGTCGACGTTCTTGTCGTCACCGCATAAAATTTCCCAACTTCATATGATTGAAAGCCGCCGGAATTTCCGGCGGCTTTTTTCGTGTGCGGTCGACGAGTGAGACACCACGGAATGTCATCCTCGGGCTTGCCTCGATGACCGATCAGCCGCGTCACGCGCCGTTACTTGACGTATGTTATAACATCCGAGTAAATGGCGGTCCTCAACCCCGGGAGATTGGTCATGGATTCCGACATCATCGAACATTTGAAGAAGACCGCCGCCACGAAGGACGGGCGCCTGCCCGTAACCGTGCTTTCCGGATTTCTCGGCTCGGGCAAGACGACATTGCTCAATCACATCTTGAACAATCGGTCGGGCCTGAAGGTCGCGGTCATCGTCAACGACATGAGCGAGGTCAACATCGACGCCGATCTGGTCGCGATGGGCGGCAGCAATCTCTCGCGAACCGACGAGACGCTGGTCGAGATGTCGAACGGGTGCATTTGCTGCACGCTGCGCGACGATCTTCTGAAAGAAGTCCGCCGCCTCGCGGCCGAACGCCGGTTCGACTACCTGATGATTGAATCCACCGGGATCGCGGAACCGCTGCCGGTCGCGACGACATTCGAGTTTCGGGATGAAGACGGCCGCAGCCTGTCCGACGTCGCGCGTCTCGATACGATGGTGACGGTCGTTGATGCGGCACATCTGCTGAAAGATTATTCCTCTCGTGACTTTCTCAAAGATCGCGGCGAGGTCGCCGGTGAAAACGACGAGCGACCGCTGGTGCAGCTTCTGGTCGAGCAGATCGAATTTGCCGACGTGATTGTTCTGAACAAGGTCGATATCGCAACGCCGGAGGACATATCGGCGGCGCGAACGATCATCCGTTCGCTCAATGCCGATGCGCGCATCATCGAGACCAGTCACGCGCGCGTCGATACGCGGGCCATTCTCGACACCGGGCTTTTCGATTTCGAGCATGCCCATCGCCATCCGACGTGGCTGAAGGAGTTGAACGGCTTCAAGGAACACAAGCCCGAGACGGACGAATATGGCGTGACAAGTTTCGTCTACCGCGCGCGGCGGCCGTTCATGCCGGAAAAGATCCATGCGTTCTTCAATACGGCGTGGCCAGGCGTCGTCCGGGCGAAGGGCTTCTTTTGGCTGGCTTCCAGACCGCAATGGGTGGGCGAGGTGAGCCAGGCCGGCGCCGTCGTGCAGCACGAGGCAATCGGCTATTGGTGGGCTGCAGTGCCGAAAAAGAACTGGCCCACCGACGAGAGCCTCGTCGCGCGAATCGACAAAGGCTGGCACAAAGTCTGGGGCGACCGCCGTCAGGAAATCGTCTTCATCGGCATGCGCGATATGGATCCGGAGCGCATCAAAGCCGATCTCGACGCCTGTCTGCTTCCCGTTGCCGATGATATGCCGCTCGACGTCTCTGCTTGGCGATCGCTGCCCGATCCGTTTCCGGAATGGCGCCGGGACGCTGCGTAAAATCGATGTCGTTTGCCAGGGCCGGACAATAACAATGTCCGGCCCTACATAATTATTTTCGAATGGTTTGATTAGCCTTTACGTGGCTAAGGGCCGCGTCCACAGTGCTTCCGCTGCTATAATTCTTCTCTATCAATGGGTGCCGTTACCAGCGCGGCGTCGTTCGGCGAGATGTCCGCTCCCTTTTCGCAAACCTGCAATGGAGAGCTTTTTCATGACTTTCAAACGGCGTGTAGCTGCCGCCACGCTTGTCGCTGCGCTCGCGATTGTCCCAATCGCCCGCGCGCATGCGGAAGAAGCCGATGCCGAAAGCCTCGTCAATGCGCTCAACGCAGTGTTCGGGTCGCATAAAGGTCAGCGCGCGGCCCATCCGCACGGCGTTTGCGTCAAAGGCAATTTCGTCGCCTCGCCCGATGCCGCGAGCTTGACCAAGGCTCAGCATTTCAATTCCAAGACGCCGGTCGGCGTCATCGCTCGTTTTTCGATGGCGGGCGGCGATCCGAACGCTTCGAATGCACAGAAAGACAATCCGCGCGGTTTTGCCATTCACTTCGATCTTGGTAAGGACACCACCACGGATCTCGTCATGATCTCGGACCCCGTTTTCGTTGCACGCGATCCTGATCAATTCCTGAAGCTGCTGACGACGGTCGCGACGCACGACAACGCGAAGATCGGCGAATATTTCAAGGAAAACCCGAACTCAACTCGCGCTGCGGCGTGGCTGAATGCGCGTCCCGTGCCCGCGAGCTTCGGAACGGTCGATTACTGGGGCGTGCACGCCTTCACCGCCACCAACGGCGAGGGCAAAAAACAGGTCTTCAAGTACAAGGCGATCCCGGTTGCGGGCGACGTTGGCATTTCGGACGATGAAGCGAAGAAGAAAGATCCTGACTTCTATCGTCCCGAGTTGAAAGATCGGTTTGCGAAAGGGCCTGTCGAGTTCAAGCTTACGGCGATCCTCGGTCAGCCCGGCGATCCGACAGACGACCCGACCGAGCTGTGGCCGGAAGACCAGCGCAAGTCGATCACGCTCGGCACCCTGTCCATCACCGGTTTTGAAGATCAGGCAACGTGCGATGGCGGCATCTTCGATCCGACCAACCTTACCGACGGGATTGACGGGCCGGAGAACGACAAGATCTTCCCGATGCGTTCGCAGGCCTATGCGGTCTCGTTCTCGCGCCGCGCTGCGCCGTAACCAGCCGTGAGACTCACGTCATCCTCGGACGCCGTCCGGGGATGACATCCAGGCCGATATTTTTCTTCCTGACTGTATCCCGCCCTGCGCCGGGATGACGGACGCGATATCGTACGGGTGGGCAAAAATATAAAAGCCCCGCCCGGCTGTTGCCGGTGGCAGGGCTTGGTTCATGAATTCGATTTTGTATCGAGTTAGTGGCGCGTTTCTCTCCGCAGCCGCTCGATTTCGTCTTTGAGTTTCAGCTTTTCCTGCTTCAGCCTGCGGACTTCGATGTCGTCTGAGCCTGGGCTTATCGCTACTTGATTGATTTTTTGTTCGAGTGCTCTGTGCTTCTCTGCGAGTTCCGCGAGGTGAGCGTTTATCGTCATCAGTTGCCTCCTGTGGAGATTGCCGACGTTGAAATCGTGCCACACGTTTCTCGCGTTGTCCAACGTGTCTTAAGTCGAACCTTGGATGTTTGATTTTTGTTACGGTCGCCGGCATAGCTGCGGCTATTAGTGATTCGTAAAATAAATTCAGATGATTAGAAAGGTCGCCCAAGGTCCACGCTTCGGAAGGCTTGCCAGACGAGAGGCAATCGCTCAAAAGCGACGGACAGTCGATCCGGGTAGCGACAGGGAATAGGCATGGAGCGACGCGACGAACGCGAGCTCAGGGAAGAGTTGGTCACTTTGCGCGCCGAGCATCGCGAGCTCGACTGCGAAATTGCTGCCCTTGAAGGTAACCCTTCGGCTGACCAACTTCTTATCAAGCGGCTGAAAAAGAAGAAACTCGTCCTGAAAGATCGAATAACCCAGATCGAGGACAAGCTCCTTCCGGACATTATTGCGTGAACGGCGTTTCGCGCTAGGCTGCTTAAGCCTTTCCGCGCGTTTAGTAGCTCATGACCTCGCCCTCACCTGCCATAGATACGTGGCTTTATCCGGTCGGATCCGGAATTTATTGCGAACCCGGCGATTTTTACATCGACCCGGGACGGGCGGTCGATCGTGCGGTCATTACGCACGGCCATAGCGACCATGCCCGTTCCGGCCATCGCGCCGTTCTGGCGACGGCGGAAACCATCGCCATCATGAAAGTGCGCTACGGCGAGGGATGCGCCGGTTCGTTCCAGCCGTTGGCGCTCGGCGAGACGATCTCGATCAACGGCGTCAGCGTGCGGCTCGCCCCGGCCGGGCATATTCTCGGCTCGGCGCAAGTCGTCATCGAATGGGCCGGGCGACGCGCGGTAATCTCCGGCGACTATAAGCGTGCGAGCGATCCGACGTGCACGCCGTTCGAACTCGTCCCTTGCGATGTGTTCGTTACGGAAGCGACGTTCGCGCTGCCCGTATTCCGGCATGAGAAGGCCGCGCATGAAGCGCAGAAACTTCTGGCGTCGCTTGCGGCCGAGCCCGACCGGACGCATCTCGTCGGCGCCTATAACCTCGGCAAATGCCAGCGCATGATCCGCGTCGTGCGCGATCAGGGCTACGACAAGCCGATCTATCTGCACGGCGCGGTAGCAGCGCTGTCGGACCTTTATCAGAAGCTCGGCATCGATCTCGGCGACCTTCAACTTGTATCTGAGACGGATGCGAAAGCGATCCGCGGCGGCATCGTGATGTGTCCGCCGTCCGCACTCGGCGATCGCTGGTCGCGCCGGTTCGGCGATCCGGTGACGGCATTCGCGAGCGGTTGGATGCGTGTGCGCGGACGCGGCCGCCAGCATGGCGTCGAGCTGCCGCTTGTCGTGTCCGATCATGTCGATTGGCCAGAGTTGATTCAGACGATCATCGAGACAGAGGCCGAAGACGTTTGGGTGACGCACGGGCGCGAGGATGCGTTGGTGCATTACCTGGGCTCGATCGGGCGCAAGGCACGGGCGCTGGCGCTCGTCGGATATGGCGAGGAGGCGGAATAGCGATGCGCGCGTTCGCCCGCCTGCTCGACAGTCTCGTCTATACGCAAAGCCGCAATCGCAAGGTCGCGTTGCTTGGACATTACTTTCGCATTGCGCCCGATCCCGATCGCGGCTGGGCGCTTGCGGCTCTGACGGATGGTGTGCCGATCCGCATTCCGTTGCGGCGCATGCTTAGCGATCTCGTGTCGCGCTTCGTCGATCCGGTGCTTTATCGGTTATCGCGCGACTACGTCGGCGACACCGCCGAGACGGTTTCGCTGCTCTGGCCGGATGATCGGGTTGTCGTTGCGACACCGGATGTTTCGGAGGCTGCCGATCTCCAAGATGAGGCGCAGCAAAAACCGAAGCAGCTCGTCCTCGATCTTAATCCCGGCGCCAAGATCTCTCCCGAAGAAGGCGGCCAATCGTTTTCTGCTCCCTCTCCCCGCACGCGGGGAGAGGGTCGGGGTGAGGGGCAGCCGCCGTCGGATGTTGCAGCCCCTCACCCTAACCCTCTCCCCGTGAAGGACGGGGAGAGGGAAAAGCAAAGTGCCGCCCTCCCCTCGTCTGCAAGCGGTGGCGGATGGGGCGAGGCGGGACATAACTCCGGTGAGCCGCCGGAGCTTGCGCTCGGCGCTGTCATTGAGGCGATGGCGGACGGCACGACCGCGCAGCGGAGCGAGCGCCTCGGACACCTTCTCGATCAACTCGATGCGACGGGCCGGTGGGCGCTTTTGAAACTCATTGGCGGGGCGCCGCGCGTCGGCGTGTCTGCACGACTGGCACGGACAGCGCTGGCGGAATGCTACGGCCGCGACGTCTCAGAGATCGAAGAAATCTGGCACGCTCTGACGCCACCTTATCTCGATCTCTTCCATTGGCTGGATGGCCAAGGCGAACGCCCAGATCCTGGCTCGAAGCCCGTCTTCCGTCCGGTCATGCTGGCGCATCCGATCGAGGAAGAAGACTGGCCACGGCTTTCGCCTGAGGATTTCTCTGCAGAATGGAAATGGGACGGCATCCGCGTGCAGGTCGCAGCGCGCGGCGGCGAGGTTAAGATGTTTTCGCGCCAGGGCGATGATATCTCCGGCGCCTTTCCAGAAATCCGCAGCGCGTTTCAAGGGCACGATTGTGTCGTTGATGGCGAGTTGCTCGTCATGCGCGACGGCGAGATCGCGCCGTTCAACGATTTGCAGCAGCGCCTCAACCGCAAGACCGTGACGGCGAAGATGATGCAGATGTATCCGCCGCATGTGCGCCTCTATGATCTGCTGTTCGACGGACATGAAGATTTGCGCGGGCTGGCGTTCGAAGAGCGGCGCGCGCGGCTCGAAGAGTGGCACGCGAAGCATCATCCGCGGCTGACAGATGTTTCGGCGCTCGTCGGGTTCAAGACGTTTGAAGAACTCGGCGAACTGTGGGCGTCGGCGCGGGCGGAAGGCATCGAAGGCCTGATGCTGAAGCGGCGCGCGAGTGTCTATCAGGCGGGTCGCGTCAAGGGCGAATGGTTCAAGTGGAAGCGCGCGGCGCTGACGCTCGACTGCGTGCTGATGTACGCGCAGCGCGGTTCGGGCAAGCGGTCATCGTACTATTCCGACTACACGTTCGGCGTTTGGAAGACAGACGATAATGGCGAGAAGCAGCTCGTGCCGGTCGGCAAAGCGTACTCGGGATTTACCGACGAAGAGCTGCTCGAACTCGACAAATGGATCAGGGGCCATACGACCGAAGCGTTTGGGCCGGTGCGCGCGGTCGAACCGCATCTGGTGTTCGAAGTGGCGTTCGATGCGGTACAGCCGTCGACGCGGCACAAGTCAGGCGTCGCGATGCGGTTTCCGCGGATTCATCGCATTCGCTGGGATAAACCCGCGGCCGAAGCCGACACGCTGGAAAGTATTCTGCGGCTCATCGGGGGCACAACTGCTGCTGCGGCTGCCGAGCGATCTAGCCTTACGTGAATATACGGCCAGCCCGGTCTACTCCGTCAAGCCGACGGAGGTCGGCACCCAGCCAAGTGTCAGCAGAGTTGGTGTTTTTGGCTTGACTGGATCCCGGCCTTCGCCGGGATGACGACAAAAAGCGATGACCACCACCGCTGTCATCCTCGGGCTTGGCCCGAGGATCGATCGTGTAGCCGCGCTAACATCCAAATGGATCCTCGGCATGAAGCCGAGGATGACATTTGTTGACGACTGTGAGCGCTCGCACGCTTACTCAGCCGCGGCTTTGGCGGCTTCGGCCGGGTTCGCCGTCTCGGCGATGTAGCTCATCGCCGCGGCGACGCCACCCTTCTTGTGCGGCACGCCTGCCAGCTCGAAGCCCATCTCGACGCCGGTCAGCGCGCCGAGCACCGTCAGCTCGTTGGTGTCGCCCAGATGCGCGATGCGGAACGCCTTGCCTGCGATCTTGTTGAGACCGGTGCCGAGCGACATGTTGAAGTTGTCGAGCACGATCTTGCGATAGGCGTCGGCGTTATGTCCTTCCGGCATCTGAACCGTCGTGACGGCCGGCGAATAATACTTCGCGTCGCGGCACTGGATTTCGAGGCCCCAGGCGCGAACGGCGCGACGGGTTGCTTCTGCCAAACGAAGATGACGCGCGAAGACGTTCTCCAGGCCTTCCTCGTTGATCATGTCGATCGCTTCGGCGAGGCCGTAGAGCAGGCTCGTCGCCGGAGTATATGGGAAATAGCCCGTGGCGTTCATCGACAGCATGTCGTCCCACGCGAAGTACGACTTCTTGAGCTGCGCGGTTTTCGACGCCTCGATCGCCTTGGCGCTGATTGCGGTGAACGACAGACCCGGCGGCAGCATCATGCCCTTCTGCGAGCCTGACACGGTGACGTCGATGCCCCACTCGTCGTGGCGGATGTCAGCGGCGGCGAGCGAGGAGATCGCGTCGGCCATCAGCAGTGCCGGGTGGCCGGCAGCGTCCATTGCCTTGCGCACGTCGTCGAGGCGCGTCAGACAGCCGGTCGAGGTCTCGTTGTGGACCACGCAGACGGCTTTGATCTTCTTGTTCGTGTCTTCGCGCAGCTTCTTCTCGATGGCGTTGGCATCGGCACCGATGCGCCAATCGGTCGGGATGACTTCGGTCTCAAGGCCGAGCCGACGCGCCATGGCTTCCCACAGCACGGCGAACTGCCCCGTCTCGCACATCAGCACCTTGTCGCCGGGCGACAGCGTGTTTGTGAGACCGGCTTCCCAAGCGCCGGAACCGGACGACGGATAAATGATGACGTGGCCCTGGGTCTTGAACAGGCCCTTGATTCCACCGAGCACGCGGCGGCCAAGCTCACCGAACTCAAGGCCGCGGTGATCGAGAACCTGACGCGCCATCGCGGCCAGAATACGCTCCGGAACGGGGGTCGGCCCCGGGATCTGCAAAAAGTGCCGGCCGGGGCGGCGGTGGCTTATCGACATTCGCGTAGTCCTCAAAGAGTCTTATTATTGTTCGTCTCCGCGGGTGTCCTAGTACCGAACCGGTTTGGATACAATTGGCCCGAAGACCGATTTTCACGCCTGTACTGCGCATTTTGTCCTGGCGGCTGTTTGAACAGGAAAAAATGGTTCTTTCCCGTAATGACAAGCCCGCCGCGGGTGCGCCACTTGCATCGAAGCGCTGGCGGGCGCATGTCAGCCAGATATGGGGCGAAATTCTGAAATGCATGAAACTGAACCAGATGGTCTTGTCCGTCTGACGGCGGTCGAAGCGCAAAAAGCGCTCGCAGCCGGCGATCTGACGTCGCAAGAGCTTGTCGGCGCGTGTCTGAAACGGATTGCCGAACGCGATCCGAAAATCGGCGCGTGGGCGCACCTCAGCAACGAGGCTGCGCTGGCTGCGGCTCGTGCAAGCGACGAACGGCGGGCACGCGGCAAGACGTTAGGCGCGCTGGACGGCATCCCCGTCGGCGTCAAGGACATCATCGACACTAAAGACTTTCCGACGGAACTCGGCTCGGAGATTTTCGCAGGCCGTCAGCCCACGGAAGATGCTTTCGTCGTCTCCGAGCTTAAGGCTTCCGGGGCAATTATTCTCGGCAAGACCGTGACGACGGAATTCGCGTTCTTCGGTCCGGGCAAAACGCGCAATCCGCATGATCTCGAACGGACGCCAGGGGGATCTTCGTCCGGTTCGGCCGCAGCCGTCGCCGATTTTCAGGTGCCGATAGCGCTCGGCACTCAGACGGCCGGGTCGATCATCAGGCCCGCATCCTATTGCGGCGTCATAGGCTACAAACCGACGTTTGGATATGTGTCGCGCACCGGCGTTCTCGGACAGTCGGCGCCGCTCGACACGATCGGCGGCTACGCACGCTCGGTCGACGACCTTGCGCTACTCATCGACTGCATCAGCGGTTTCGACACGGCCGACCGGGATATGATCGGTCACGATCCTCAGCTGATGTCGGCGATGCAAAATGCGAAATCGCGGCCGCCGCGGCGGTTGGCGTTCGTTAAATCTCCTGCGTGGGCGCAAGGCGACGAGAAGATGCGTTCGGCGATCGAGGCTTTCGCGTCGCGTTTGCACGGCGTCGAGGTTACCGAGACCGAATTGCCGGCGGGCTTCGAGCACATCATCCGTCTGCAGCAGATCGTGCAGTTCTCGGACATCGCGCGCAACTATGGCCCGATTGCCGATGCGCATCCCGACCGCGTGTCGGAGAAGCTCAAGGACGTGATCGCCGAGGGGCGGTCGTTCTCGGCAACGAGCTATGAAGATGCGCGCAGCAAGCAGGAAATGCTCTGCGAGGCGCTGCGGCCGATCTTCGTCCACAACGATGCGATCCTGACGCCCGCAGCCGCCGGTATCGCGCCGGTCGGGCTGCAGAGCACAGGCAGCCCGATGTTCAACGGGCTGTGGACGTATCTCAAGCTGCCATGCATCTCGCTGCCGCTGCTGTCCGTCGATGCGATGCCGCTTGGCGTACAGCTTGTCGGCGCGCGCGGCGACAGCGGACGCCTGCTGGGCGTTGCCTCGTGGATGATGAAAGAGCGCGGGCTGAGGGCATAAGTGAACTGCCGCCGAAAATTGCCTTGCCGTTTTTGACCATCTGACCGCATGCCGACGGAGACGAAGGCAACGGACTGATCGGCGTCGTCGTGGAAACAGAAATGGCCGGGGATGAGCCCGGCCATTCTGGAAACATTTGGCAGCGAACAGGCTCAAGCGAGCTTGAACGGCATCTCCTTGCCGGCGAAGAACGCGTCGATGTTATCGAGCGCTTCGAAGCCCATCTGGTTGCGTGCTTCGATAGCTGCCGAGCCCAGATGCGGGAACAGGAATGTGTTCGGCAGGTCGTAGTAGCCTTCGTTGATCTTTGGCTCGCCGGCGAATACGTCGAGGCCGGCATAACCGAGGCGGCCCGACTTCAGCGCGGCGATCATGTCCTCGTCCTTGACGAGGTCGCCGCGCGCGGTGTTCACGACGATCGCGCCCTGCGGCAACTTCTCGATGACGTCCTTGTTGAAGAAGTAACGCGTCTCCGGCGTCGACGGCGCGTTGATCGAGAAGAACTGCGACACCTTCAAGAGGCTGTCGAGGCTGTCGTGGTAGGTCGCGTTGTACTTCGCTTCCACCTCGGGCTTGGCGCGGTAGATGTCGAAGTAGTGGATGTTCATGTCGAAGCCGCGGGCGCGCTGCGCGAGCGCCTGGCCGATCTTGCCGAAGCCGTAGATGCCGAGGTTCTTGTTGTCGAGCCGCTGGCCGACGAGTTGCAGCGGCTGCCAGCCCGGCCACGACCGCGTGCGGATCATCTTCTCGCCTTCGGAAGCGCGGCGGGCGGAGCCCAGCAGCAGCAGCATCGCGATTTCAGCGGTGGCGACCGTCACGCCGTGCGGGGCGTTGCCGACCTTGATGCCGCGCGCCTTGCAGGCTTCGAGATCAATGTGGTCGAAGCCGATCGAGAACGTCGAAATGCATTTGATGTTCTCTGGGATCTTGTCGATCACGGCCTTCGGGCACTTCTCATTGAGGGTGAGAAGGATGGCATCGACCGATTTCGCCGTCTCAAGCATCTCGTCGACGGTGATCTTCGGATTGTCTCCGTGGGCGATGACATCGTAGGTTTCGCGGGCGCGGGCCATGGCTGCTTCGGGCAGGGGCCACGTAATCAGGATCTTCTTCTTGGACATGACGTGAGGGGT
>JAFECH010000377.1 GCA_018242255.1 Pseudomonadota bacterium | reverse complement strand
GCCCATATTAATGGGCCCGCCACGACAAGTAGCTAGCCCGCAAGACGACAAAATTCCGGAAGCTGTCGAACGCTAAGCGGCAGCGCTACGTCGTTCGCGCAGGAACTGGAAGAATTCGACGCCTTCGCGGAGGCGACGTTTCATCATGTCCTTCTCTGTCAGCATCTCGCCGACGATCGAGGCGATCTTCGGCACCCGGAAGTAGAACTTGCGGTAGAAGTCCTCGACCGACGAGAAGATCTCGGTGTGTGACAAACCCGGATAATGCAGCGGCGCGATCTGGATGCCGTTGGCGTTTATGAGTTCGGCATTGTCGACGTCGAGCCAGCCGTTCTCCGACGCCTGCTTGTAGAGGAACGTACCCGGATAGGGCGCCGCGAGCGAGACCTGGATCGTGTGCGGGTTGATCCGCGTCGCGAATTTGATGGTCTCTTCGATCGTCTCTTTCGACTCGCCCGGAAGGCCGAGGATGAACGTGCCGTGGATCTTGATGCCAAGCTCGTGGCAGTCCTTGGTGAACCGCTCGGCGACTTCGACCCGCATGCCCTTTTTGATGTTGTGCAGAATCTGCTGGTTGCCGCTCTCGTAGCCGACGAGAAGCAGGCGCAGGCCGTTGTCCTTCAAAACCTTCAGCGTCTCGCGCGGCACGTTCGCCTTGGCATTGCACGACCACGTGACGCCGAGCTTGCCGAGTTCCTTGGCAATCGCTTCCGCGCGCGGCAAGTCGTCGGTGAAGGTATCGTCGTCGAACATCAACTCTTTCATCTGCGGGAACGCCTTGAGGATGTATTTCACTTCCTCGATGACGTGACCGACAGAGCGCGTTCGATAGCGATGGCCGCCGACGGTCTGCGGCCACAGGCAGAACGTGCAGCGGCTCTTGCAGCCGCGCCCAGTGTAGAACGAGATGTACGGGTGCTTGAGATAACCGATGAAGTAATTCTCCATCACGAGGTCGCGCTTGTAGACCGGCGTAACGAAGGGCAGCGTATCCATGTCGTGCATCACAGGGCGGTCTTCGTTGTGCACGATGACGCCCTGCGAGTTGCGATAGGAGAGGCCCTTGATGTCGCTCCAGGCGACGCCGTCGGCCACGTCCTTGATGGTGAAGTCGAACTCGTTACGCGCCACGAAGTCTACAATTGGCGCGTCCTTCAGGCTCTCATCGGACTGCACGGCAACCTTGGCGCCGATCAGCCCGACCTTGAGGTTGGGGTTGGTCGCCTTCATCGCCTCTATGACCTTGACGTCAGAGTCGAATGAAGGTGTTGAGGTGTGGAGCACCGCGAGATCGTAATCGCGCACTTGCGCTAGCACCTCTTGCAAACTCGTGCGGTGCGGCGGCGCGTCGATCAATTTGGAGTTCTCGACGAGCGCAGCAGGCTGCGCCAGCCACGTCGGATACCAGAAAGATTGAATCTCTCGGCGCGCCTGATAACGCGAACCGGCGCCACCATCGAAGCCATCGAACGAAGGGGCCTGCAGGAAGAGTGTGCGCATCTTGGCGCCTTTCATATCGGCGTGACGGTTCCATCGGAGCCGACGCTATAGCGGCGGCCTCTCCAGTTGACGGCTCCGGGTACGAAGCTCGCGACGAACACTGCGAAGCTAAGCAGATCCCTCAGCGGACTGAGCCACAAAGTGCTCTTGCCCCCACCCGCCAACTTCTCAACTTGTATCGGAATGAAAAGGCGGCACGCAAGCGTCACTGCGAGGATCATCCACGCTATGGCGTTGAAGCCACTTAACGGCAGCGCAGCCAGTGCAAAAGGCAGGGGGTGCGTCACGAAGGATCCCGCATAGCCCGCTGGATCGACGAGACGAATCGTCCGCGCCCAGCGAAGTTCATGAGCCAAAAGCTCGCTGAACGACGCCTCTGAAAACGTATGGCCTACCGTGAATGGCGCAATTTCGACCTTGAAGCCAAGGCGGCGAACGGCATCGCCCATGGCGTAATCATCAGCAAGAGTATCAGCAAAGGCCTCGAACCCCCCGATTCGCTCAAGCGTGCTTCGTCTCAGCCCGATCGTTGAGCCGAAACATGGCTTAGCGAGCCCAAAAGCTAAACCGACAAGCACGCTTGGAAGAAAGTGCTGGTCGACGGCGGCGGCTGCCATCCGCGACCAAAAGCCTGTGAGCGGCGCCCCTCGATAGAGACATGTGACGAGCCCAACTTCGGGTTGCTGCAAGAGTGCTGAGACCTGCTGCGCGTAGTCAGGCGCGACGCGCATGTCGCTGTCGCTGAGAATGAGTAAATCATGCTTTGCGGCCGGAAACATATTGGAAATATTATCGACTTTTGGATTGCCCCTGCCGCGACGTTTGCCGACGACAAGTTCGAGATCGAGTGACGGGAACTGCCGTTGCAAACTGTGGACAGTTGCAATGGCTGGGTCTGCCGGGTCCTGGACACCACACAGCATCTGCAGTTCGCGGGGGTAGTCTTGCCGGCAAAATGAAGCGAGGCTCGCGTCGAGCCCGGCTTCTGCACCGTAGAGCGGCTTTATCAGCGTGACATTTTCGAAGCGCTCCAGTTTCGGCTTGGGCCGACGGGCAAATCGTGCCACCAAAAAAGCCGCAAAAAGGGTATAGATCCAGCCAATTACGACAATAAGGGTGCATGCAAGCCACAGACAGGACGCCATTTGGACGTTACTTTCTGATTTGAGTTAGCGACAAGCCTGTTGGCAACGGCCGGAAGGCTAGCGCCTCAGGCGCGATTGCGGTAGACGTGGAATAGCTCGGCTGGTGGGGCCAAGCAGGGGGAATATCGGGACGTGAAAGTCAGCGCCATCCTAAATTGGGTCGGCTGCGTCTTCGTTGGTACGAGCCTGACGGCTTGCGCCAGCACGACACCACCTGCGCTGGAGCCCCAGCATCTTGCCGCCATCGGCGACGACACCACGCCGAAGCCTGTGTCCGATCCGAACGAGGCATTCAACCGCCAGATGTTCGACGACAGCCAGGACTTTAATCACAAAGTCCTTTATCCGGCTGCAGCAGCCTATAACAGCAACGTCCCGGAAAGCGTGCGTGATCGCATCGACGCATTCACGACGAACCTGTCCGAGCCGATGGTCTTCGCCAACAACGTGCTGCAGCTTCGCCCAGAGGCCGCCGCTACGACGCTTGGGCGTTTCGCCCTTAACTCGACGTTGGGCCTGGGTGGCCTGTTCGATGTCGCGGCAGAACAGGGCATGACGCACCAGTCGGGTGATTTCGGCCAGACGATGTACGTCTGGGGGTATCGGGACAGCGCCTATGTATATCTCCCAGTTTTGGGTCCGACGACGGTGCGCGATATGATCGGCAGCGGCATTGAATTCGGCGCATCGGTGCCCGCCGCGACTTTGATCCCGGCAAAAGTGGCGACGATCGCAAGCCGTGTCGATCTCGCCAACACCGTGACCGGCCCGCTCTCCGACCTCAGCAAGGCTGAGGACATGAAGACGCTGGAAGACAGTTCGATCGACTTCTATTCGATGCTCCGCAGCGTCAGTCAGCAGAAGCGCCAAGCCGAGCTGGATGAAGCGTTGAACACGAGCGCGCTGACGGGTACGCCACCTGTCCGCGATCCCAACGCAATCGAGCCGGTAACTGAACTCGTATCTTCGCCGACGATGCTCGAAAACCGGCAGTTCACCGATGTTCCCAAGATGACGCGCACCGCTGAGCGTAGGCCGTTCGTCGTTGTTGGAGCTCCGACCGCCGTTCAGGCATCCCCGGCTGAAGAGCAGACGTCTCCCGCCGAAGAGATGTCACCTGCGCAAGAGCAGCCGTCTCCGGCCGGAGAGCAAAAATCGCCTGCCGAGGAATAACCGACGGCCAATCTTCTGCGGCTGCGCCTTGCGGTCAGACGCAATTCCCCACTGTCAAATGTTTGCCATGACTTGAGCGATTAGGGTTAAGCGCGACGGCGTGGACAGTCGCCACGAGTTCATGGAGCCACGAGGGCTATGAGCTTTACGTCCGGCTGGGGCGCGGAGCAGAAAATCTCGCACGGTTTCCAAGCGGTCAAAAAAAATAGGGGCGCCGATTTGATCCGGCGCCCTCACAATTTCCGAGTAGTTGAAAAGCAGTGTCTCAGCTGCCCGAAAGCAGTTTGTCACCCTGCTTCTTCAACGAGGCAATCAGTGCATCCGGGCCACCTGACTTCAGGATAGATGCAAACTCGGAGCGCCGGCTCGCTAGCTCGCTAATGGTGCCGTCGAGATAGATATCGACGATCTTCCAGTCCGGGCCTGACTTGCGCATCAGATAGTTGATCGCCACAGGTTTGCCGTTGCTTTGGATGATCTGCGTCTTGACCATTTTGTCGGCAGTGCCGCGATTGGAAATCTCGATGATCTTGAAGCTTTCTCCCGAGAAACCGTCGAAGCGCTTAGCGTAGGTTGCAATCATCATACGCCGGAACAAATCCGTGATGGATGCTTGCTGTGCAGGCTGCAGCGACCCCCACGTCTGGCCGACCGCCAAACGCGTCATCAATGGCGTGTCGTAAATCTTCGACAGCACCGGCGAGAGCGCCTGATACCGCCCCTGTACGCCGAGGGTATTCGCCTGTTTCATGGTGTTCAAAAGTGCGGTGTTGAGCCCGTTAATCGTCGCTTCCGGAGAATCGGCCGCCTGCGCCGTCGTAAAGGACGCGGCCGCGACGGACACCATCACAAATGCCGCTAATGATAACCCAAACGACTGCAATTTCCTTATCAGGAGCATTGCCCCTCCCTCAATGTTCGTCATGAAAGCCTTAGCCCCGCCATTTTTAGCGTTTCGGCTATAAGCACCTAGGCAGTTACAATGGCGGGATTTAGTCGTCCATCCCTCCGAATTGTGAGGCTTGGTTGCAACACATCCCCGCAGAGTCCAGTCTCCGCCGGATGTTCCATTTTTTGCGACGTGTCATAGGTTCATAATTTGCCATCGAGCTCGGGACTCGAGCGGCAGTTGGGGGGAGTTCGGTCATGGATGCAAGAGTCACTCGGCTATCCAAAACACCACTTTTGGATCAAGTCGATACGCCGGACGATCTCAAACAATTGTCCGAGAGTGAACTGCCGCAACTCGCAGACGAGCTTCGCACTGAATTGATCGAAGCCGTGTCGCAAACAGGTGGCCATCTGGGCGCCGGTCTCGGCGTCGTCGAGCTGACGGTTGCTCTGCATTACCTGTTCGACACGCCGCGCGACCGTCTGATTTGGGACGTCAGCCATCAGTCGTATCCGCACAAAATTTTGACCGGCCGTCGAGATCGGATCCGCACGCTTCGCCAGCCGGGAGGCCTGTCTGGTTTCACGAAGCGCACCGAAAGCGAATACGACCCCTTCGGCGCCGCTCATTCCTCGACGTCCATTTCGGCTGGTCTCGGCATGGCCGTCGCACGCGGGATGTCAGGCGGCACGAACAATGTTGTTTGCGTCATTGGTGACGGCGCAATGAGCGCGGGCATGGCCTACGAGGCAATGAACAACGCCGGCGCGCGGAGCGAACGGTTGATCGTCATTCTGAATGACAACGAGATGTCGATTGCGCCGCCGACCGGTGCGTTGTCGTCCTATCTCGCCCGCACGACCTCAAGCGATTCCTATCTCTATGTACGCGACCTCGCCAAGCAACTTGCCAAACGTCTTCCAAAGAGTTGGGGGGAGCGCGCCGCACGCGTCGAAGAATATACCCGCAGCCTTTGGCATGGCGGCGCTTGGTTCGAGGAACTCGGCTTCTATTATATCGGTCCGATCGACGGTCACGATCTCAGCCAGCTCGTGCCGATATTGCGCAATGTTCGCGATGCTGAGCAGGGGCCGATCCTGGTCCATGTCGTCACGAAAAAGGGCAAGGGCTACGCGCCCGCTGAAGCGTCTGCGGACAAGTATCACGGTGTCACGAAGTTTAACGTCGTCACAGGCGTGCAGACGAAAGCTCCTGCATCGGCGCCGTCGTATACGCGCGTGTTCGCTGACAGCCTTATCGATGAGGCCAAGAAGGACGACAAGATCGTCGCCATCACCGCGGCCATGCCGGACGGAACCGGTCTTGACGTTTTCGGCCGCGCATTTCCGGACCGGACATTTGATGTCGGCATTGCCGAGCAACATGCCGTGACGTTTGCGGCTGGTCTCGCGACCGAAGGCATGAAGCCGTTCTGCGCGCTCTATTCCACGTTCCTGCAGCGCGGCTACGACCAAGTCGTCCACGACGTGGCGCTGCAAAGCTTGCCGGTCCGCTTCGCCATCGACCGCGCCGGTTTCGTGGGGGCTGACGGCGCGACCCATGCGGGATCATTCGATCTCGCCTATCTCGGCTGCCTACCGAATATGGTCATCATGGCCCCGGCAGACGAAGCCGAATTGAAGCACATGGTCGCCACGGCAGCCGCAATCGACGATCGTCCGAGCGCCTTCCGTTATCCGCGCGGCGAGGGCACCGGCGTTGCGCTTCCCGAAGTGGGTATTCCTCTTGAAATCGGCAAGGGCCGCATTTTGCGCGAGGGCTCGACGATTGCGCTTCTCTCGCTTGGAACACGCTTCCAGGAAACACTAAAGGCTGCCGATCAATTGGCCGCGTTGGGCCTCTCCGCAACGGTCGCCGACGCGCGCTTTATGAAGCCTCTGGACACCGATTTGATCCGCCGCCTTGCGGAAAACCATGCGGTGCTTGTCACTATCGAAGAAGGCTCGATTGGCGGCTTCGGTAGCCACGTGCTGCACTACCTAGCCGAAAACGGCCTGCTCGACCGCGGCCTCAAAGTTCGTTCGAAAGTCATGCCGGATGAGTTCGTCGATCAGGACAAACCGGAAGTGATGAACCAGCGCGCGGGTCTATCGGCTCAAGGCATCGTCGAAACGGTCTGCGACGCAATCCAGCTCGAAAGGGCGCCCGCTAAAACGGCCGCTCGCGGTCACGCCTGCTGATTTGGAAGCCAAGAACGCCGCTCGTCTCCGCGATCTCGATCACGGAAAGAGCGGCGTTTTTATTTCTTTGAGCGCCTACTGTTTTTTGTGTCGTCGTCGCCCGCGATCACTTTCCGACACTCCGGGCTGAGGCGATCGATATTCTTATTGAGGCAGGCAACGATCTTATCTTCGTTTGGGATCTGCCAGAAGCAGAGGCTCAGCACGTCGGGCGTACAGGCAGATTGTTCTTCGGCAGTTCCGCTGTGAGCGGACGCGACCTGCGTGCTCGCAACCACGCAAACTGGCGCAGCAAGACCAGCCAGTAGCATCACTCCAAGGCGAAATGTTCGTTGCACGGTCTTAACCTCGCAAAAATGGTTTGCGTCGCTGTCGGGCTTAGCGCTTCTTACTCGCTTTAGGCTTATCCCCTCTCATCACCGCGCGGCAGGCAGGGCTGAGCTTCGCCATGTTCTTATTCAAGCAGGCGACGATGCGCGTTTCGCTGGGGATCTGGGCCGAGCACAGCCGGAAGACGTCCGGTGTACAAGCCTCCTGCTCATCGGCTGTGCCGCTGTGCGCAAAGCTCGTTTCTGAGCCGGTGCAAAGGAAAGCTGCGATAAGCACGCCCGCCAATGACATGCGCGTCGTAGAAGAGTTTCCGATAATCACGTTTGCTCGCTGATAGAAGTGTTGATGTGTTGCCGCCCGCCGATATGACGATATGCAATGGTGAGACTAAGGCACGTCCGTAATAGTCCGCCAGCCTATCGTTCCTGATGCACGTTCGCAGGCGGATCATTTAAGTTAACAACGCCAAAAATGAACTGCCGCGGCCGCATAGGCGGCCCGCGGCGACGGGTTTAGCCATCTCCTCACGCAACGGAGATTCGGCCAGGCGTCACGACTGGAAAGTCGACATCGGTCTTGAACGTCTCATTGAAGAAGTTCGTCCACACGTTGAGCGCGACGTGCTGCACGATCTCAATGACCTGACCGTCGTCATACCCGGCCGCTTTGACAGCCGCGAGGTCGGCGTCGCTCACGTGCCCGCGCGCCTCAGCGACTTTTACCGCGAAGCGAACGGCGGCGTCTGCTTTCGGATCGTTCGAGGCGCCGTTGCGATTGGCTGTAATTTCAGCGTCATCCCGCTTAGCGAGGTTGCGCCCGAGGTAGGTATGCGCCGAAAGACAATAACTGCAGCCGTTGAACTCGGGGACGGCGAGCGCGATGCGTTCGCGGGTTTGCGGCGGCAGCTTGCCCTTCGCCAGCGCTCCGGAAAGACCAAGGTAACCCTCCAATGCCGCCGGACTTGTTGCGATCAGCCGAAACATATTTGGAACGGTACCAAGCTGCTTCTTGACCGCCTCCAACAGCGGCTGCGTGGCGGCGGGGGTGTCAGCGATGGTGGCAGGCGTCGGGATGCGTGACATGGGCGTCGTCCTTCTCTCTTCGGGCCGGAATTGGCCAACGCCCCGGGCTTAGGCCCTTTCATTTTTACGAAATAGACGCCAATATCGACAGTCATCCTACCGGATTATGAGAGTCTAAATGGACCGCTTCGATGCCATGTCCGTTCTTCTGGCCGTAACAGACGCCGGCAGTCTCTCAGCCGGGGCACGCAGGCTCGGTATGCCGCTGGCAACGGTGAGCCGGAAGGTGTCGGAGCTCGAAGCCCATCTCCACACAAAGCTCTTGAACCGCGGCAGCCGTCGATTGGAATTGACCGATGCCGGGCAGTCTTACGTCGCAGCCTGCCGCAAAATCCTGGAAGACGTCCTCGAAGCTGAGCGCGCAGCCTCGGGCGAGTATCGCGCGCCGCGGGGCGAACTCGTCGTTACGGCTCCTATCGTTTTCGGGCGCCTGCATGTGCTGCCGATCATCGGAGCTTTTTTGAAGGCCTATCCGGATATCGATGTTCGTCTCACCTTAGCCGACCGCGTCGTGAATATCCTCGAAGAGCACGTCGATGTTGCGCTTCGCATCGGCGAGCTTCCCGACAGCAGCCTGATTGCGAGTCGCGTGGGATCGATTCGCCGCGTCGTGTGCGCGAGCCCCGACTACCTTGAAGCACGCGGAACACCAGCCGATCCGAACGATCTCGAATCGCACGATTGCATCAGCTTCGAAGGCCTCATGTCGCCGCGCTCGTGGACTTTTTGGAACAATGGCGTACCCCAGTCCGCCGCCATTCATTCCCGTCTTGTTGTCAACACGGCGGAGTCTGCCGTCGATATGGCAGTTGCCGGGATCGGCTTGACGCGCTTGCTTTCCTATCAGATCGAAGCACCGCTCGCAGACGGAAAGCTGAAAGTCGTCCTTGAGCCGTTTGAGCCGCCCGAGGCTCCGGTCAACCTCGTTTATGGCGGCAGCGGGTTGCTGCCGCTGAAGCTTAGGGCGTTTCTCGACTTCGCGATGCCTCGATTAAAAGCAAAGCTGGCCAGAGCGTCATTGCCGGCCGAGGCGAGCTAGATATCAGGGTGTCGTGCCGGACGCCGGAGGCGTCGTCGCTTCGGCTGGAGCCGCCGCTGGCTCGCTCGGAGCGGCCGCCGGCGCGGCACTCTCTTCTGTCGGCGAAGAACGAACTTCGCACAGCGTCGCGGAGTCCAGCGACGCTTTATTCATGAACGCCCAATTGGCGAACGCGATGTAGCAGACCGCAACCGTTTCCTGCTTCTGCAACGTGACGACGACGTTGTCCGTCTTGACCTTTTCCGTAACCCTCTTGGCAACTTCGAGCGGAATGAGCGTCACCGACTTGACTTCGTAACCTTTGCCGACGAGCGCAGTGAACGACGATTGCAACCGCTCGTCTGCCGAGGCCGGAGCCGAAATCAAAGCTGCTGCAGTGGCGAAAGCGAGTCCAAGGCTGATGCTGCGCATCCCGTCCCCTCTCAAGTTATCGAAGTCCTGGGCTAATCAACAAAAACGTCACTACTACGACGCGCCGAGCCTCTCAACCCGGCAACGGCCGGCTGCGGCCATGAGCTGGGGACAAGAGCGGCTTTCTCCCGTGATCGTGCGTTTTGCCTAGATTTTATTGGGGTAAAAGATCGCGACCGGGCCAGCATAATCGGGCGGCGCCAGACTTGGAGCAATCTCGTCGCCCGACTTCAGATATTCGGAATGAAACTGAGTCTGCGCGCCGTTCGGCGGCGACTCGCCCGGCCCTGCGATTCCGGAGAAGATTTCGATGCGGGCTGCGGCGCTTTCAACGACGCGATGAGGGCTCACGGCGATTAATTTATTGAGCATGACTGGTATGAAGTCCGACCAATGCCGTCCTTCATAGTCCGATAGCACCGACCGAAGCGGCTCATCTCCAGTGCGAAGGCAGAAGCGTGTGTATCGGCGCCCAATTCCGAGATCGAAAAGTTCATCGCCGCGATGCGTCTTGTCTATCGCACCGGCATCCAAGCCGGCGGATTGAAGTGCAGAGCAGGATTGAAGGGCTGCGCGCCCTCGCGGTAATCCCAGTACGATTGGGCCGCCTTCCGTAAATGCGAAGGCGCGAACCTTTTCGTTGATCGCGATGCGAAGCGCTGCATCCGTGCGCCTTGCGGTTATCACGCCATCTTCGACGATCAGATCGATCGGCGCGTTGTCGGAACTCGGAAACTCCGCGGTCGCGCCCGGCGCCCCAACAATCCAGTCGCCTTGCCGCGCAACGAGGGTATCTCGCACCCAGTTGATCAACTCGTCGCGCACCCAGGGCAACAACCGAACGCGCACCGAGAGCTGTGCCAATCGTTCCGGCAGCTTGTTCCAAACGGCGTCGCGTTGGGTTTCGCTCATGGCCATCCAGTCGCCGATTTCTGCACCCGTGCGCGCGCAGCCAAGGCAAAAGCCCGTTGCGACATCGAGTTTGCAGATACCTATGCAAGGCGAGTGGCGTGCCACTAGCGGAGAGCCTTCTCAGGGTCAGTTATGAATGCGGCCAGATCGCGGCAGGAACATTGCATCGCGATCTGGCCAGACTTGATCGGCGCGTGTGCCGTTTTAGTGAGCGGTTTTTGCGTTCGATCTTTCGACCAGCAACCCGAACACGATGCCGATCGTCATCCACAAGATTCCCTGGATGCCGAACGACACCACACGGAACTTCCAAAGCAGATCGGCCGGAAAATCGTTCGGAACTTCGTTGATCGGCGGCAGGATATAACCCGCGAGCGCCGCTAAGGCGATGTAGACGCCACCCCCGATCAGGACGGCGTTCCAGCCGCCGACTTGAGCGAAGAACTGGCGTCCTGCGCTGATGGCGATCGCCAGCGCAGCAAGAGAGAAGACGATCATTCCGAAGTAAAGCTGCGTTCGAGAACCGATCGTTTCCGGTGATCCGACCGCAGGCGGATTAGCGGGATACTTGATATTCGGAATGAAGTAGATCGCCAGAAAGCCGAGCGCGGCGATGATGATCGCCGTGGTCCGAGGAGACATCCCGACGAAAAGACGCCCGTTGAAGAACGCAAAGGCCAGCGCAAAAAGCCCGCCCATCGCCGTGCCGACGACAGCGACGCCTGTAAACAGGCCAAAGCTCGCCTGCACAGCGCGGCTGACGATTTCCGGCTCTTCCGGTTCACCGCTCGCTTTTGCCAGTTGCTCTTCGAAGCCGATCGCTCGATCGACTTGAGGTTCGCCAAAAACCTTGGCGAAGCCAAAAGCCAAAATACCAGCGAGAAGCCCGGCAATCATGCCGCGCACAAGGAGAGATCCCATGTCTGAAAATCTCCGCCGCGGTCAGTGGCAAGGAAAGCCGAGAAGATGGCGGGCGTCATGCACAAACTCGTGCACGTACATGCCGTTGAAGATCGCCATTGCGCCTTCTTCGACACCGATGAAGTACATCGCGAGAAGGAACAGCAACCCGGCAAAGATCGCCCAGGGAAGAATCTGGCGAACCGGAATCGGCGCAGCGAAGCCGCCTTGAGCGTCGAGAGACTGTGCAACGATAGAAGAATTGGTCATTTAAAGAGCCTCCATGGGATTACGCGTCCCGTTTCAAGGTGTGCTCTGATCACGAGGCGGGTCTGACTTTCGGTGGACGCTTAAAGCGACCCACGATTACAGTGGCGCGACCGTTCCGGAATTTCACCGGCTTCCTGCCCGTGAGGATGCACGTCTCACCATAGGGCCGGCCGGGCATTTGTCAACGCAAGCCATTGAGCCAAGATGCCGCCACGCCTGACCTTTGTTGCCAACGCCTCGACCCCGGCGGCGAGGGCCGCAGCCTTTCCGCTTGACGAAGGAATCGACGAATTTGGCCGCCGGGACGCCGCCGCTATGGCCGGAGAATTTCGCAATGCCTCCATTGTCTTCGCCAGTCCCGCCCGTCGTGCCCTGGAGACCGCAGCAGTCTTAGGGTTTTCCCCGCAAATCGATTCATCGCTGAGGGATATTGAACTCGGTGACTGGGCCGGCCGCACCCTAAGTAGCATTGCTCAATCCGACGCCGACGGGTTAGCAAGCTGGCTTGCGGATCCGAAAGCGGCCCCTCACGGCGGGGAAACGGTCGAAGCGTTGATCGGGCGTACGTCGCTTTGGATGCAGGCAATATCGGAGCGCGAGGGTCGCGTTCTGGCCATAACGCATCCAGCGGTCATGCGTGCTGCGATTGTTGCCGCAATCCACGCAGATGCCGTTTCATATGCGCATATCGATATTGCTCCGCTGTCCGTTGTCGAACTGACGTCGAATGGACGGCGCTGGGCGCTTAAATCGCTACGAAACTAGCAACGCGCCGATATTGCAGGCGCGAAAGACAATTCGCATACATTTCTTATAATATTTGCCGTTCCTCGTTTTTGCGTTTGTCATCGCACGACGCGTTGTGCCGGAACGCAAAAGGCGACAACGGATTTGATACTTTAGAGGCGTTCACTCTTGCCGGGAAATAATCCCGGGTGCACTATGGCAATGTCAGACAACGGATCTGACGTCCCCCGGTATTGGCGGCCGGTTTGAACTTCAAGTAAGCGAGGACAATATGGTCGGTATAAAAAGCCGCGCAACGACGGCGGCGCTTGCGATGTCGCTTGCGTTTTGTGCATTTTCGTCCGTCGGCGCACAAGAAATCGAGCACAAATCGAAAGAAGCAATCAAAGGCGCTCCTGCGCCGTCGGTCACTCAGGAAGAATTGTCGAAAGCTGGTAAGGACACCAAGCAGTTTCTCCATACCAACGGCAATTACGACCAGACACGCTATTTCCCCGGCAAGCAGATCAACACTGGTAACGTCGCGAAGCTTCGTCCGGCGTGGATCTTTCAGTTGGATGTGAAAGAGTCGCTTGAAACGACGCCGATCATCGTCGGTGACGTGATGTACGTCACGACATCGTTCGATCATGTCTATGCGCTGAATGCCAAAACAGGCGAGCAGTACTGGCAGTACAAGCACAAGATGGGTCCGATCACGACGTATTGCTGCGGCCCGAATAATCGCGGCGTCGCCGTCTACGAAGACAAGGTTTATCTCGCCACGCTCGATGCCAAACTGGTGGCGCTCGATGCCAAAACTGGTAGTCTTGTTTGGGAAACGCAAATTGCCGATCCTGAGGACGGCTACAGTGAAACGATGGCGCCGACGGCCGTCAACGGCAAGATCATCATCGGCACGAACGGTGGCGAATACGGTATCCGCGGCTTTGTTCGGGCTTATGATGCCAAGACCGGCAAGCTCGTTTGGAATTTCGACACTGTGCCGGAGAACACGGTCGGCGTCTGGGCTACGAAAGATGCCACCGGCAAAGATTTGCACCGCGATATCGAGGCGGAAAAGGCCCAGCTGGCCAAGACGGGCGATCCCTACAAGACGTTGGGCGGCGGTGTCTGGCAGAACCCGGCAGT
Organism: Pseudomonadota bacterium; assembly: GCA_018242255.1. Classification (GTDB taxonomy): domain Bacteria; phylum Pseudomonadota; class Alphaproteobacteria; order Rhizobiales; family Hyphomicrobiaceae; genus Hyphomicrobium_B. The sequence goes on along the minus strand of JAFECH010000377.1, from coordinate 4,604 downwards.
CGACCTCAAACTCAATCGCTTGTTCTTCGTTGTCGGCAACCCCTCGCCGGACCTCGATGGTTCGCTACGTCCGGGAGACAATCTCTACACCGACTCTCTCGTGTCGATTGATCTTGATACCGGCAAGTACGTTTGCCACCTCCAGTATATCCCACACGACGTCTGGGATTTCGACGCCGTCAGTCCTGCGGTCTTGGTCGACGTCAAGGATAAGGACGGCAAGGTTATTCCCGGCGTCATCCATGGCGGCAAGACGGGGTTTGTCTACGTTCACAACCGCAAAGACTGCAGTCTGATCCGCTTCTCCGAACCGATGGTGGCGCAGGAGAACATGTGGACTTTACCGACGCCAGAAGGCGCGCGCATGCTCCCAGGAGCAAATGGTGGCGTCGAGTGGTCGCCGATGGCGGTAAATCCAAAGCTCGCTCTGACCTATGCAGTTAACCTGCACCAGCCGATGACGTATCAGGTCCAGTCAAGCCCCTATCCTGACGGCAAGTTGTGGCTCGGTGGTGCCTTCAAAGTCATTCCGACTGAGGCATCGTTCGGCAACGTCACAGCTGTCAACTACAACACCGGCAAAATCAAATGGCAGGTCAAGACACCTGAACCGATGATGGGCGGCGCGCTTGCAACCGCGGGCGATCTCGTTTTCACCGGCGAAGCTAACGGTTGGTTCCGTGCTTATAACGCTGAAAGTGGCAAGATCCTGTGGTCGTTCCAGTGCGGCGCAGGCGTCAATGCTCCACCTTCGGCCTATGCGCTGGGCGGCAAGGAGTACGTTGTCGTCGGTGCCGGCGGAAACACGCAGATTGACTTCAAGCGCGGCAATAACATCATTGCCTTCACGCTCAACTGATCAAAGCGACACGGAAAAGGGGCGCACGCGCGCTTCTTTTCCGATTTCATTTTTTACCACTCTTCGCAGACCGGGAGTTTCGACATGCGGCAGGCAGTAATTGGATTGGGATTGCTCGTTGCCGCAATCTCGACTGTTAATAATCCGGCATTTGCAGACGATATCGCCGACAAAATTCAGCTTTGCTCAGGATGTCACGGCGAAAGCGGTATCCCGCAGCAAAAGACGACGCCCGTCATTTGGGGCCAGAACCAAGGATATATCTACGTCCAGCTTCGCGACTTCAAGGCAGGCGCGCGCAAGAACGATCAGATGTCGGCAATCGCTGCTGATCTCAGCAAAGACGATATGAAAGCGCTGGCAGCACATTTTTCTGGGCTGAAGTGGCCGAACCTACAGCAACCGTCACCGTCGAAAGACGTTACCAAGCACGCGCTGACCGTGATCGGTTCTATCGGCTGTACGTCGTGTCATCTTGAGCAGTACCAGGGTAACAGCACCACACCTCGGCTGGCCGGCCAGCAGGCCGCTTACCTGCTGAAGACAATGACCGATTTTCGCGACCATAGCCGAGCGAACAATCCCGGCATGTCGGACCTCATGAACGCAGCTCAACCTGCCGATCTCGACCCGATCGCGCAATATCTTGCGAGTTTGACGGTGATCGGCGGCGACGGGCAGTAGCCGCGCTTGCCGGCCTCAGCCAGCGGTGAGCTTTTTTTTGAGCTCGTCGTTGGAGGCGAGGTCGGATGCCGTTTTTCCGGACTTGTCGCGCATGGTTCGGCTCGCACCGTGCGCGAGCAGCACGTCGACGGCACGCTCGTGACCCAGCGAGGCTGCGATCATGAGCGCCGTTCGACCGCGGTTATCCCTGTCATCGAGATGCGCACCGCGTGAGATAAGCAAGGTCAGTACGTCCGCAACGTCATTCGTCCCCGCGCCATCTTCGTGCCCAGCCGCCCACATCAAGGCAGTCAGGTCGTTACCGTACCGGGCATTCACGTCGACGGAATGATCGAGCAGGATGTCGGCGACTTTGGCGAAGCCGCGGGCGGCCGCATAACAGATAGGACCCTTTCCGGTCGCGTCAGTGCGCTTGGGATCTGCGCCCTTGGCGAGCAATAGCTTTGCGATATTTTCATTGCCCATGTAGGCGGCAGCTTCCAGCGGCGTCAGCCCGCTGCGACCCGCGAGGTTGACGTCTGCTCCGTGAGCAACAAGCGATTCGATGGCCGGTTGGTTGTCCTGTTCCGCCGCCACGAACAATGCGGTGGAGCCATCGAGATTGCGCGCATTGATAGCGGCGCCATGTGCGATAAACAGATCCAGAATGTCTGTGTGTCCTGCCATCGCCGCGTGAGAGAGCGGCATTGCGCCCTGACGATCACGCGAGCCGAGTGATGCGCCATCGTCGAGAAGGCGTTGAGCGAGAGTCAAACAGCCTTTATCGGCAGCAGCCGACAGTGCCGCGTTGAGTTCCAAAGGCCCTGCCGACGCCCTGACCTGCTCGTAATGCTGATCCTGCTCTTGGCAGATGCGCATTTTCGCAGCGGGAGCGTTCGTCGGCGCGACGGTGCATAATGCTGAGCCGACAATGGCCACAGCCGAAATACGAAAAAAATTCATCAAGCGTCGGATCCTTCGTTATCGGCCATTCTATGCTGATAGCCGACAATTTCCATAGTTACAGAATCCAACGCGACGTGAACCTCTTTGCCTCTCAGAACGGACGGACGTCGTGGAAAGATGCGAAGAAGAAAACCGTGCCGAGCACAAAGACTGCTGCCGAGCTGACGACGCTTGCGCTCCGCGCGACAAAGGTGCCCCATCGGCTTTCGGCTCCCGCTAGGAAAATCGCCAGATTGCGTGAGCCGACCGATATCGCCGCCAGCCCAGACACAGTTAAGGCTGTCCCGAATGCCATCGCGAATGTCGCCAGAATACCAGCCCAGATCATTCCCTGTGTCGCGGCAAAGATGATGACGAGCAAGGCTCCGGTGCACGGCCGCATGCCGATCGAGAACGCGATGGCGAGTGCACGGCTCCACGATAGCTTGCCTTTCAGTTCGTCGGGACCCGGCAAGTGGGCGTGACCACAGTGCTCGTCGTGCACGTGATCATGCCCACACGCATGCGAGTGGGCGTGGGAATGGGAATGGTCGTGGCCGCATGACGCATGCGCTGCATGACTGTGGTGATCAGGGCTGTGTTCATCGTCGTGGATATGGTTGTGCTGGTGTCCGTGTTCATGCTGAGAGGCGCTGTGATCATGGCTTCGCTCCTCCGTGCCATGCAGATGATCGGCATGAACAGACTGGCGTCTGGACGTAAACATCGGCCAAAGCTGCTTGAACATCAGCCAAGCCCCGAGTAGAGCCACCGCGCCCCAACTCAACGTCTCGAGCCACGCTTCGACCCATTTCGTTTGGAGCCCCGTGGCCAATGCCGCCACGTATAGTCCGCCGACTAGCGTAATTGCGGACAGGGCCTGGATCAGAGACGATAGGAACGCGAGGAATATGCCGCGCCGTAGCGTCTCCTTGTCCGCCAGCATGTAGGATGAAATGACCGCCTTTCCATGTCCCGGACCGACAGCGTGAAGGATGCCATAGATGAAGCTCGCCACGACAAGGGCGCCGGTTGCGGCCATGACGTGGGTCGACGACTTGAGGTTGCGCACCGCGCCTGTCATATTTTGAGTGAAGCGATGCTGCTCGAAGAGAAGAATAGACCAAGCGGCGTCTATGGCCTCCGTAATCATCGAGGGTGCACGTTCGGGCTGAGCCTGCACGGCACCCGCGAATCCGAACGCAGGTTTCGGGGCCGCAGGCGCTTCGTTGGCCTGAGCGGGTATCCCGAGGGACATGATCATGACGAAAAGTGCCGCCGCCCAGGCGACCGTCCATGCAGCTCCTTGGCCAAGCCGATGGCTGATCGTGCGGCTGCTCTTCCAATGTCCCATCGGACCCCCCGAAACTGCGATGCGCGAATGTAACTTTGGCCGCTTGATGCGTATGTTATATTATTGGATAGACATCGTATGATTATGACCGGACCGAGGCGACCGCGACGCTGGTCGGATCGGCCGCAATCAAATCTCCTGGAGAATGGACCATCGCCGACATGAATCGATTGAAACTTCTTGCGCGTGTTTGTGTTATCGCGCCGGCCGTGGCGTTGGCGGGCATGTCCGACGGCGGCCCCACCGCTGAAGAATACATCGGCTATACAAACGGCTCAGCCTATCTCGTTCCGGTCGGTCAGCTCAAACTGAAGGGATATCGCATCCAATGCGGTGAGCGTCCGACCGTGATTGACGAAAAGCTCGATGATTATGGTGCAGCCTATCCGGGCTTCATCATTCTCAACACGCACCTGCTCGACAAGCTGCCGCGCGCGGTCGAACTCTGGATCTATTCGCACGAATGCGGACATCAGTTCCGCGGACCCGATGAGCAAACCGCCGACTGCTTCGGCGTGCAGCGCGGACGCAGGGAAGGGTGGCTCACGGAAGACGGGTTGAACCAAGTGTGCGACTTCATCAGCGCCGCGAAGGGTGACAACATGCATTTTGCAGGGCCGCATCGCTGCGAAGCCATGCGCGTCTGTTACACTGACTCTAAAGTCCACTAAAAAAAGCGGCGAGCTTTAAAGGCTCGCCGCAAGATCACTGGCAGTTCATTTTCGCTGCCGCTCAGGTTCCAGCGAACGCCTTTGACAGCTGATCGACGTTGTAGCGAAACAT
>JAFECH010000376.1 GCA_018242255.1 Pseudomonadota bacterium | reverse complement strand
TGATGGGACAAAGTACATCGGCTGGTCTCGCGATCGCAGTATTGGCCTTCATAACGATCGGGTTTGGTGTCGGTGCTGCGGGCACCTCGCTTCTCGCGCTTGTGGCGGCGCGCGCCGAGGAAGACAAGAGAGCCGGAGCCGCCACCGTTGTTTGGCTGATGATGATCGCGGGGATCGCAATCACTGCAATAACGGTCGGCAAGGTATTGGACCCATACTCTCCGCTGCGGCTCATTGAAGTGACAGCAGTCGTGGGGGTCTTGGCTACGCTGGTGACCTTTATGGCGTTGTGGAACTTGGAGGGCAAGACGACGTCTGTCCGGACTGAGCGCGATGCGGCAGCTTCGAATTTTTCCGGTTTTCGCGATGCGGTCGTCGAAGTTTGGGCCGACCAGCAGGCTCGGCGTTTCACGATCTTCGTGTTCGTCTCGATGCTGGCATACAGCGCGCAAGATCTCATACTCGAACCGTTCGCCGGACTAATCTTTGGTCTAACGCCGGGACAGACGACTGAGCTCTCGGGCATTCAGCACAGCGGGGTTTTCGCGGGGATGCTTCTCGTCGGCGTCCTTGGGAGCTCTTCTATGCGACGGGGTAGCCTCGCGACGTGGAGCGTTTTTGGGTGCCTCGCCTCCGGCGTTGCTCTGACCGGCCTGTCGATTTCGTCGATGTTCGGGACATCTTGGCCGCTATCTGCCAATGTTTTTGCGCTCGGATTTTCCAACGGAGCTTTCGCGGTCGCCGCGATAGGATCGATGATGGCACTGGCCAAAAACGGGCGCGCCAAGTCGGAAGGCATTCGCATGGGTGTTTGGGGAGCTGCGCAGGGTATCGCGTTCGGCCTCGGCGGCTTCATGGGAACGGTGGCCGTCGACGTCGCGAGAGGTCTGTCGGGATCGGCTGTTACCGCTTACTCGGTAGCCTTCTTCCTCGAGGCGCTGCTTTTTGTAGCGTCGGCGCTTTTGGCGCGCGGATTGATGAAGAAGGAAATGCCGTCCTCGGATCACTGGTCTGCAATGGGAACTATCGTAGGCGCTCAAGTCAATAAGGGGTAGCAGCGGATGGCTGAACATCCCACGTTCGATGTTGTCGTTATCGGTGGAGGTCCCGCGGGCGCCACGGCGGCGCACGATCTTGCGAAAAGAGGAAAAACTGTCCTTCTCCTCGATCGCGCTGGACGTATCAAGCCATGCGGCGGCGCTATTCCTCCCAGACTGGTCGACGATTTCGATATTCCGCCTCATCTGATCGTGGCTCGGGTGAACGGCGCGCGGATCTTCTCGCCCAAATCGCGCCGCGTCGAGATGCCGATTCAAGACAAAGGCTACGTCGGCATGGTCGATCGCGAGGTCTTCGACGAGTGGCTGAGAGAGCGCGCGAGATCGTCCGGCGCCGCGCGCCTTGACGGACGGTTCGAAACGTTGACCCGCGACGCCGACGGGACTGCTGTGGTGAATTATCGGCAAAAGACGCAGTCGGGAACCGAAGAGACGCGGTCCGTTCGCGCGCGTTCGGTTATTGGCGCGGACGGGGCGCTATCTGCCGTTGCGCGCCAATGCATTCCTGGTGCTGGTCGCATGCCTTACGTCTTTGCCTACCATGAAATTATCAAGGTGCCCGCGGCGGCATCTGCCGAGGCAGCGGCTGACGCGGCGACGATGTATGATAATCAAAGATGCGACATCTATTATCAAGGCGCCTTCTCGCCCGATTTTTATGCATGGGTTTTCCCGCACGGGGACACGGCGAGCATAGGAACCGGGAGCGCTCACAAGGGATTTTCGTTACGTTCCGCAGTCGGCGCACTACGCGCGAACAGCGGATTGGATATCGCTGAGACCGTTCGGCGAGAAGGTGCGCCCATACCGCTGCGACCCTTGAAGAAATGGGACAACGGACGCGACGTCGTTCTAGCGGGAGACGCCGCGGGGGTGGTCGCTCCGGCCTCTGGCGAGGGGATTTTTTACGCGATGACCGGAGGTCGTCTCGCGGCAGATGCAGTTGAAGAATTTCTCCTAACCGGCGACGCGCGTTCATTAGCTTCGGCGCGCAAAAGGTTCATGCGCGAGCATGGCCGCGTTTTCTGGATCCTCGGGATGATGCAGCGTTTCTGGTACAGCAACGACAAGCGACGCGAGCGCTTCGTGTCCATGTGCGATGATCGCGATGTGCAGCGGCTGACGTGGGAATCGTACATGCACAAAAAGTTGGTTCGGAAGTCGCCCATGGCGCACGTTCGGATTTTTTGCAAAGACATGGCTCACTTGTTGGGGCTCGTTACGCCGTGACGAAATCGGGCTATTGGCTTCCTGTCCTTGCGGCCGGCGCCGGGGCGATTGTCGTCGCAGTGCTCGGCGCGTCGATGACAGATCTGGGCCCCTGGTACCACGAGCTCAATAAGCCCGACTGGCAACCCCCCGACTGGGCGTTCGGTCCTGCGTGGACAGTCATATTTGCGTTGGCGGCACTTTCGGCTGCGACGGCTTGGAAGGATGCGCCGGATGAGGCGAGCCGCGAATGGGTCATTGGACTGTTCGCGTTGAACGGATTTCTGAATGTTTTGTGGAGCGCGCTGTTCTTTCGGCTGCATCGGCCGGATTGGGCGCTGGTAGAGGTCGGCTTTCTCTGGCTGTCGATACTTTTGCCGATGATCATTTTCTCGCGATATTCCAAAACGGCGAGCCTGCTTCTCGTTCCTTATCTCGCGTGGGTCGCCTTCGCCGCTCTGCTCAATTTCGAGGTCGTTAAACTGAATGGCTACTGGGGGACGTTCTGATGCAGGACTTCTTGGCCCAGTCGTTCGCCGATGGCAGCATCGTATACGTGATTTTTGCCTTCATGTTTATTGAAGGGATTGCGCTCATCGCATTTCGTCGAGTAACCGGCTCTGGGCCCGGCGTGGGACAGATTTTATCTCTTATGTTGCCGGGAGCGTTTCTTCTTATGGCTCTAAAGGCGGCGCTGGGCGGCGCTCCGTGGCCGATGATAGCGTGCTGGCTGCTTGCAGCTTTGATCGCGCATCTCGCAGACGTGTGGGGCAGACTGAATTACGAGGCAGGCGTCGCATCGCAATTCCGGCTCAGGAAACGGCAATCGGAATATGCGCGACGAACATGATCGCAGCACGCAATTTCTGTGAGAGCGCTGCTGCAGAAAGGATCGCCGGCGTTGGCTTAGCCGGCGAACAAGTTTCTCGGGAGTCGCAGCGGCTGGACCCTACCTGCGACACCGAAATCAAAATCCAAGGGCTGTGCGTTGTCAAACAGTATGGACATTTTATATCGTCAATCGTTTGTGATCGACTGGTGCGCCTCTGGCTATGAATGGAGTCTGCGTTTCGGTTCCGCTGGAACGCCGCTAAAGTCTCAGGAGTGGCTTGCGCTAGCGGCCATGTCGAGGCCTTCCTGATCTGGTGAGCTATCCAGCAATTTTGCGCAAAGCCGGGCGGCATCTTGTATCTTCGTCACGACGTGATCAGCGCCGGATGATTCCTTCCATTTCTCTGGCGAGATGGAATTGTCAGTATGTGCCCACAACCCCAAAACTACCGTCTGCCCAGGCATTTGATTGCGCAGACGCCGGATAATAAGTCCGAGAAACGCCGGGACCTTTCCGCCCCCGAGGTATCCCACCACGACCACTTTGGCCGATGCGTCTTTCACATCTCTGGACTTCAACAAAACGCTACTGTGGGCAAAAACATTCGCGTTTATTCCTTCGGCTTCGAGCGCTTGATCCAGCATCAACAGCGGTCCTTCGTCGAGTGCATTTCGCGCGGGAATACAAAGCACATCGATTTCGCCGGAAGGATCGGTCGTCTCCGATTGCTTTTTTGCAGCCACTTCTTCGTCTAGGTGCTCAGACAATCCTTCGACGACGTCTTCGACGGCTTCTTTGATTTCGGAAATATCATCGCGGTTTAGCCTGCCGCTGGCGGCGTCTGTGTAGGCCATTGCAAGCGCTTTGATGGCAACTTCATCGTAGTATTGAACAAGAGGCATCTCCTTCAGGCTCTGCTCGGCAACTTCGATCGCCTCGATACCGTCTCCGGCAAGCACGCGCTGGTACAGCCGCTCGTAGGGCTCGAGCGCGGGTTCGTCGCCGAATAGAATTTCCAAAAAATTCAGAGCATTTACGTGCTTCCCAAGAACCATCAGGCAAACGGTCATCGGCGTCGCCAGGATCAGACCGACTGGTCCCCACAGCAATGTCCAGAATAGCGTCGCTACGACGACCGCGACCGGCGAGAGCCCAGTGTTGCGGCCGTAGAGCATCGGCTCAATGACCTCGCCGGCGACGACCTCAGAAACAAGGAATAAGGCGCCGGTCCACAGAACGAGCGACCAACCAGGATCGATCGCGGCGGCAAGAATAACGGGAAATACGGAGGCGATAATTGATCCGATGAAGGGCACAAATCGCATCAAACCGGCGAGAAAACCCCATAAGACCGGGTTTGGAAGGCCGATCGCCCAGAGGCAAACTCCGATGAAGGCGCCGAATGAGGTGTTGAGGATCGCCTGAATAATGAAAAACCGGCTAAGCCGTTCTCCGGCGTCGTCGAGAGCAACAGTCGTGCGTTGAAGATCGGCTGTCCCTGCAAGCCGCAGGAATCTGTCTCGCAGGTCTTCGCGTTGAGCCAGAATGAAAAATAGAAAGAGAATGATCAGACCTGTCGTCGCCAAGGGGGAAATCAATGGCCGGATCAGGGCAAGCGTCGACTCTAGGATCGGCTGGGGTGGCTCGTGAATCTCAACCGGAATTGGCTTTTCTTCGCCAGTGGGGGTTTGCGATGACTTCGGTGGGAAGGTGGCCTTATCTTTCGTTTGGCTCAGTTCATTTTGAAGATCTTGCAGCGTGCTTCGGGCGCGCTCCAACGCGCCGGACTGGACCGACGCCGACTTCAGCGATGATACCTTCTTTAGAAGATTGTATTCGTAGCTCGGAATGCGATCGAGAAGATCAGAGATCTGCTCCCCTATAACGACGCCGGCGCCACCGATTGTCGAGATCGCACAGAGCACGACGATAATAACCGAGATGACCTTGGGTAAGCCGATCTTTTTCAAAAAACGGACAGCCGGCGTCAGCACGAAGCTGAGGAGGGACGCCAGAGCCAACGGCATCAACACACTGCTGCCGTAGTACAACAACAGAACGCACATCGCGAAAATAACGAGGTACGACGCCGCCTCCACGACCGTCAGCCTGTTGGTCGATACCGACGTGGAAAAACTGGAATTCCCCGGGATGGGCCTCGACAGCGGAGCAAATTCCTTCGCGAGCTTTATCGTCGGCATCGCGGGGGCTCCATACAGAAGGGGCCGATCTACGGCCGGTTGGGCAAATTAAAGTTTTTTGTTTAGTTCTGCGGCGACATTGTTGGCGCCGTGTGTGGACGAGCGTTCAGCTTTCCGACTTCGATTTGACTGGCTGCGCTGCCCATATCCAATCCCTTAGCGATGGTGCGTTCGGAAACGCCAGTGGACGGATTAAGTTCCGAATGGGATGTGCGTCTGCAAAGCTTTTCGCGGCCCTGCAAAACTTCAGGGTGTATCGCGGCGTCAATTACAGCAGTATTTTCAACGGCACCGTCGCGCAGGGAAATCGGGGCTAGGAATTGCCTCGCGAGGTGGCCAAAAACCTGCAGCGCGAATTATTTCGGAGCGAAGGCTCGCTCGACGACGTACGTGCCCGGCAAGCTGGCGTTACCCTCGATGAATCCTTTGCCTTCCATCAGACCCGAGAGGTCTTCAAGCATTGCCGTGCTACCGCAGATCATCACGCGATCGGCGGTCGGATCCAGTTGAGGGAGATCGAGGGCATCCTGCAAGCGGCCATCTTCAAGTGCCGCCGTAATCCGGCCCTGGTTGTGAAATGCTTCGCGTGTCACCGTCGGATAATAAAGCAACTGCTCTTTGACGTAGTCGCCTAGATACTCGTCGGCCGGAAGTGTTTGGGTGATGTAGTCGCGATACGCCAGTTCTGCGATGTGGCGTACCCCGTGCACGAGAACGACCTTTTCGTATTGCTCGTACGTAAACGGGTCGCGGATGATCGACAGAAACGGCGCAAGTCCGGTGCCGGTGGCTAGAAGATAAAGGCGCTTGCCGGGCAGCAAGTGGTGGAGGACCAATGTTCCGGTTGTCTTGCGCCCAAGCACGACCTGGTCGCCGGGCTGTATGTTTTTAAGCCGCGACGTCAGCGGTCCGCCTTCGACCTTGATGCTGAGAAATTCAAGACAGTCGGCGTGGTTGGCGCTCGCGATGCTGTAGGCGCGCAAAAGTGGTCGCCCATCGACCAGCAAGCCTAGCATCGCAAATTGACCGTTGTTGAAACGGAAACCGGCATCGCGCGTGGTGGTGAAACTGAAAAGCCGATCGGTCCAATGTTGAACGGCGAGCACGGTTTCCTGGTGTGGTGCGTTCGAAGTCATTGATCTGTCTTGGCTACCTTTGCCGCACATGCCGAAGCGTCACCCGGGCGACCGGCATAGCAATACTCTTGACGATTCCAGGTACCGCGATTCCGGTACCGAGACGAGGATCCGGCGCGGCAGCGTTATGTGCAACCCCCAGAACTACTATTTCCGCGCGACGATCCGTCGCCAGATACGGATCTCCAATTGCAGCGAGCGTATCGAGCTTCTGCTCGATGACTATTGTGGCGGCAATTTGTTGTTCTTCAAGGCGCCGTGTTCGCCGCAATTTTGGCAGCTTCGAATTGGCGGACGGCGTCAACGGCGTGTGCGGCATACATTACGGACGGGCCAGCCCCCATGTAGATCGCCATGCCGAGGGTTTCGAAGATCTCGGCGTCGGTCGCCCCTTGAGCGACAGCCGCTTTGGCATGGAAGGCGATACAATCTTCGCAGCGAACGGCAACGCCGATGGCGAGAGCTATCAGCTCTTTGGTTTTGGTATCGAGCGCGTCAGCCTTGGAGGCGGCCTGTGCAATGGCGCTGAAGCCCTTCATCACGTCAGGCGCGCCGGCGCGAAGCTCTTTCAAGGTGGCGCTGACGTTTTTCGTGATGTCGATGTAGTCGGTTTTCATGTCCGTTCGTACCTCTTTATATAGCAAGGACATCAAACTGCCGCGTGCATGGAGCGACCATGACGTGCGTCAAGGAAAGCGACTTGCGGCATTCATTTGGGCCCGCCCAAATCGCTGTTAGAGTTCGGCTAACAGTCGATGCTAAAAAGAGTGGGATCTCTCGGATTGTGGAGGCGGAACATGCGGCTTCGTTCGGCTGTGGTTTCCGTATCATTCGCGGCGGCCGCTCCCGCCGCTATGGCCACGGAGCCGGTGCATTATGTTTGCGCCGATAAGACGGAATTGACTGCGACGTTTCATATGTCGCCGGGTGCCGCCGAGCTTGTGTTCGCGGGTTCCGGCGAGGCCATTAGTCTGCCGCAAGCGCCATCAGCAGATGGCGGCCGCAATGTGAAGGGCGACACAGAGTTCTGGATCAAGGGCAGAGACGCGACGCTGGCGCGCGGTGACAGCAGGACGACCTGTAAAAGCTAAAGCTTTGTGCGCACCGCACGGATGCTCATTGCGGTGGCGTCGCAGTCTTCAGCCTCGAAATTCGGATCAGGGTCGAACCGCCGACGCCGGACGTCGTCGTGCACTCGAAGCGGTCGCCGTTGACGTCGTATACCGCGTTGTTGTCGTCGGAGGCCATCGCGCGCTGGGCGCAAAGCACCGAACCACTCCGGATGGCGGATCTGCTGCTCGCCATGACAATAGCGCCTGCAGACGAGACGTGGTCGTAGAAGTCGGACGACGGCCATGTCGCGTTGGCCTTTGCGGTCAACTCGGGTGCCTTATCGACATTGCTGGTGCAGGTCACAGTCAGTTCGTCGACGCCATCCGCCTTCAGCGCGACGACGACAGACTGATCCTGCGTGGTGCGTTCGGCGACTGAAATTTCAGGATTTTGGGCATGAACGTTCGCGGCGAGCGCCTCGCACTCGTCAGCGCGGGCAGGCGCTCCCCAGGTAGCCGCCAGAGCCACGGTCAAAATCGTCGTTCGCCAAACATTCATTCGAGCCCTCTCAATTCAGCGGCGCGGAGACTCTACACATCGCGGTGTGCGGCTTCTGCTAGGCCAAACGGTCGGCCAACTTATGGCAGCTGGCTGAACGTCAGAAAACAGCAAACTTGTCAGGCGGTCGCGGCGGCCCGAGGGGATGCGGTCGCCGACGACAGGAACGTGTGAAGCGCGGCTACGACCTGTGCGCCTTCTCCGACCCCGGCGGCGACGCGCTTAATTGAACCCGCGCGCACGTCGCCGATGGCAAAGATGCCGGGAATGCTGGTTTCCAGCGAGGCACAGTCTTCGCCAGCGCCGACGCCCGTCAGGACGAAGCCTTTAGGGTCGAGCTTGACGGAGGTATCGGACAGCCAGCCAGTTTCAGGGTCGGCGCCGATGAACAGAAAGAGGTGGCGAATACTGCGGGTGACTTCATCGCCAGAGGGAGAGCGCCAAGTGATGGTTTCGAGGATGCCGTCATTGCCGGCAAGGCTGGTGATTTCCGAACTCGTATGAATCTCGACGTTAGGCAGGCCTTTGATCCGGTCGACGAGATATTGCGACATCGAGAGCGAGATGTCGCCGCCACGTGCCAGCAAGCAGACTTTTTTAGCCCGGCTGGCGAGGTAAACGACGGCCTGCCCGGCTGAGTTTCCGGCACCAACGAGGACAACCTCCTGCTGCGAGCACAGTTTCCCTTCGATCGGTGAGGCCCAGTAGTGGACGCTGCTGCCTTCGAAGTCCGGTAGGTTTGCGACGCCCAGGCGGCGATAGCGCACGCCCGTCGCCACGACAACGGCACGGGTTCGAACGCGCTGCCCGTCGCCGAGCCGCAATGTAAAATCGGAAGCGTTGCCATTCTTATTTGTTTCTAGGCCGACGACCTCGGAAGGTATGGCGAACTCGGCGCCGAACTTTTGCGCCTGATTGAAGGCGCGCGCCATCAAGGCCATGCCGGTTATTCCTGTGGGAAAGCCGAGATAGTTTTCGATACGCGAAGAGGCGCCGGCCTGGCCGCCGAAAGAGCGGCAATCGAGGATGAGGACCGACAAGCCTTCGGAAGCCGCGTAAACGGCGGCGGCCATGCCGGCTGGACCCGCGCCAACGATCGTCACATCGTAGAGGCGGTTTTCGTCAAGCGGCCCGACCAGGCCAAGGCAACGGGCGAGTTTCAACTCGGTCGGGTTTTGCAGCAGGTCGCCGTTCGGACAAAGCACGATGGGAAGGGACGATGAATCGACGCGGAAGCGATCGATCAGGCAGCGCGCTTCGTGATCGCTTTCGGGATCAAGATCGACATGGGGATGGCCGTTACGAGACAGGAAGTTCTGCAGACGAATAACGTCGCTGTTGCCTGGGTCGCCGACAATGATCGGCCCGGCCCCCGTTTCCAAAAGGCCGACGCGACGCAAGATCAGTGCACGCATGATCCGCTCGCCGAGCTCGGCTTCGGCGATGAAAAGGGCACGCAGTTTCGCTGGCGCAATGACGAGTGCCTCAACCGTCGTCGTTGCTACGGCATCGACGAGCGAGGGACGGCCCGCCAACTGTGCGAGTTCTCCCATGAAGGAACCGGCCACGTGCGTGACGATGGGCGTGTTGTGCCCTTTCATGTCGCGCTGGGTGACGCCGACGCTGCCGTTAAGCAAGATGATTACGCCGGCTCCGACCTTGCCAACCTGCGCAAGCGCTTCACCCGCCGCGAAGGACTGGATTTCGCCGAAGCGGCGCACGCGCTCAATCTCGTACGCTTCAAGATGCGGGAACATCTGCTCGCGCCGATTTGCGACAAGGGAGCGCTCATTAGGGGGCATAGCCACTCGTACTTACATCGTTGTAGGTATTTCAATATTCATGACGGCCGCGGTGCGCAATGAAATAAGGTCGCGCACAGCTGACAGCGCCATGGCGATGGAACCGAATGCTTCTGTCGCCGTTGTCAGTTTCGTTGCTGTATGTCCTGGACTGTACCTTGGACAGGGAGAACAGATTGTCCGATAAAATTCTCGTCTTTTACGGTTCCTATCGCAGCGACCGGATGGGCATTCGACTGGCCGATTTTCTGGTTTCGCATTTGAAGGAGCGGGGGGCGGACGTCGAGTTCATCGATGCGAAGGCAGTCAACCTGCCGATGCTCGACCGGATGTACAAGGAGTACAAGCCCGGCACCGCCCCCGCGGCGCTCGAAGAGTTGGCGCAAAAGATCAAAGCTGCGGATGCGTTTATGTTCGTGGTGGGCGAATACAATTGGGGCGTGCAGCCAGGCCTCAAAAACCTCACCGATCATTTTCTCGAAGAGTGGTTCTGGCGGCCTGCGGCGATAGCTAGCTATTCGGCCGGGCGCTTATCAGGCGTTCGGTCGGCGACGGCTTGGCATGGGACGCTCTCGGAAATGGGAATGATCGTGGTTTCCAGTACGCTGTCGGTTGGCCCGATCGCGCAGACGCTCGGTCCCGGCGGCGAGCCGTTGGGAGAAGCCGGCAAAGCCTTAGAGAAGATGTTTCCCCGTTTTGCCGATGATCTTTCCTGGTGGACGGAAGCCGCCAGGGCACAGCGGGCGAAACGCCCGCCTCCCTACTGATATTGCAAAGCTTCGCTTGTTAGGTTTCCCGCTGTTTTTCAGATGGCGCTTTCACGGAAACTGCCTTATCGGAGGAAAATAGACTGGGGTCGGCCGAGCAGGAATGAACACAAATTATCCGAACCTTCTGCGCGTCACATATGTGTTCGCGGCGGCCGGCGTATTAACGCTTGTCGTTCTCGTTGCCGTTTCTTTCTGGCTTTTAGAGAAGACCAGCAACTCGACCGAAGATGTCATTAAGGCTCGCGAGCAACGGACGGCTCTAACGCGCTTGCTCCTCGCTGTTCAAGACGCCGAAACCGGCCAGCGTGGCTACCTGCTGACCGGCGAGAGCCGTTATCTGGAGCCCTACAACGTCGCCATTAAGAATGTGCCGCTGCGGATAGCGGAGGTCCGTGATCAGTTCAAAGATAATCCGGAATTCAAGCCTCGTCTCGATCGGATCGAGGCTGCTGCCTATGGCAAGCTGAAGGAGCTTGCTGAAACGGTCAGCCTGAAGATGGAAGGCAAGTCCGAGCAGGCATTGGCTGTGGTTAAAACCGACCGCGGCAAGGATCTGATGGACGATGTCCGCGAGCTGGTGGCCGAGCAGATCGATTTGGTCGAGACGAAGTTAACCAAGGCCATTCGGAGCCAGCGCGACAACGCCGTGCTTGCCCGGTGGTTCACACTCGGAGCCGGCCTCATCATTCTGCTCGCAGCCCTTGGCGCGGCGGCAACGATCTTGCGATATACGCGCGCGCTGATGGCCGCCCGGAGCAAGATGCAACAGCTGAATACCGGGCTTGAGGAACGCGTCAAAGAAAGGACTGCTGATCTGCAGCGTGCGAACGATGAAATCCAGCGCTTCGCTTATATCGTAAGCCACGATCTGCGGGCACCGCTCGTCAACGTCATGGGTTATACCTCTGAGCTGGAATCGGGGCTCGCCACGCTCACGAGCCTTTGCGAGGATCCCAAGCTCGATGAATTGGAATCGGGTGGGGCTGCAAGGACGGCGATCCGCGAGGATATTCCGGAGTCGATCGGTTTTATCCGTACGTCGACGCACAAGATGGACGGGCTAATCAAGGCGATCCTAAAACTGTCTCGAGAAGGGCAGAGAATTCTGCGGCCTGAGACGGTCGATCTGGAGGAGTTTTTCGACACCGCCATCGCATCCGTGCAGCACCGGGTTTCCGAAGCGGAGGGCGAGATCAAGGTTCTACGGCCGATGCCTACAATCGAGAGCGACCGGCTTGCCCTGGAGCAGGTGTTCGGCAACCTTATTGATAACGCTCTAAAATATACTGTCTCGGGGCGCGCGCCCCAAATCGTCGTTGAGCAAGTTCCCAGCCGTTGGGGGGCAATCGTAATTGAGGTGCAAGACAACGGCCGCGGCATTGCGCCGGATGATGCTGAACGTGTGTTCGACCTCTTTCGGCGTGCTGGAGCACAGGATAAACAAGGCGAGGGCATTGGCTTGGCGCACGTCAAGACTTTGGTCCGCCGCCTCGGAGGAGAAATCACAATGACGTCGGAGCTCGGCAAGGGCACGACGTTTCGCGTGATGCTGCCTCGCAAACTGCCGGAGAAGCGGAATGACGAATAGTGAAGGCAAGGCGGTCCAGATCGTCATGATCGAGGACGATGCGGGACATGCGCGCCTTATCGAGAAAAACATCCGGCGCGCTGGTGTCAACAACGACATCATTCCGTTTGCGAACGGCACAGATGCGCTGGCGTTTCTGTTTGGAGCCAACGGTAGCGGGGAGGCAAGCGCGCGCAAGCACCTTCTGGTGCTGCTAGACCTTAACCTCCCGGATATGACAGGTGTCAGCATCCTGGAGAAGATCAAGGCGAACGAGCACACAAAGCGGACGCCGGTCGTCGTGTTGACGACCACCGACGATGAACGCGAAATCCAGCGCTGCTACGATCTCGGGGCCAACGTCTATATTACCAAGCCTGTTGACTACGAGAATTTCGCGAACGCGATCCGGCAACTGGGGCTTTTCTTTTCTGTTATCCAGGTTCCGGAAACAAACTGATCATGGCGCCGAAGGTGCTCTACATCGATGACGATCCGGGCATCGGGCGCTTGGTTCAAAAAACGCTACAGGCGAACGGCTTTGACGTCGAACTCGCGTATTCGGGCGATGAGGGACTAAATCTCGTCCGCTCCACGCCCTTCGATATCGTGGCGCTCGATCATCATATGCCCGGTAAGGTCGGGCTGCAGGTTCTGAAGGAAATCCGCGCGCTTTCGAACCCGCCTCCGGTCGTCTATGTGACCGGATCGGAAGACAGTCGTGTTGCGGTCGCGGCGCTTAAGGCAGGCGCGATCGATTACGTCTGGAAAGACGTTCAAGGACATTTTCGAGAGCTGCTCATGCAGGCCGTCCAGACGTCGCTTGAGCAGGAGCGGCTGCGGCGAGACATGGAAGCTGCCGAGACGGAAATCCGCTTGGCGCGCGACAGGGCCGAGCTGCTGCTGAAAGAAGTCAATCATCGCGTTGCCAATTCGCTGGCGATCGTTGCCGGCCTTTTAGCGTTGCAACGGCATTCCCTCAGCGACGCCAGCGCGCAGGCTCTTCTCGACCAAATGAGCGCTCGCATCATGGCGATCGCAGGCGTGCACCGCAGGCTCTACACGTCGCAGGACGTGACTTCAGTCGATTTGAAGGAATATCTAACCAGCCTGATCGAAGATCTGAAGCGGGCGATGGGTGATGCCGGGCGTAATCATCCCGTTCATCTCAATTGCGTGCCGTTGTCTATTCCGACAGACAAGGCGGTGTCGGTAGGCATCGTCGTCACGGAGCTTGTGACGAACGCTTACAAATATGCCTATCCCGATCGTGTTGACGGTGAAATCCGGGTCGACGTCGTCTTAAGCGCAGGACAAGTCGTCCTTACCGTCGAGGATGATGGCGTGGGTCTCGGGAACACTCAGATGACCGGCGGAACGCGTTTGGGCACGCGCGTGATGACCTCGATGACGTCGAGCATAGGCGGCAAGCTGGACTTCAGCGGTGGAGATCGCGGTACTCGGGCGGTTCTGACATTCCCGGTCTAAGCTAGGCGAGCGCGAACGCTTTCGCGGGAAGTGACTGCCCCACTATCGGCGCATGTATTGCACCGGAAGCTTCGGCGCATTCGGTAGATCCGGGAACGAGGCGACAAATCCGAATTCGCGAATGTCGAATGGATGGAACCGCGCCGACAGAAAAATCACTGGTACGCCGAGCGCTTGGACGGCGGCGCAAAATTCCGTCGTCGCCTTGTCGGTATCAAACTCGACGAGAACGGCGTCGATGTGTTTGCGCTCAACCATTTCGAGCGCTGGAGAAAACCGGCTGAAGATATGCGCTGTGTCTCCGGATTTAACGACGATATCCCGCAGTTTGAGACCGCATGAGCGGCTCCGGTCAACGACAACGAACGATTTGGAAGCCATTACGGTTCTCCTAACGCTTGAAACGTCAATCTCGAACTCAGTTTCGAGCCATTGCCCGACCTCGCAAATTTTCATGGCGCAACGGTCGTGACGATTTCGGATTGGTGCGCCGGACCTCGGCCAGCCGGCTTTCATCCTCGCCTGAGATTTGCAGCCCCAGATATAGAAGGTAGCAAAGCACGACCGGCGGTACGGTGACCGATAACAGCAACAAAAGATCGTACACAAAGGTGAGCATGCCGGCATCCTTTCTCCGCGATTAAGTCTCGATCGGAGAAATAGTTCCCGCTCACCGATGCTAGCGCTGCGCGCCAGCTATGCGTTCGGAATGCTCTGGGTCGTGGCGTTCCGGCTCAGTTCTCGGCGCCGAAGCCCAGTCGCTCCAGTGCGCTCTCGCCGAGCCTGCGGTCGTCGCCGCCGCTTTGGACCAGTCGATCCAGGTGTCGGACAGTGCGCGTGAGATTACGTCGCATCGTTTGTTGGAAGAAGATTTCGGCTACTTCGTCATCGCCGAGGTCGAGTATGACACGCGCTTCTGACCTGGCTTCCATGAGATCGCTTTCAGACATCATCACGCTCACCCCGCGTTTGATTACGCCACTGCGAGAGCCCAGCTTATAGCGGATTTAATTCTCAATGGCTGCCACACCATTCAAAAATTGTCTTAGGTCGAAAACGGCGACTGTCACAATTCTATAGAAATCCGAAGTAGGCAAATCTCATTGCCGTGCAGCGGCTTTGCGGAGAGGAAGGGACGTTGTGGGAGTGCCCGCGCCTGCTATCGGGGTGTCTTCCTCTTTGATTGATCTCGATTCATAAAGGGGAGGCAGGCCGAGGGCGATGCGGACCGGCGCGAACGAACGGCGATGGATGGGCGAAGCGCCCAGCTTTTTCAACGCTGCCAGATGTTCGCGCACAGGATAGCCTTTGTGGGTCTTGAGACCGTAGCCAGGATGTTCGCTATCCAGGTCGCACATTTTCGCATCGCGCGAGGTCTTTGCGATGATTGAGGCTGCAGCAATCGTCAGGCTTTTGCTGTCGCCGCGTATGATCGCCTGCTGGGGAATAGACAGGTCTTTGATGCGGCGCGCGTCGAGTAGAATGTGGTCGGGGGGACGGGCCAAACCTTCGACAGCACGACGCATCGCCAGAATGCCAGCCCAGTAGATATTCAGGCTGTCGATTTCGTGCACTTCGGCCCAGCCGACGGCCCATGTCACCGCAACCTTTTTGATTTCGATGGCAAGGCGTTCGCGCGCTGCGGCATCGAGCTTTTTAGAGTCATCGACGCCGGGAATGCGGGTGCCTGGCTCAAAGACAACGGCGGCCGCACAGACAGGCCCAGCGAGTGGGCTCATGCCAGCTTCGTCGACGCCGGCGACCTGAAGAACGCCGGAAGACCATAGGTCCGTTTCGAAGCGCAGCAGCTTCCGAAGCCGCTGGCCTTCCGAGCGATTATCAAAGCGGCGCCTTTCTACGGCTACGAGAATGGCTCTGGCGCCCGGTCGTGCATCGCGCTTCAGCGCGGCTTCGATCGCCTTATCGAGGGGCCGCCCTTCGCGCACATGGCGAACGGCGAGTTCTGACAAATTGAGTTTCACGGTGCACGCGTAGAGGCCTTATTCGGCAAGACCGTGGCACGGGCGATCCGGGAACGTCAACTTCGAGCGTGGATTTGTCGGCCGCTCGGAGCGGAAATGCTTCTAACAATTGTCTTTATCCGCGCCGCTGCTGTTGTTGATCGCCGATTTTGTCCGATAGGTTCTCGCGCGCCTTGGTGCGGTCTTCCTTTGTGGCGGCGGACCGGTCGCTACCGGCGGGCGTTTCGGTTTGGCGAGGCTGCTGCGACGTGTCGTCGTCAGCGTGCGTTCCGGGCGTTTTAGACATTGTTTCTTCCTTTGAGCTCTTGGTTCAAGGCAAGTCGCCTCGACATTTGTTAGTTCCAATGGGAACCAAATTCCTTCGACCGCGTCGTTGTCCCCGATGGACAAACCGATATCCTCTCGATCCGATCTCCCGACCCATGGCGCGGCCGTTTTGCCGAGCGTGACAGTCGACAGTTACAACAGCGAAGTCCGCGATGGCGACGGCTTCATTGGCGATAAGGCAAGCAAGAGGGCGTTCTGGGAAATTGTCGAGAAGTGGCGCAAGCCTTTGCGCAAGGCCGACGAAGATCCGTTTGGCGATAAGAGTACGGCTGAACTTAAGAAAGACGATCTTGTAGAAGAGCTCGAAGACGGCGATCCCGAAGCTGCCGGCTTGGTTCAGAGTGCGGTTGAGGAATTTTCCCAGCAGTTCGCAAATGTCATTCGCCGTTTTCTCGAGACTAAGGAGTGGCGCGATACTGAAGCCATCGTTGTCGGCGGAGGTTTTAGTGGCAGCCGTATTGGCGAGTTAGTCGCTGGGCGGACCGGCCTCTTGCTTAGGGCCGATAATATCGATGTCGACATTGAGATGATCCACAACGACCCGGACGATGCGGGCCTGATCGGCGTGGCGCATCTGTTGCCGGCTTGGATGCTCAAAGGGCACGACACGATGTTGGCGGTGGATATCGGCGGCACCAACATTCGCGCCGGTACGGTGCAACTCAATCTGAAAAAATCGGCAGATCTAATGAAGAGCAAAGTGGCAGGCTCTGAGATTTGGTGTCACGCGGACGAGGAAACCAACCGAACCGAGGCGGTCGCCCGTCTCGTTAAAATGCTTGAAGGGCAAATTCGCTGGAACGAGAAAGAGAAGTTCGCGCTCGCGCCGGTGATTGGGATCGGATGCCCCGGAATTATTCGGGAGGACGGCTCGATTGACCGGGGCGGTCAGAACCTGCCAGGAAACTGGGAAGCCCGTGGCTTTCATCTTCCGAGCGCCATCAAGGCGGCGATTCCGGAGATAGGTGGTTCGGAGACGATGGTCGTCATGCACAACGACGCGGTTGTGCAGGGCCTCAGCGAACTACCACGCATGCAGAACCGCGAGCGCTGGGCGGTTTTGACAATTGGAACAGGTCTCGGAAACGCGCGCTTTACCAATCGAGACGTGAAGAAAGACTCGTAAATAGCCCCGATAATTTTGGTCGGTGTCTGCGCCTTCGGTTTCCCCGGTTACAGGCTTCTTAGGATTTTTCTGGCAGATAATGTCTGCCGTCCGCGCTTGTCTTCACAAACAACAGGCCTGATGGCCGGGCACCTCCTTAAGCGATCATAACTTTGGAGGTGCCCGTTATATTTTATGTGTTCGACACGCTGCGAGAGCGTCAGAATTTCCAGGACAGGTTGCCTTTGACGCCGTGGTCCTGGATGTCGTCGCCGATCTCGCCGCTGTAGGAGAGGCCGACGCTGAAATCCGGCGAGAAATTGACGTCGAAACCGGCGCCGAGCATCAGCGTATCGCGGGCAATCGGCACGCCATCGATCGAGAACGGTGAGCCCCCGGAGAAGGCGACCGTCCGCGCCGTGTCGACGTCGTCCAGCGCGTGCCGCCAGCCGATCAGGCCGTGCGTCGTCAAGATGGTGCCGCTCTGCAATACGACATCTGTTGCGGCGCGGAGGCCGAGGGACGTCGTCGGCAGATCTTGATTGTCTCCGGAACCCATCAGGGCGGCGTCGCTGCCTGCTTCGCGGTAATCGTGGGTGTTGAGGTTGACGTAAGCGATGCCGGCGAAAGGCTCGAAATCGACGCCCGCCATGCCGATGTGGTAGCCGAGTTCGCCGAAGACCTGCGCCGTGCCAGCGATCTGATTGCTGCGCGCCTGGTTGGCTGTTCCGTTGAGCTCGAAGTTGCGCTTGGTGTCCAGATCGGCCCAGGTATAGCCTGCGCCCCAACGCACACCGAGGGCGCCCCAGCGACCGCCGCCGTAGAGGGCGAGATGGGCATCGTCGCGCTGTTGCGAAGAGTTGCGACCATCGACATCGAGGGAGGCATGGCTATAGCCGGCTGCGATGCCGATGCTGCCGAAGTTTCCGGCTTTTGTATCGACACCAACGAAGACACCGCCGATGGCGCGGTCGACGCCGGCGGCGTTACCGTCGCCGCTGTATGTGCCCTGCGAGCCAAACGCCTGACCCCAGAGGCCGCCATGAGATTTGCCCTCCAGGTCGTTTCGAACGCGCCCAATCACGGCCTCGCGCAGAAAGCGGCTGTCTTCGAGCATGATGCCGTTCGCTGACGCGTAGATCTCGCCGGACAGGCTGTTGAAGGCATTGCGGGCGGCGTCTGCGCTGGTGGCGTTCGCGACGGAATTCAGAACCGAGCTACTCGATCCGAGGTTGTCGATCGCGGCGGCGACCTTGCGCTCATTTGTGGTGACGGCAACGGACTGGAACGTCACGTTGCTGCGCGTGACATCGAGATAGACGTTGTTGGCAACGGACGCGAGGGCGAAGTCGATGAAGGGCATCGAGTCCGTGGCGCTTGTATAGCCGCCCGTGATGCCGTTCTGCGCCGTCAGGATCGTGTACTTCGTTCCGAGTTTATACTGCCCCGGAGCGTTTTTGACGATGACCGAGCCAGCGAGAGAAGCGGCGCCGCCGACGGCGATGAAATCGGATTTTCCAGTGCTATCGAGTTCGACTTCATAGGTCGAGCCCGCCTGCTGCTGATAATCGCTGGTGAACGTCAAGGTGCCGATCGAATGGCCGGGCGCGATGGTGCCGAAGATAGATGCCGAACTGATAGTGCCGTTGCCAGCGAGAACGGTGCCGGCCTCTGTGGTCAAGGCGCTGTCCAGCGTGCCGTCAACGCTCAGCTTGCCTGATTCAAGTGTCGCGCCGTTGCTGTAGGTTTGCGTGCCGGTCAGCGTCCAGTCGCCTTTGACGTTCAGGATTTCGAAGTTGACGCCGCCTGCGAACGTGCCGGTGCCGTCGAGCTTGACCGTGTCGGTTCCGTCGCCGCCGTCCACAAGTCCGATGAATTGGCCGCCTGTGTTGACGATAAGAGTATCGTCGCCGCCGCCAAGGTCGACCGCTTGGCCGTTCGCGCCCTCTATCAGACCGGCGTTTTGAATGGTGTCATTCTGGGTGCCGATGATGCGGATGCCGAAGCCATTCTCGCCGCGGATGGTGCCGAGGTTGGTGATCTGGGTCGCGTACGGCGCTGGGCCCGCATTGCTGTCGTCGATCAGGATGGCGTTGTCTTTGCCGCTGATGATGGCGTTCGCCGAACCGTTGATGATCGTGCCGCCGCCCGAAGCTATACCCTCGCTGGTATTCGGGGAGCCGTCCTTTTCGCCCTTCGATCCGGTGCCCTGAATGGTGCCGTAGTTGGTGATGTTGGCTTTGAAGTCGATATCGACGCCGTCACCATCGCCGTTCACGGAGACATCGTCGATGGTGCCGGTGATGGTGCCGTAGTTCAGGACCGTACCGTTGCCGTCCGATCCGACGCCCGAGCCGTTGCGGCCAATGATACTGGCGCCGGCTTCGTTATAGACATTGACGTCGACGTCGCTCGTTATGCCGTGACGCGCGCCGGAGATGACGCCGCCCGCGTAGTTGTTGACAGTGCCAGCGTGGCCCTGGAAATCGATGCCGTCTTTGGAGTCATCAGGCGCGGCGGCGTTCGAGATGATCTTGCCCCAGTTGTTGACCGTGCCATTTCCGCCGGGGCGGATGG
This sequence comes from Pseudomonadota bacterium, assembly GCA_018242255.1. Taxonomy (GTDB): domain Bacteria; phylum Pseudomonadota; class Alphaproteobacteria; order Rhizobiales; family Hyphomicrobiaceae; genus Hyphomicrobium_B. The sequence goes on along the minus strand of JAFECH010000376.1, from coordinate 3,366 downwards.
CGTCGGAGTCCTGGGTGCTGATTATGCCCGTGGCGTAATTGTTGATCGTAGCGCCTTTGGTCGAAATCGAATCGAGATCGAGCGCCTGGCCGGTTTGGGAGGTGATCGTTCCGGCATTGTTGATCGTGACGGTTCCAACTGAAACGTCGGTATTGATGCGAATTCCATCGTCGTAGGTATCGACAATCGCGCCCTGCTGGTTGTTGAACGTGAAGGTCCGGACGGTGCTATTGCCGCTCGTGTCAACGCCGCGCTTGCCGGATTTTATCGATCCAGAATTGTCGATCGTGATGCCTGGCGCAGCCGATGAGCCGCTGAGTGTTATCGAGGTCGACGTTACGTTGAGGGTGCCCCCGCTGTTAACGGTGAGCGTGTCCTGATTTTTGAGCGTCTGCGCGGTTGTGTTCGTATCGCCGCTGTTGACGACGATATCGGCAGCATAGACAGACGGTGCGGGAAGATAAGAGACAAGGACGGCGATCAGCGCGGCTCGAGCCACGCCTGCTGGTACGCGATACATTACAAGTGACCCCCAACGAACTCCATTTGGGCATTAGGGGGCTCGGATTACAATTCGACGACGGAAGTGGAGTAAGGTCGAAACATGATGCGTCCAGGTTACCCGCATACTGACGAATGCCGCTCCGTCTCTACGCGTCGGCTGTTGGTCGTTTTGTCGTCAATCCTTGCCATGTGGGTCGGCGGTTGCTCGGGGCAAACGTCAAACATGGCCACGCTTCAGTCACCCACCAGCACGCCGCCGCCGGACGTTGCGGTCCGTTCCGCGCCGGTCGTGCCGGGAAGACGCGCCCGCGTTTTCATTTTTGCGGGCCTTGGCGACAAGTGCGAGCAGTTGGCCGCCCCCGAGATCACCATTACGCAGCCGCCGGCCAAAGGTGATCTGGCTTTCGTGCCTGGACAGCAGACGACGATCGAGTATTCGGCAAAAGGAACCTGCATCGGGCAGACCGCGACGGGTACGGGTATTTACTATACGGCGCGGGATGGCACGGACGGCACGGACCGTTTCGCCGTCACGGCAAAGCTCGCGACCGGGGAAACAGTCAGCCGGTCGTTCCAGGTCACGATCGCGCCTTAGAGCGGGTGTGCGCGAGAATATTTTAAGCGTTTCTTTAACCTCGCTGCGGCACAGTCCTTTGCAATTCGTTCAGTTCTGGAGCCTGCCGTTATGCGTAGCTCGCCGTGGTCGATCGGATTCGCCGCTCTGCTTTCAGTGCTTGTTGTCCTGCCGGTGTCGGTGGCTTTTGCGGAAAGCGCCGATGTTGAGAATTCGACGGCGGATGGCGACCAATTCGTTCCTCAAGGGCCGGACTCTTACGTGCCTAAGCCCGGCAATCTCAACAGCGTGCCTGAAGACGGCGTGAGCTTGCGCTCGCGACCTGGAGCTGACAGCCCGCTCGTCAGGCAGATCCTCGCCGCGCGTCCGAACGAAGATCTCGTGATTTGCGTCGCGGGTTGCTATGCGGCACGCAATCGCGTGGTCTTTGCCCAGCCGTCCGCAAGTGCCATGCGAGGCAGCCTGTCGTCGACGATGGCGCCAGCCGATCCACAGAAGTCGGGTAGCATTACGGGGACGCACCGCGCGGCTGCCATCGATCCGACCTCGCTTACGATCATCAACCGGACGAACTGAGCACTCTTCGCGGCAACGGGCGATGCGACGATGCCAGCGGGCTTCGTCATGCCCGGTTTCCGCCTGAATTCGTTCATTTTATTCATTCTTGCGATGTCGACAGCAACTGGCGACGGATCGCGAAGACCGTTGCGTTTTTATCTCCGACGGCCGGGCAACGATCCCCCAACTGCCTTCCCCGGTCCGAAGGAGATATCCATGAAGAATTTATCGCGCGGTGCCTGGATTGCCATTGCAGCCGTTGCAGCGGTGCCGGCGACCGTTGCCATCGCTAAGACTGCCGACCATGTCGGCTGGCGTATGATGTCGCCTGAGACGCGGTCACGTCTCGAAGATGGCCGCCTGGCGATGGTGAAGACAGCGCTGCAACTTACTCCGGATCAGGAAAAGCTCTGGGCGCCGGTCGAAGCGCAGGTTCGCGACGCATTCAAGGCGCGTGAAGCCCGCATCGAGAAATGGCAGAAGAAGCGCGAAGAGTGGAAAGCCGATCACGCCAAGGGCGGCAAGGATGAAGCAGAATACAAGCGTCCCGATCTCGCCGCTCGCTTCGAAAAGATGAGCAAGCGGATGGGTGAACGCGCCGACCGCATGAAGGCGTTCTCGACAGCTTTCTCCCCGTTCTATGCGTCGCTGTCGGATGAGCAGAAAGAAGTGCTGCGTCCGCTCATTCATGATCTGCGTCCGGGCTTCGGTCACGGACCTCACGGCCATCGGTTCGCTGAAGGCTGGGGTCCGGGCGGTCGCGATCATGGCTGGTTCGGGCACGGCGGTCCGCACATGGGTCCCGGTATGGGTCCTGGCATGATGGGACCTGGCTCTGATGACGGACCGCAGATGCAGGACAACAACGACAACGATGGCGGACCGGAGCAGGCTCCGGCCGAGCCCGATAAGAAGGGTTAAGGCGTTCCAGTCTTCTCCTGTTCTTGCGCCACTGGTTTCGACTTTGGCCGGGCAATAAAAAGCCCGGCCATTTTTATGGCCGGGCTCGATGATGTTTCGATCAGCGGGCTGATCGCGCCGTGCAACGTGCAACTCAGCGGGCAGGACGCGCGCGGTTGCCGTCGTCGCGGCGCTTCATGAACTTCGGGGCGCCGCCTTCATTGCCCCACGGCTTGCGGCCGTCGGCATGACGCTGCGGCTTTCTCGGAGCATGACCCGCCTCGCGATTGGCGCCGTTGGCGTCGTCGCGGTGGCGACCTTCAGCATGGCGATGCGCCAAGTGGCGGTGATCGTGGCCGTTTTCTCCGCGATGATCGTGCCGCAGTTCGTTGCGGTGATCCTTCGGGCGATGATGGCCGTTCGGGCCGGCCTCACGGCGGCGATCGTCGTTGCCAGTATTTGCTTGGCCATTGCGTGGACGCGCGTGCTGATCGCGGTGCGGACGCTGGTCGCGATCCGGGCGTTCGTGACGATCGGAGCGTTCACGACGCTCAGGACGCTGTTCCTGGCGATCCGAGCGCGGCTGGCGGTCGGAACGGTCCTGTGCGCCGGCGCGCGTGGGACGTTCTGCACGTTCGTGGCGCACCGGACGCTCTGAACGTTCGTGACGTACCGGACGTTCCGATCGTTCATGGCGTGCTGGACGATCCCCGTCGGCCACGCCGAACACTGCCGGGCGGTCAGGGCGGCCTTCGCCCTGGTATGCGGGCCGGTCCCGTCCGCGATCGCGGTTGCCGCGATGCCCTTGCCGTTCCCCACGCGGGGCGCCC